>QHWR01000374.1 GCA_003223835.1 Acidobacteriota bacterium | reverse complement strand
CCCTCGGGGTCCATCTGCACGCGGTGATACGCGTCGCACGTCGATCCGTAGCCGTCGATCGTCGCATAGATGCGCGCGCCGCGCGCCCGCGCGCGGTCCTCGCGCTCGAGCACGACCATCCACGCGCCTTCGCCGAGGATGAACCCGTCCCGCGCGCGATCGAACGGCCGCGACGCCTCGGCGGGCGCGTCGTTGTACCGCGTCGCGATGGCGCGCATTCGCGAGAACCCGAAGATCATGCCGGGCGTGACGCACGCGTCCGCGCCGCCCGACAGGATCACGTCGGCATCGCCGGCGCGGATGAGCGCGGCGGCATAGCCAATCGCGTCGGTGGAACTGGTGCAGCCGGTGGACACGACGTGGCTGATGCCGTGCAGCTCGAGCGCGATCGAGATCTCGCTCGAGATCATGCCCACGATCGACACGGGGATCGCGTACGGCGTCACGCGCTTCCAGCCGTCGTTGAAGAATTCGTAGTACTGCCGCTCGGCGACGTCGATGCCGCCCGCGCCGCTGCCGACGAGGACCCCCGCCCCCGGTTCGTGGAGCCGCAGCCCGGCATCCTGCCACGCCTCCGACGCGGCGATGACGGCGATGAGCGAGGCACGCGAATACCGGCGGGGATCGGACCGGGCACCCCGTTCGTCGCCGTTGCCGCCGGCGCGCCCGGCCAGCGTTGGCGCATCGTCGATGGAGAGCGCGGGCACCGGCGCCGCGACCGTGCAGGAAAAGGAGGACGCGTCGAACTCGGTGATGGAGCGCGTGGCGCTGCAGCCACGGCTGATGTGCGTCCAGAACCGTTCGCGGCCGACGCCGTACGGGGAGACGACGCCGACGCCTGAAATCACCACGCGTGAGCCGAATCCGCGAAGCATCTCTCTATATCTATAGCAGGAGCCCGTTCGCGGATGACCTATTCACGCTCCGTACCAGCGCCACCTGGAGCTGCGGCGCCGGTCTTCTCGCGTCCTTCCTTTATCTGTACGCGCTCCGTCAGGGTCGCGACGTCGCTAACCCATCCGTAGCCGCGTTTACGTCCGGCGTGTTGCTGTTTACCGTTTTCGGTGAGTTGGTGAGTTGTGAGTTGGTGAATTGAGCGGCGAAACGAAGAGAGCCTCTCAACGGAATATGGTGAAAGATTCACCGATTCATGAATTCACGAATTCATGAATTCACCAATTATTCAGATGAACACCAGCGACTGGTGTGACGGAATCTCGAACTTTCGTCCGCACCGCTTGCACACCACCACGTCGTCCACACGGATCAGGTAATCGCGCATCTTCGCGAACATCGCGCGATCGCGCTCGTCGGCGCCGTTCGGCATCCGATCCTTCTTGGTGCGCCGGAGCCAGCGCACCTGGTATTCGTCGCGATGGCGGCACTTCGGGCAGCTCAGCGTCGCGGGCCGCGTCTCCGGTTTTTCGTGGAAGAAGTCCCGCTCGTTCAGCGCCATGGCCAAGATGATAGCAGGAATACGCTACACTGCTTGGAAGGATGCGGTCGGGTCTTCGGCATCGTGCGCGTGTGCTCGCGCTGGCGCTC
Source organism: Acidobacteriota bacterium (assembly GCA_003223835.1). Taxonomy (GTDB): domain Bacteria; phylum Acidobacteriota; class Vicinamibacteria; order Vicinamibacterales; family 2-12-FULL-66-21; genus Gp6-AA38. Next base: position 1,053 of record QHWR01000374.1, on the reverse strand, counting down.
GCGGGGATCGCGTGGGCGGCGTCGGGCCCCGCGAGCACGCGCGTGCCCGACGGCGCGGAGCGCGCGTTCGACGCCGTCTCGGCAGACCGCCTGCGGCATCACGTCGAAACGCTCGCCAGCGACGCGTTCGCCGGCCGCGGCGTGGGTCACGAGGGCAATCGGCGCGCCGAAGAATACATCGCGGCGTCGCTGCGGGAAGGCGGCGTGGCACCCGCGGGTGACACGTACTTTCAGCCCGTCGGGCTGGATCATCCATCCCTCGGCGGCGATGCGCGTCTCCGCATCATCGATAGGAATGGCACGGCGATCGCAGATCTGACGGCGGGTACCGAATTCTGTCCGCTGCCCGAATCAGGCGACCGCGATGCGTCAGCCAGGCTCGTGGACGCGGGCTACGGCATCACCGCGCCGGAGCTGCAACACGACGATTACGCGCGCGTCGACGCGCGCGACGCGATCGTGCTCGTCGTCGAGGGAACGCCCGACCGTCTGGACTATTCGCGCCTGCCGGACGCCGAGCGAGCGGGGTTCGCCGGCGTCGAACGCAAGCGGACCGACGCCGAACGCCATGGGGCGCGCGGGCTGTTGATCGTGACATCGTTCGTCGGCGACGTTCACACGATCTGGCCCGAGCATCCGTCCGTGCGGACGGCCACGTACAGGCTCGCGTCGGAGCTGGAGACGCATCCAATCGCCGTCGCAGCGATCTCGACACGTGCGGCCGCGCCGATCCGGCGCGCGCTTGCGGCGCGCAAGGTGGTCACCGCGACGCTGACGCCCGGAATTGCCGTCAGTGGCGTCACCGTGGACAACGTGCTCGGCTTCGTCGAGGGAGCGGATCCGGCGAAGCGCGACGAGATGATCGTGCTCGGCGCCCATCTCGATCACGATGGCCTGGACGCCGAGGGGCATATCTATCACGGCGCCGACGACAACGCCTCCGGCACTGCGGCCGTCCTCGCCGACGCGGCGGCGTTCGCTGATGCCGCCGCGCACGGCTGGCGTCCCGCGCGCGGAGTCGTCTTTGCGTTGTGGAACGGCGAGGAAAAGGGA
>QHWR01000373.1 GCA_003223835.1 Acidobacteriota bacterium | reverse complement strand
ACGGGTCTGGACATGATGCAGCTCACTGGGGTGGATGAACGAGGCGTGGTCACCAGCGACTGGCGCCAGGCGCTGCCGATGCTGCGCGGAGACGTCGTGACGCTCCGCGAGCTGCGGCTCGCCGACGCGCCGTCGCTCTTGGAAATGTTGACGACGGAGGAAGTGGCGCGGTTCATCTCGCCGCCTCCAACGACCGTTGAGGGGTTCGAGCGGTTCATCCAATGGACGCACCGCGAACGAGCCGCAGGTCGGTACGTCTGCTACGCGGTCGTTCCCGAAGGCATGGACACGGCCATCGGGATCTTCCAGGTCAGACAACTCGAACCCGGGTTTGGGACAGCCGAATGGGGATTTGCGATCGGCGCGTCCTTCTGGGGGACGGGCGTCTTCCTGGACGCCGCGAAGCTGACGGTCGAATTCGCGTTCGAGACGGTGGGCGTTCACCGGCTCGAAGCGCGCGCAGCGGTGCTCAACGGCCGCGGCAACGGCGCGCTCGCGAAAATTGGAGCGGTGAAAGAAGGCGTCCTGCGCAAGAGTTTTCTGCGCAACGACGTCTACCTCGACCAGGCACTCTGGTCGATGGTGCGTGACGACTGGCGCCAGGCCAAAGCGGTCTGGGGTTCAATCATTCACTGAACATGCGGTCACCTCGGGACGGAAGGACGATTATCGTGACTCAGAGGCGATGGATAACAACGGCAGGACTGGCAACGGTGCTGGTCTGCCTCTTCGGCTTCGGCCCGCCGAATGCGGCGGCTGCGAAGCCCGGAGATCATCCCAAGCTCGATCGCGTGCTGAACGATCGCGCAGCGAGAGCCGGTTCCGGCAAATCGCGCGTGATCGTGACGCTCCGGCCGGGCGCGGACGTCTCCGGCGACATCAAGAAAGTTGGCGGCAAACTCGGCCGGCGTCTCGGGCTCATCAACGGCCAGGTCGTGGAACTTTCCAACGGGCAGTTGAAGAAGCTCGCCGACAGTCCGGCTGTCGACAGCATCCACTGGGATCGTCCGGCGAAGGGCGCGATGAACCGCGTCGCCGTGACGGTCGGCGCACGGGCCGTGCAGGCCAATTTCGGCTACAACGGCGCGGGCGTCGGCGTCGCGGTGATCGATTCGGGCATCGTCCCCTGGCACGATGACTTCACGTATTACGGGGCAGACCCGAACGTGCGCGTCGTCGGCGGCCAGCGTGTCTCCGCGTTCGTCGATTTCGTCAACGGCCGCACGACGCCGTACGACGACTTCGGCCACGGAACGCACGTGTCGGGCATCATCGCCGGCAACGGCTTCGATTCGCTTGGGGTGCGCGCAGGAATCGCGCCGGCGGCCGACATCATCTCGGAGAAAGTTCTGGACGGGAATGGCAACGGGGTGATCAGCAACGTGATCGCCGCGCTGGACTGGGCCGTGCAGAACAAGGCGGCCTATAACATCCGCGTCATCAACCTGTCGGTCGGCGCGCCGATTACCGAGTCATACAACACCGATCCGCTGACGCTCGCGTGCAAGCGCGTCGTCGATTCCGGGATCGTGGTGGTCGCGGCGGCGGGGAACTTCGGCCGCAGCAAGGCCGGAAAGACCATCTACGGCTCGATCACGGCGCCCGGCAACGCGCCGTGGGTGCTGACCGTCGGCGCCTCCAGCCATAACGGGACGGTGATCCGCAGCGACGACACCATCGCGCCGTATAGTTCGCGCGGCCCCACGATGATCGACCGGCTGGCGAAGCCGGACGTCGTCGCGCCGGGCACGGGCGTCGCCGCGACCGCCGCGTTCGGCAGCACGCTCTACACGCTGGAGGCGCCGTATCTCCTGGCGGGTTCGACGCCCTCGGCGCACAAGCCGTATCTGAGCCTCACGGGAACCAGCATGGCCGCGCCGGTCGTCTCCGGCACCGTCGCCCTGATGCTGCAGGCGAATCCGTCGCTGACGCCAAATGCCGTCAAAGGGCTGATCGAATACACCGCGGAGGTGTACCCGGCTTACGACGTGCTGACACAGGGCGCCGGGTTCCTCAACAGCTACGGCGCCGTCCAGCTCGCGAGCTTCTATCGCAATCCGCATCCGGGTGAGAAGTTGCCGAGCTCGAAGTCGTGGAGCCACCAGATTCTCTGGGGCAACCATCGTCTCCTGCACGGCGCCATCGCCCCGCGCGGGAACGCGTGGGCGCTGAGCACCGTGTGGGGGGCGGTCGCCGCGGACAACGGCGACAGCATCGTGTGGGGCACGCGGTGCGCCGGCAATGACTCGACGTGCAAGAACGTCGTCTGGGGTTCGTCTCCGCTGAACCTGCTGCGGACGGGCGTCGACGAAGGCGACAACATCGTCTGGGGCACCTTGTTGGGCTGCGACGTCACCGACGTGACCTGCGACAACATTGTGTGGGGGACCTCGCTGCTGCTCGAACTCGGTCCGGACTCCGGCGACAACATCGTGTGGGGCACGTTCGAGTTGGCTGACCCGCTGGATCCCGCGGCCGACAACATCGTGTGGGGCACGATGTGCGGCGGCGCCGATTGCGGCGACAACATCGTGTGGGGCTTGTCGCTCCTATCCGACCCCCTCGACCCGACCCTCGACAACATTGTCTGGGGCACTTC
>QHWR01000372.1 GCA_003223835.1 Acidobacteriota bacterium | reverse complement strand
CCACAGAGATAACAGAGAACACAGGGATTCCGGTTTGTTCCCGGTGATCGCCGCGGCTTCTGTGCGCGAGCCGATGGGATTACGCGGGTGTTGTGCGCGTCAGGCGGGGCCATCGTTTGCGTAGCCGGAGTGAAGTGCAGCGACGCCGCGGAGGCGGAGCAAATGATGGCGCCGCCCCAGCGCGCAACACGAGGGTGCCCGAGGTAACGTATGCGGACTAGAATGGCCCTCATCGTCGCGATCGCCTTGTCGGTCGCCGTTCTCGCGGCCCAGGCGCCGCAGTTCGGCGACGCCGTCAAATCGTTCATCAAGCTGAACGCGCCGGTGATCGCGCTGACGCACGTGCGCGTGATCGACGGCACCGGCGCGCCGGCGCGCGATGATCAGACGATCGTGATCCGCAAGGGGCTGATCGATCGCCTCGGGCCGTCGGCGTCCACCCCACCGCCGGACGACGCGACGACGATCGATCTCACGGGCAAGTCCGTCATCCCCGGCCTCGTCATGGTGCACGAGCATCTCTACTATCCGACGGGGCCCGGCTTCTACGGGAACCTCGGCGAGAGCTTCGTCCGCTTGTACCTCGCCGGCGGCGTGACAACGATGAGGACGGGCGGGAATACGAGCGGCGTGATGGACGTGAAGCTGAAAGAGATGATCGATGCCGGCCAGCAGCCCGGGCCCGCGATCGACGCGACGGCGCCGTACCTGAACGGCCCCAACACGTTTCTCCAGATGCGCGCGCTGAAGGACGCCGCCGATGCGCGCCGGCAGGTCGAGTACTGGGCGGACATGGGCGCGACGTCGTTCAAGGCGTACATGAACATCACGCGCGCCGAGCTTGGCGCGGCGATCGAAGCGGCGCACGCGCGCGGGCTCAAGGTCACCGGCCACCTCTGTTCCGTGACGTATGCGGAAGCGGCGCAGCTCGGCATCGACAACCTCGAACACGGGTTCATGGCGTCCACGGATTTCGTCGCCGACAAGCAGCCGGACGTGTGTCCGGGGCAGCCGGTGGGGCAGCGGGCGGTCGCCGCGCTCGACGAGAACGGCGCCGCCTTCACGGCGCTCGTCAAGACGCTCATGGACCACCACGTCGCGCTGACCTCCACGCTGACCGTGTTCGAGACGTTCACCCCGGGCCGCCCGATGCCGCCGGGGCTCGACGTCCTCGTCCCCGAGCTTCGCCAGCAGTTCGAGCAGAATTACGCGCGCACGCAGCAGAATCAGCAGTCGATCTACAAGACGCTGTTCCCCAAAGGCATGGCGCTCGAGCGCGCGTTCGCGCGCGCGGGCGGGACGCTGCTCGCGGGCACCGATCCGACGGGCGGAGGCGGCGTCATTCCCGGGTTCTCGAACCAGCGTCAGCTCGAGCTGCTCGTCGAGGAAGGCTTTACGCCGCTCGAAGCGATTCAGATCGGATCGTCGAATGCCGCACGTTACCTCGGACGCGACGCGCGCATCGGCACGATCGCCGCCGGCAAGCAGGCCGACCTCGTCGTCGTCAACGGCGATCCGTCGGTGACCATCGGCGACGTGCGGAAGGTGGAGACGGTGCTCAAGCAGGGGATCGGGTTCGACCCGCAGAAGCTGATCGAGTCGGTGCGGGGCAAAGTCGGTCTGTGGTGACGCGCCCTTCACCGGCTGCACGAACCATGGCGCATCCGTTTCTCGGACTGGCCATCGGGCCGCTGGCGGCGCCGATCGCGTTCTGGATCCTCGCGCTGGCGCACGCGCACGCGCTCGGCCGTACCGACGATCTGTTCAATCCCCGGGAGATGACGTTCATCGCGATCATCACGCTGCCCTGGTCCTACGGCTTCACGTGGACCTGGGGCGCGCTCGTCATCTTCGGGCTGCACTTCATGGGACACCTCCGGTTCGCGTACGTCCTTCTCGCGGGCGCGGCGGGCGGCGCCGCATTCGGCGTCTTCGTCATGAAGACGCAAAGCGGCGACATGTTCAGGATCTGGCTGCCCTGGTGGGCGGGCGCGATCGTCGGCGCGTCGGTCGCCGGCACCTGCTGGCTCGCGGGGCGGGGCCGTGAGGGCGCTCGCCTGGATCGCGCTCGCGTCCGCGGTCGCGTTCGTGCCGGACGGCCGCGCGATCCGGCACGACGTCACGGCCGATGATGGCCACCGGATCGCCTTGTGGGAGAAACACGCGTCGCCGGAGAACGCCGTCATCCTCCTGATCCACGGACGCACGTGGAGCAGCCTTCCGAATTTCGACCTCGACGTTCCCGGAGAGCGGCGGTCCGTGATGGACGCGTTCGTTGCGAGCGGCCTCACCGCCTACGCGATCGACCTGCGCGGCTACGGCGCGACGCCGCGCGACGCGTCCGGCTGCCTGTCCCCGGACCGAGCCGTCGCCGACGTGAAAGCCGTGACCGACTGGATCGCGCAGAACGACGGGCGCGGCGGCCGCGCGCGGCGCCCCGCCATCCTCGGCCTGTCGCGCGGCGCGCTCGTGGCCGCGTCGTTCGCGCAGCAGTATCCCGACCGCGTGTCCGCTCTCGTGCTGCTCGGGTTCGGCTACGATCCCGACGTCCGCTTCCAGCGGACGCCGGACGCCGCGTTGAAGAAGCGGAACACCGAGGCGGACGCCGCGTCCGACTTCATCACGGCCGGCGCGACGACGCGGGCGACGATCGACACGTTCACGACGCGTGCGCTCGCCGCGGATCCCGTGCTCGCGGACTGGTGCCGCGACGAGCAGTTCAACACCTTCAGCCCGTCGCGGATCACCGTCCCGGTGCTGCTCGTGCACGGCGCGCGCGATCCGCAGGCGACGTTCGAGCGCCAGACGAAGATCTTCGCGCGGCTCAAGGTCGCCGATCGGTCGTGGGTGATCCTGCCGGGCGCCGACCACGCGGCGCACCTGGAAAACGCGCTGCCGCAGCTCGTGCGCGCGGTCGCATGGTTCGTCGGTCAACATTGATGATGTGGCGGAGGTTGCCGATTTAGGGAGGATGAGCGCAATGCGGCCGATGGGCGTCTTTCTGCTGCAGGTTTCGTTGCTGGCGCCGACGGCCGGCTCCCGCGCCAGCCAGGACCTGCACATCCTGAAGATTTCATCCGGACCGCGCGGTGTCGAGGCGAACGGCGTTTTCACCATTCCCGAAGAACGGTCGCGATTCAACCGCGCCGCCGATCGGGAAGTGGTCGTCTACGTTCAATGGGAAGGCCCACCGGGCCGCCACCATCTGGCCGGACAGTGGCGCAGCCCGAGCGGCGCCGCATCGGCGACGAACGCGTTCGATTACGAAGCCCGCGACCGCCGGTTCGGCGCGTATTGGAAGCTCGCGCTGATGGCCGATATGGAGTTGGGCACGTGGTCGATCGAGGCGACGGTGGATGGACAGCCGGCGGGACGATACTCGTTCGAGATCGTCGACGAAGCCGCGTCGTCCGCGTCGAAGACGCCGGCGTCCGCGCGCGCGATCTTGTCGCAGAGCGATCTCTACGAGCGTCTTGCGCGCGTGTTCGTCGCACTGGAGCGCGCCTCGGCGGACGACCGGCCGCTCGACGCCGGTGCGGCGTTCATTACCGGCGGGTCGCATCTCATGACGGCGTTCTCCGTCGTCGACGGCGCGGACCGCATCGCCGCCGTCTTCCCCGACAGCCGGCGCGAGACGCTCGACGGCGTCGTCGCCTTCGATCGCAAGCGGGATTGGGCGCTGCTCGTCGGCGGACCCAGCGGCGACGTCGCGTTGCCGTTCGCGTCGCAGGAGCAGGTCAAGATTGGCGATCGGTGCTTCACGCTGGAGGCGGGGACCGCCGGCGGGCGGACGCTCGTGCAGGGGACCGTGAGCGGTGAGATTGCGCCGACCCGTGGCCCGCGCCAACTGCTCGTCACCGGAGTACGGCGAGCTGATCGGCATCGTCGGGGCGACAACGATGCCAGGGTCCGTCAGTCTCCTGGAGCTGTTGCGGTACCGCCAGCAACTCGGAGGTATTCCGGTCGTGCCGGTATCCGCGGTTCGCCACAGGCCGGACGCCGCGCCGCAATCGATGGCGGCGCTCCGGGGCGCCGGCGAGTTGTCGCGGGCGGTGACGCTCGGCAACCATGTCGTCAATGCGGGGTTCGCGCGGCAGATTCCGAAGGACATCAACGCGGGGATTCAGGACATCAACTGGCGGTTTGGCGCGGGCGAGAAGGCCCTGAACGCGTTCGTCTCGTGGGGACCGCAGGCGCGGTTGAAGGGGATCCTGCGTTTCCGGCTGCTGGACGATCAGAACCGCGTCGTGGCCGAGGCGAAGCCGTCGAAGATCGATCTGCGCGCCGGCATGCGCGTGATCTCGCACTGGGAGATGCCGATGCCGGCGGCGGGCGTGTATCGCGCCGAAGTGCTGATCGACGATGCGCCTGCGTGGCGCGAGAGATACCTCGCATCACCGCTTATCGCGGCGTCTCTCCTCGCGACGTTCGCGTCCGCCGGTCGGACCCCTCCGCAGGCGGAAACGGCTGCGGTCGTCTTCTTCGACGACTTCGCGGCGCCGGCGCTCGACCGCACGAAGTGGAACGTGACGGTCTCCGGGCCGGTCTACAACGACGAACAGCAGGCCTACGTGGACTCGCCCGACACCGTGACGATCGCGCGCGGCGCGGACGTGGACGGCGCGTCGAACGGCGCGCTCGTCCTGCAGGCGCGCTACCGCCCGGGCACGAAAACCACGGAAGGCAAAGCGCAGGACTTCGTGTCGGGCCGGATCGATTCGCGCGGGAAGGTCGAGGCCACGTACGGCCGGCTGGCGGCGCGGATGAAGCTGCCGACCGGATCCGGGTTGTGGCCGGCGTTCTGGGCGCTCGGCACCGGCGCGTGGCCCGAGACCGGCGAAATCGACATCATGGAGAACGTCGGCGAGACCGACTGGACGAGCGTCGCGCTCCACGGGCCGCGCTATTCCGGCGAGACGCCGCTCGTCAACAAGCTGTTCCTTCCGCGCGGACGCGACGCGACCGCGTGGCACGTCTACGCCGTCGACTGGCAGCGCGACGGACTCGTCTTCACCGTGGACGACACCGTCGCGTATCGCGCGACGCGCGCGATGGTCGAGCATTACGGGCGGTGGGCGTACGACAACCCGAAGTTCCTGATCCTGAACCTCGCGCTCGGCGGCGCGTACCCGCGCAAGACGAACGCGGTCGCGTCGCCGTACAACGGCTTGCCGGCGGAGACGGTCGACGCGATCAAGGCGGGGCACGCCCGCGTCCTGGTCGATTGGGTCCGCGTCACGCGGTGAGATTTCGCGCGGAGGATGATCTCACACGGAGACAGACGATCTCACGCGGGGGCGCAGAGGCGCCGAGGGCGATCCGGGGCACCGTCGATCGTTTTAGAATCTGTCCCATGTTCGCCGCCTCGTTGCTCCTCGCGTCTCTGCTCTCGGCGCAACCTCCGGCCCCTGGCGCGCCGCAGGCGACCGAGCACGACTACGTCATCCACACCTTCACGTTCGCGTCGGGCGAGACGCTGCCCGAGCTGCGTGTCCACTACCGCACGTACGGCACGCCGCGGAAGGACCCGCAGGGGATCGTGCGCAACGCCGTCCTGATCATGCACGGAACCGGTGGAACGGGCGCGCAGTTCACCGGCCGCGGATTTGCCGGCGAGCTCTTCGGCCCAGGCCGGCTCCTCGATGCCGCGAAGTACTTCATCGTGCTGCCGGACGACATCGGCCATGGCAAGTCGTCGAAGCCGAGCGACGGCCTTCACGCGAAATTCCCGCGCTACGGGTACGCGGACATGATCGAGGCGGAGCACCGCCTGATCGTGGACGGGCTCGGCGTGAATCATCTGCGGCTCGTGATGGGCACGTCGATGGGCGGGATGCACACGTGGCTGTGGGGCGAGCGCTTTCCAGGCATGATGGACGCGCTGATGCCGCTCGCGAGCCTGCCCTCGCAGATCGCGGGACGCAACCGCGTCTGGCGGCGCGTCGCGATCGACGCGATTCGACACGATCCCGAATGGCACAACGGCGAATACACCACGCAGCCGCCGAGCCTCCGGACGGCGGCGGAGATGCTGTGGCTCGTCGGGAGTAATCCCGTCCGGCGCCAGAACGAGGCGCCGACGCTCGCCGACGCGGACCGCGTCATCGACGCGTACGTCGCGAATTATCTGCGCACCGGCGACGCCAACGACATCCTGTACGCGCTCGAGGCGTCGCGCGATTACGATCCGGGGCCGGGCCTGGAGAAGATCGCCGCGCCGCTCCTCGCCGTCAACTCGGCGGACGATCTCGTCAACCCGCCGGAACAGGGAATCCTCGAGCGCGAGATCAAACGCGTCCCCCACGGCCGCGCGGTCGTGATCCCGCTCAGCGAGCGGACGGCCGGACACGGCACGCATACGATCGCGGCGGTGTGGAAGTCCTACCTCGCGGAGTTGCTGCGCGAGAGCGAGCCTTCGCGGTGAGCCCCAGTCGCGGAAATCAACCACAGAGGTCGCAGGGGCCGCAGAGAGCAGTTCCTGAAGATCAACAGACTGTCTCTGTGATCTCTGTGAGCTCTGTGGTGCGATTCTGCGCTTCCCTCGGCGCGCTCGTTATGGCACTCTGGGATCGCCAGCGCCGGGAGCACTGCTCATGGCGCGCCTCTTCCGTCCTGCCGGGATCGCTCACCTCGTCGTCATTGCCACGGTCCTGTTGTTGATCGCGCTGGCCGTGCGGCCGTTTGCGGCCAGCGCGCGTGGCGGCGACATCGTGTCCCTCGCCGCCGGTTCATCCGTCCATCTCGCGACGCCGCCGTTTCTGCAGGTCGGGAAGCGGTACGCGTTCACGTGGCCCGGCGGCGGCCCGCCGCAGACGTACACGATCAAATCCATTTACCAGGACGGATGGATTGTCGTGGAGGTCGCCGACGAGAACACGAACCCGGCGCTCTACGTCCCCGGAGAGTTTCCGACGCGCTGGCTGCATGTTGGTCTCGCAGTGTCGGTTCAGGAGATGCGGCCCATAGTCCCTGGTCCCTAGTCC
>QHWR01000367.1:4268-4943 GCA_003223835.1 Acidobacteriota bacterium | reverse complement strand
GGCTCGCGCCTCACTTGGCGAGCTGCAGACGCACTTGGAACGCGGACGGCGCCGCGCATATTGGTCCGACGAAGTGTTCCAGCAAGCGTGGAAGTTGTCTGAACGAACCATCCGTGTGACGACCGGCTTCATGAAGGAGCGGCTCGCCGCCGCCCAACGACAGAAGCGAACACGAACTGGTCACGCGCACTCAGCACCCGGCACGCGGCGCTGATGCCGTCGCGCAGCACCCCCTCCCAGCCCCCAGCCCCCAGCACCCGATTTGATACCATCCGCGAATGAAGCTCGCCGCGCCGATTCTGGCGCTGTTCGTCGCCGTGGCTTCCCTGGCCGCGCAGAAATCGAAATCAATCCGCGCGCAGGATGAGGCAGAGACCTGGGTGCGCGCGACGATGAAGAAGATGTCGCTCGACGAGAAGGTCGGCCAGATGTTGTGCTCGTCGTTCGGCTCCGACTTCATGGCGACGGATTCCGCGCAGTTCGACGCGCTCGCGCGGGAGGTCCACGAGTACCATCTCGGCGGCTTCCACGTTTTCGGCGGCACGGAAGCGGCGCCGCCCGTGCTGCTCAATGCGACCTACGGCACCGTCACGCTCGGCGATCCGTTCGAAGCGGCGTCGACGCTCAACCGGCTCCAGGCGATCTCGGCGCTGCCGCTCCTCAACACCGCGGATT
>QHWR01000367.1:1057-4226 GCA_003223835.1 Acidobacteriota bacterium | reverse complement strand
GCGTTCGGCGCGGCCGGCGACGAGAAACTCGCGTTCGAAGCGGGACGCATCACCGGGATCGAAGCGCGCGCCGTCGGCGTCCAGGTGAACTTCGCGCCCGTCGTGGACGTCAACAACAGCCCGCGCAACCCGGGGATCAACACGCGCTCGTACGGCGAAGATCCCGCGCTCGTGGGACGGCTGGCCTCCGCCTACGTGCGCGGGCTGCAGGCGGGCGGCTTGCTCGCGACGCTGAAGCATTTTCCCGGGCACGGCGACACCGACGTCGATTCGCATCTGGGTCTTCCGATCATCCGGGATCCGCGCGAGACGATCGACAGCGTGGAGTTGCCGCCGTTCAGGGCGGGGATCGCCGCCGGCGCCGACGCCGTCATGACGGCGCACATCGAGATGCCGGCGCTCGATCCCACGCCCAACACGCCGACGACGTTGAGCGAGCCGATCGTCGGCGGCGTGCTGCGGAAGGAGCTGGGATTCGGCGGCCTGATCTACACCGACTCGATGGGGATGGCCGGCGTCACCGCGCTCTACAAGCCCGGCGAAGCGGCGGTCCGCGCCGTCAGGGCCGGCAACGACATCGTCCTGCACTCCCCGGATGACGCCGCGGCGTTTGCGGCGATCAAGGCGGCCGTCGAGTCGCGCGAGATTAGCGCGGCGCAGATCGACGCGTCCGTCGAGCGCATTCTGCGCGCGAAGGCGCGCGAAGGACTGCACCGCACGCGGAGCGTGAACCTCGAGGCGATTCCCACGGTGCTCGGCAGCCGTGCGCACCAGGCCGTGGCCGACGAAGTGAGCCAACGGTCGATCACCTTGATCAAGGACGCGCACGCGCAGGTTCCGCTGAAGCTGCCGCGCGACGCCCACATCCTGTATCTGTCGGTTCTCGATTACCCGTCCGGCTGGCGCATCGCGGCACCCAGCCGCCGGTTCATCCCCGAATTGCGGCAGCGCTGGCCCAGCGTGACGGCGATCGAGGTGTCGGAGCGCACGACGGCGAACGAGCTGGACCTCGTGAGAGCGATGGCCCCTCGCTTCGACGCCGTCGTCGCATCGGTGTTCGTGCGCGCGACGTCGGGCAGCGGCCGGATGGACCTGCCGGCGCCGCTGCAGCAGTTGATGACGTCGATCGCGCGGCAGACCGCGTCGAACGGCCATCCGTTCGTCTCGGTGCTCTTCGGCAACCCGTACACCGCGACGTTCCTGCAGGACGTCCCCGCCATCCTGCTCACCTACGACTTCTACGATCGCGCCGAACGATCCGCCGTCCGCGCGCTCGCGGGCGAAGCGCCCGTCCGCGGCAAGCTGCCGATCACGCTCCCCGGCGTCGCCGACGTCGGCTTCGGGCTCGAGAGATAGCCGAGCCGGGATCTCACCACGGAGGTCACAGAGATAACAGAGACCAATTAGTACTCTTCTCTGTGAACTCCGTGATCTCTGTGGTTGTTTCTCATCTCCGTGCCCTCGTGGCTTCCGCCTTCAGGCGGAAGACCTCTTGATAATCTACAAGAGCTGATCTAGTCTCCTGTAGATAACAAAGGGGTGTCCGTTGAGCAAGCCGACCGACCTCGTGCAGGGCACGCTCGATCTCCTCATTCTGCGGACGCTCGCGGCCGGACCGCTGCACGGATGGGCCGTGTCGAACCGCATTCGTCTCGTGTCGAAGGACGTCCTCCTCGTCCAGCAGGGGTCGTTGTATCCGGCGCTGCACCGCCTCGAGCAGCAGGGCTGGATCAAGGCGGAGTGGGGAGAATCCGAGAACCGACGCCGCGCCAAGTACTACGCGCTGACGCGCGCGGGCCGGAAGAAGCTGCAGAACGAGGAAGCGAGCTGGCGCCGGCTCTCGACGGCCATCACTCACGTGCTCGACACGATCTGATCACGGTTCACGGTTCACGGTTCACGGGTTCACGGTTCAGGGTTCTCGGTTCTCGGTTTCCGAGAGGTGACCATGCGCACGTGGCGGGTGTTGTGGCTGCGGCTGCGGTCGTTGTTCCGTTCTGCGGCGCTGGACCGCGAGCTCGACGACGAGATGCGGTTCCATCTCGAGCATCAGATCGCGATGGAAATCGCCGCGGGGAAATCGGCGGAGGAGGCGCGCACGGCGGCGCTGGCCGGCTTTGGCGGCGTGACCCGGATCAAAGAGGAATGCCGCGAGACGCGCGGGTTCGGCTGGTTCGAGCGCGTCCGGCAGGACGCGCGCTACGCGTGGCGCGCGGCGCGGCGTGAGCCGGGATTCGCCGCCGTCGCGATTCTCACGCTCGCCATGGGCGTCGGCCTCAACGCGGCGATGTTCACGATCGTCCGCTCGGTGCTCCTCCGTCCGCTGCCGTACGACGATCCCGATCGCCTGATGATGATCTATTCGACCGGACATATGGGTCCGATGAAGTGGACCGACGGCACGTTCTCCGACGCCGACGTCTACGGCCTTCGCACGAGCGCGGCGTTCACGACGATTGCCGCGTACCACTCGATGGTCTCGACGCTGACCGGCGCGGGCGACGCGGCCGACATCAGGCGCGTTGCCATTACCCCGAACCTCCTGCCGCTGCTCGGTCGCACCGCCGCGCTCGGCCGCGGGTTCGTCGAGGACGACGCCGCCGCGCGCGTCGTGCTGATCAGCGACGCGCTCTGGACGACGCGGTTCGGACGCGAGACATCCAGCGTCGGCCGCGCGCTCACACTGGACGGCGTCGCCTACACGGTGGTCGGCGTCATGCCGCCGTCGTTCGTCTTTCCGCCCGCGGCGTCCGCGGTCCACGCGCCCGCCGTGTGGACGCCTCTCCCGCTCGACCCGGCGTATCGCCGGAACGCGATGCAGCGGGTGATCGGCCGTCTTGCGCCGGGTGTGAGCCGCGAGGCCGCGGAGGGATCGTTGAAGGGTCTCGCGCACGATCGCGCCCGCGACGCGACCTCTAGTCGCGCGGGCGTGCGCGTCGAAGACGTGATGGTCGTCGGATTCAAGGAGGCCATCGTCGGATCCGTGCGTCAGCTGCTCGTCGTCTTTACGGGAGCGATCGGGCTCGTGCTGCTCGTGGCGTGCGCGAACCTCGCGAATCTGCTGCTGGCGCGCGGCGCCGCACGGGCCAAGGAGATGGCGGTGCGCGCGTCGCTCGGCGCCGGCCGTGGCCGGCTGACGCAGCAGCTCCTGACGGAGAGCGCGCTGCTA
>QHWR01000367.1:0-1039 GCA_003223835.1 Acidobacteriota bacterium | reverse complement strand
TGCCGGCCGACACGCTGCCGCGCGGAGCGGAAGTCGCGCTCGACGGCGCGGTCCTCGCGTTCACCGCCGTGTTGTGCGCGGTCACGGTGGTTCTCTTCGGCGTGCTCCCCGCGGTCGGCGCCGCGAACGCGGATCTCGCCGTGCCGCTGCAGACGGGGCAGGGGCGTTCGACGACCGCGGGCGGCGTGCGCTTCCGGAGCGCGATTCTCACCATCGAAGTGGCGCTGGTCGTCGTCCTGCTCGCGGGTGCGGGGCTGCTCTTCAGGAGCATCCGGCTGCTGGAGTCCGTCGATCCCGGTTTCCGGCCGGAGGGGGTCATGACGCTCCAGATCACGCTGCCCGACCTGCGCTATCACGACACCGCCCGGCGGCGCGCGTTCGTCGACGCCGCCCTCGCGCGGCTCGCGGCCATCCCGGGCGCCGGCGATCCCAGCGCGGTGACGCTGCTGCCGTTCGGCGAGATGAGCTGGGGCGGCGATTTCAACATCGAAGGATCGGATACGCCGCCGAACCTCCTCGTCGCGAAGCCCGCGGTGACGCCGAACTACTTCCGCGCCGTCGGCATCATCGGCATTCGCGTCGCGCTCGGCGCGCAGCGCAACGACGTCCTCCGGCAAGTCGTCGGCGGGTGCCTGGCGTTCGTGTCGGCCGGGATGGTCGTGGGGCTTGGCGCGTCGTTCGCCGTCACGCGCGCGCTCGAAGCCTTCCTGTTCGGCGTGCGCGCACACGATCCGGCGACGTTCGCGGTTGCGTGCGCGGTGCTGTTGCTCGCCGCGTTGGCGGCGGCGCTCGGTCCTGCGGTGCGCGCGACGGATCGTCCGGGAACGGCGGCCGCTTCGCTGCGCGACGTCGTCCGCGCGCTCGACGCCGATCTGCCGACCGACCGTGTGGCGACGCTCGATCAGTTGCTGGCGCGTTCGACCGCGGAGCCGCGGTTCCGGACGGAGCTGCTCGTCCTGTTCGCGGCGCTGGCGCTCGCGCTCGCGAGCGTCGGCGTGTACGGGCTCGCGGCGTACGACGTCGCGCGGCGCCGGCGGGA
>QHWR01000365.1 GCA_003223835.1 Acidobacteriota bacterium | reverse complement strand
GCGCCTCCGCGGCCGCCGAGAGCCGGATGCCCATCGCCTGATCGACGGCCGTCGCGCAGCGGCGTCCGGACGGCCTCTCGATGCTGCACAGCACTTTGCCGCCCCAGGGCGACGCTCCTCGATCCGGCTGAATAGCGATGATCCGCTGACAGGCGGCGTGGCTGATGAGCGCGACCGGTACAATCAGCGCCCGCGCCGTCCTGTTCAGCACCTCGCGCTTCGTGTTTGCGACCCGCGGCATGGCGCTCCTCCTTTTTCAGTGCGGATATCGACAGACCGCCGTCGACGTATTGCCAGATCCGTCCGTCGCGAGGATGACGCCCTGGCCCTTCCCGGCTGACCCGTTTCCTCGATCTTGATCTGCTCGCCGTTCTTGATGAAGTAACTCCCGAGCGTCAGCACAGACTCGCCGCACGCGGCGGAGCCAGTCACGACGAAGGAGGTTCCGAGCGGACGCGTCGGCGTGCACGCGGCCGCCGGAGGCGCCTTGTCGATGACCGTCACGAGTTGCGTGTCGGTGGCGGTGCGGCCCTTCGCGTCCGTCGCCGTCCACGTGACGGTGTTCGGGCCCTGGCGGAACCGCGGGGGCGCATCGTTCTTGATGCTCACCGGGCCGCCGTCGCAGATGTCGGAGCCCACGGCCCAGCCGATGGTACGATCCAGACACGAGGGCAGCGTCACGTCGGCCGGGGCGTCGACCCTGGGCGTCCGCACGAGCGACTGGTCGGCGTTCGCCGTAAAGCGGCAGTTGTCGTCGCGATCGGGCACGCCGTCGTCGTCCGCATCGGGGAACGCGATCCTGCCCGAGACGTCGGCGGTGATCGCGCCGTTGTCCTGCTCGTCGATGATGCAGCCGACGATGGTGCATCCCGCCTTGAAATGGATCGTGTGGGTGATGACGACGTGCATCGAGAACGCGCCGGTCGCCAGGTCGATCGTTCCGGTGACGTCCTGGCTCGGTTTCTGATACTTCTCCTCCGGCTCGCCGTCGATGATCGCCGCTTCGTAGATCCAGACGCGGTCCTTGGGAATCCTGATCGCGAACACGTTCGGAGACGACTCGACGGCGGTGAACGCGACCGCCCCGCCTAACTGCACGCTGAGCGCGGAGTAGTCGCGCCTCTCGTCGAAGCCGCGACACGACCGCGAGATGGAAAACGATTGGAACGAGACGTTGACGCGGGTCAGCCCGAACAGCTTGCCGCCGCCGACGGTCAGCCCTTCGGCGGGAGTCAGCTCGATGCGGCCGCCTGTCACCGGACTGATCGTGTCGACGTCGTCGTCGCACGGCACATCCTGGACGATGTGCAGCAAGCCCGTGAGATTCGTCACGAGCGCCGGGGTCCCATCCGCGGCGCGCGCGGTGGCGGCGGGGAGGAGGATCGCGCACAGGACGCCGGACATCACGACGAGCATGTGTGTCGGTTTCACAGATCACCCCTCACTGCGGTCGAATCCGCACGATCTTGACGTCGGTCAGCGTGCCGCCTACCTCGTGGAACGAGGCGTCGACGCGGAGCGGGTACTGCGCCACGGATTGGCTCGTCCACAGCAGTTCTTCGGCACACACGTTTCCGTCGACGCACGAGCCCATGAGGCGGGTGTAGGTGACGGTCGCGTGGCCCCCCATGGGCGCGAACTGACCGGCGCCGTCCAGATTGTCCTTGACCCTGACGCGGAAGACCTGGTCCGCCACGTACCCGCCGAACGCGTGCGGCACCGTGCAGGTCTCGATCGAGCCGTTCACCTGTACGCCCTGCTCGAAGATGTAGACGCATCCGTCTTTGAACAGGTCAATCGCGAACGAGATGCTCTCGAACCCGGGATTCATGTCGCCGGGGCCTTCCGACAACCCGGCCAGACGGGTCACGTTCGGCCCGCCGACCGTGAATTGGACGTAGGCATTGCCGTGCGTGATCGTCTGCTTCGGCGCGTCCGCGCCTGCATCGAACTGCGTCCCGTCCCCCGCGTCGCGTGTCAGCGTCCCGCCGTTGGGGGTCACGTTCACCAGGTCCTGCCAATCGACCGGTTCGGGGTGCCGCCGCGGATCGGGAAAGTCCGCCTTGGCCGTGCCTTCCTCGAAACACGCGT
This sequence comes from Acidobacteriota bacterium, assembly GCA_003223835.1. Classification (GTDB taxonomy): domain Bacteria; phylum Acidobacteriota; class Vicinamibacteria; order Vicinamibacterales; family 2-12-FULL-66-21; genus Gp6-AA38. The sequence continues at coordinate 619 of QHWR01000365.1, read as the reverse complement.
CCGCATAGCAGGCGCTGTTCTCCGGTACGAAGTTGGTGGCCAGCTTCACGACCCCTGGCTGGTTACAGAAGGCGGTGTTGCCGTCCGTCAGGTCGGCGCACTTGGCGACGCAGAATGCCAGGGCGTCCGCGTAGTTCGATCCGATCTCGGAACAGTTCAGACAGGCGGAGAAGCCGTCTGGGAACCAATCCTGGAAGGGGGTTTTCCGCGGGAGGCCGTTGCAGGCATCCAGCGCCCCCTGTGAATAGTCGAGACCCAGCAGCTTTTTCTCGCCCGACACGAGGGCCGTCGCCGCTTCTTCGAGGCGTATGCCCATCGCCTCTTCGTCCGCCATCGCGCAGTCCGGTCCGGGCGGCTGCTGGATGTCGCAGAAGATCGCGCTGGTGCGCGGGATCGGCCCCGGCGGCGCCTTCGGGTCCCAGTCATCGATCCCGGCGACCTGGGCGCAGTTCGGGAGTGCGAGCAGCGCCAGCGGGAGAATCCAGCCGGGCCGCAAGCGGGTGAGGAGCGCTCTCAGAGAATCGCGCATCAGGCTCTCCGTTGTTCACTTCGGGTAGCGGCAGACAGCCGTGGACGTGTTGCCCGATCCGTCCGTCGCGAGGACAACGCCCTCGCCTTT
>QHWR01000120.1 GCA_003223835.1 Acidobacteriota bacterium | reverse complement strand
CGGCGCGAAGAACGTGAAGATGCGGCCGGATTCCGTCCAGCGCGGTCCCAGCAACAGCAGGATGACGTCCCTGCCGATCAGCGTGAGGACGGTCGCCAGTCCCATCCCGACGAACGCGAGGATCGACAAGGCGCGCAGGTAGTAGCGGCGATACTGCACGGGATCGCCGGCGAGACGGCTCAGCGACGATACCGCGACCGGCGTCAGCGGAGACGAGAGCTGGTTGACCGGCAACACGAACAGGTCGTACGCCTTCTTGTAGAAGCCGAGCGGCGCCGGACCGAAGCGCCACCCGACCAGGAGGTTGTCGAGGTTCCAGGTGAGATAGCTCGCGATGAACCGGCCGTACGTGTTCATCGCGAACGCGATCATCGGAATCGTGCGCGCGTCGCGGCGCGGCGGGCCCGGGACCCATCGGCACACCGTCCACGCGCCGATGCACGTGACGAGCGGCAGCGCGATCGCTCCCCCGACGAGCGCCCAGTAATTCCACCCCGCCAGCGCGAGCACGACCGACGCGAGCACCGCGATCAGCCTGGCGAGCAGATCGTTCGTGGATACAAGGGGAAACCGCATCGCGCGCTTGAGGAGCGCCAGGTGCAGGACGGACGCGCTGCTCACGAGAATCGTGACGGAGAGCGCCCGCGTCACCCCCACGACGCGCGGATCGCCGTAGAACGCGGCGAGGAGCGGCGCCGCGCCGGCAAACGCGACCGCGAGAGCCGCGCCGGCGCTCAGGTTGATCCAGAACAGGTTGCTCGCCAGCCGATGATCGATGGACTCGCGCTGAAGGACGGCTTCCGTGAACCCGTTCACGCCAAAATTGACGAAGAGCAGGCTGAACGTCGTGACCATGATGACGACGCCGAAGTCCGCGGGCGTGAGGAGCCGCGCGAGCACGATCGTCGCGATCATCTGGACGGCGAAGCCGGCGCTCTGGCCCGCGACCGTGAAGCCGGCGCCGCGGACCGCGAGGCGCCGCAGCGACGGGCCGTCTGCCGCGGGACCGAACACGCCGCGCTCGTCGAAAGGCTTCATCTGGAGGGGATGCGCGGAGGAATGGGAACGGCCACCGCGAACAGCAGCGCGATCCACACGGGGTGCATCATCTTGAACGCCGCCTCGGTGACGTTATAGGCAAGCGCCACGACCAGGAAGGCGAGCCGCATTCTGGCCGCGTCGGGATCCCGCGCAAACGCCGCGGCGATGTTCCGATATCCCCACGCGACGACGAATCCGACGAGCGCCACGCCCAGCGAGCCGAGGTTCAGGAACACCTCGAGATATCCGTTGTGCGCCTGCCTCGGATGCCACCAGTACACGCTCCACAGCTTCACGACCCGATCGCCGAGCCAGAAACTCTCGTAGCCGGCGCCGAAGAGCGGATCGACGACCATCCGGCCGAGCGTGCTCCACAGCTCCGTTCGACCCGTCAGCGTCGAGTCGCGACCCATCGCCTGGACGAGCGCCGCGTCAGCATTGAGGAACACGATTGTGAACGCGACACAGACCACCGCTCCCATGACGAGATGCGGCGCCGTCCGCGTCCGCGCGAATCCAGGCGCGCTCGCCACGACGAGCAGGGCGCTCCCGAGAAGAAAGCACGCCAGCGACGTGGCGGAATCCGCCTGCCAGAACAGCCACATCGTCATCGCCAGCACCACCCCGTGCGCGATTTGCGATCGTCGCCGGCGCAGCGGATCGTCCTCCGCGAAGGTGCCCAGAAAGCGCCACACGGTGCCGAGCCCGAACACCAGGCAGACGTATCCCAGACTGTTCTTTCCCGTCGCCACCCCGCCGTAGTACGGCATCCACGTCCACGGTTCGTACCCGCGCCCGAGGTCCGGGTAGTACTTGATGAGCAGCACCGAGGCCGGGATGAGGAGAAAGGCGGCGCGGGTCAGCAGACGTTTGGTCGCGAGGATCGGGTCCGCATCGGTCAGGACCACCATGACCATCACGACGTCGCCGAGCGCTTTCGTCCACCGCTTGAACGCGACGTCGGGGTAGTCCGACCAGAGCACGCTCGCGCCGCAGTACAGAAAGAAGAGGAGCAGCGGCGCGTTGCGCCGGACGAACGCCTGCGACTCGCGCCCGCGCGCGAGCAGCACCGCCACGCCCGCGGCGAGTAGACCCGTCAGCACCAGCCGATCGATCGGACTGCCGTCGAAGTACTGGTCGGGCGACTCCTTCCCTGACGCCGCCTGCCATTCCGACAACATCCGCGAGCCGGCAATCAGCAGCCACGCCGTCGGGATCCAGAGCGCCGGCGACACCTCGCGTTTCTGCCCGCGATCGAGCCAGAACAGCAGCAGGATGCCGCCAGCGAACAGGACTGTCGCAACAGCGGGAGGCATCAGGATCCCAGAGACCTGCCAGCCTAGAAGAGGAAGTTCTGGTACGTCGCGCTCGCCACGGCGCTCTGAGACCAGCCCGGCGCGACGGCGATGGCCTTGATCGTCGTGGTGCCGAGAACCAGCAGGATCGGGCCGGTGTACCTCGTCGATGCGGTGGTCGGCGTACTCCCATCCGTCGTGTAGTAGATCGTCGTGCCGGGGCTCGCATCCGAGATCGAGACCGACTGCAGCAGGATGTACGTGCCGCCCGGCGGATCGAACGTCGGCGTCGCGGCCTGCAGGGTGTAAACACCGGTGGCGACGGTGCTGTCGGCGAGCCCCGGGGCCGTGGCGATCGCTTTGATCGTCGTCGACTGAGTCACCGAGATCGGACCCGTGTACTGTGCGGATGCCGTCGTCGGCGTGCTGCCATCGGTCGTGTAGCGAATCGTCGCGCCGCTCGTCGTCGTGCTCAGCGTCACCGACTGCGGCTGGTTGTACGTGGCGGGAGCGGGACTGAACGTCGGCGCCACGGCCCTCACAGTGTAGACACCGCTCTTCTCGGTGCTGTCAGCCATGCCTGGCGCCGTCGCAATCGCGCGCAGCGTCGTCGTTCGCGTCAAGGCGATCGGCGCCGTGTAGGCTGGAGACGATGACGTCGGCGCAGTACCGTCCGTCGTATACCGTATCGTTGCGCCGGTAGTTGTCGTACTGAGCGCGACCGTCACCGAGCCCACATACGTGCCGGCCGCTGGGTTCATCGTGGGAGCCACGACACGGATCGTGTAGGTTGCGCTGCCCACGGCGCTGTTTGCCATGCCGGCTGCGGCCGCGAGGGCGCGGATCGTCGTGTTCTTCGTGACCGCGATCGGAGAGGTGTAGACCGTTGACGACGTGGTCGGCGTGCTGCCGTCGGTCGTGTAATAGATCGTCGCGCCGGCGGTCGCGTCGCTGATCGTCACGGTCGCCGATCCAGTGTAGGTTCCAGCGGCCGGGCTGAATGTGGGCGTCGCGACCCGTATCGTGTAGGTGGCGCTCGCCACGGCGCTGTTGATCATGCCGCTCGCCGCCGCGATTGCCTTGATCGTGGTCGTCTTCGTCACCGAGATGGGCGCGGTATAGACAGCCGAAGATGTCGTCGGCGTGCTCCCGTCGGTGGTGTAGTAGATGGTTGCGCCGCTCGTGGCGTCGCTGATCGATACCGTGACGGATCCGGTGTAGGTTGCGCCGCCCGGGCTGAATGCCGGCGTCGCCACCTGGATCGTATACACGCCGCTCGCCACGGCGCTGTCGGCCATCCCGCTCGCGACTGCCATCGCGCGGATCGTCGTGGTCGTCGTGACCAGGATCGGTGCGCTATAGACAGCGGACGACCTTGTTGGTGTGTTTCCATCGGTGGTGTAGTAGATCGTCGCTCCACTTGTGGCATCGCTGATCGACACCGTCACCGATCCGGTGAAGGTTCCGCCGGCGGGACTGAAGGCGGGCGTCGCCACCGGCTGTTGAACCGTGTACGAGGCTGTCGCCACCGCGCTGTCGGTCATCCCGGCCGCCGTCGCCATCGCATTGATCGTCGTCGTCTGCGTCAGCGTGATCGGTCCGGTGTATGTGGGCGACGAGGCGCCCGGCGTGCTCCCGTCGAGCGTGTAGTGGATAGTCGCTCCACTCGTGGCGTCGCCGATCGACACGCTCACCGATCCGGTGAACGTCCCTCCGGCTGGACTGAACGTGGGCGCCGCCACCGGCTGCTGAATCGTGTACGTGGCACTCGCGACCGCGCTGTCGGTCATCCCGGCCGCGGTTGCCATGGCCTTGATCGTCGTCGTCTGGGTCAGCGTGATCGGTCCGCTGTAGAGCGTCGACGTGGTCGTCGGCGTGCTGCCGTCGGTCGTGTAGTAGATCGAGGCGCCGGCGCTGGCGTCGGCCAGCGACACGACGACGGAATTGACGAACGTCCCGCCCGCGGGCGCGATGGTCGGCGTCGCCGCACGCGGCGCGAACGTCTTGTTGATCAGGACCGCTACGGTGAAGCCGAAGTAGTTCGCCACCGCCAGATCCGGCTGCCCGTCGCCGTCGAAGTCGGCCGCGACGACGCCCATCGGCGACAGATCCGACGCGAACTCCTGGGATGTCTGCAGCGTGCCGTTGCCGTTGCCGAGCAGGACCGACACGTTCGTCGAGAAGTAGTCCGCGACGGCGAGGTCGGCGATGCCGTCGCCGTTGAAATCGGCCACCGCAATGCCCGTCGGCCCGCGGTCGGTCCGATACCAGACGTGCGGCTGGAACGTCCCGTCGCCGTTGCCTCGCACGATGGAGATGATGTCGGACCAGTGGCTCGTGACCGCGAGATCCGGATTGTGATCGCCGTCGAAGTCGCCGACGACCATCCTCCACGGCGCGCTGCCGACCGCGATGGTGCCCGCCGCCTGGAACGTGCCGTCGCCGGCGCCGAGCAGGATGCTGACGTTGTTGTCCTGGTAATTGCAGACGGCAAGATCCAGCCGCCCGTCTTTGTTGAAGTCTCCGGCCGTGACACAACTCGGCGCATGGCCGACCGTGTAGGCGACCGGCGCCCTGAACGTCCCGTCGCCATTGCCGAGCAGCACCGACACCGTCGTGCCGCGCGTCGAGCCGGGACCGTAGTCGGCGACGGCGAGATCCTGAATGCCGTCGCCGTTGAAATCGCCGACGGCGACCTCGTTGGGACCGAGGCCCGCCTCGAACGACATCGGCGCCTGGAACGTGCCGTCGCCGTTGCCGAGCAGCACCGACACCATCGACAGGACGAAGGTGTCGTTGTAGTAGTCCGCGGTGCCGTAGTTCGTGACCACCAGATCGACGATGCCGTCGCGATTGAAGTCGCCGAGCGCGACCGACGTCGGCCCACGATTCGCCGCGAACGAGACGGGATTCTGGAACGTCCCGTTGCCGTTCCCCAGCAGAACGGACACCGTGTTCGATCCGGCATTCGCGGTCGCCACGTCGAGCTTGCCGTCGCGGTTGAAATCAGCGACGACCACCGACTCCGGATCCCGTCCGGTCGCGTACGACGCCGCGGCCGGGAACGTCCCGTCCCCCTTGCCGAGCAGGATCGACACGGTCGTCGAAAACGAGTTCGCGATCGCGAGATCCGGCACGCCATCGGCGTTGAAATCGCCGGCGGTCACCGCAAAGCTCTCGACTCCCGCCGCGAACGTCTTGGGGGGCTGGAACGTGCCGTCGCCGTTCCCAAGTGCGACCGACAGGTACTTGCCCGTGGACGTCGCGGACTGATACGAGGCCACCGCCACGTCGGCTCGCCCATCGTGATTGAAGTCGCCGACGGCGACGGAATTCGGACCGTTGCCGATCGTGAACGACCGCGCCGCCTGCAGTGTCCCGTCGCCGTTGCCGAGCAGGATGGCGACGCTGTTCGCGCCGTTGTTCGTCGCGGCCACGTCCGGCACGGCGTCGTTGTTGAAGTCTCCGATGCCGATCGACGAAGTTCCCGCGCCCGACGCGAAGGTGCGCGCGGTCTGAAAGGTCCCATCGCCGTTGCCCAGCAGCACCGACACGGTCCCCGACCCGTTGTTCGCGACGACGAGATCCGGTTTGCCGTCACGATTGAGATCCGCCACGGCGACGAAGGCCGGACCGGCGTCGGCCTGGAGAACGCGCGCGGCCTGGAACGTGCCGTCGCCGTTGCCCAGCAGCACCGACACGTTGCCCGTCCCCGAATTGGCCAGCGCGAGATCGAGGTTTCCATCGCCGTTGAAATCCGCGAGCGCGAGCGAGACGGGACTTCCCGGCGCGGCGATCGTCACCGCCGGCTGAAACGTCCCGTCGCCGTTGCCCGGGATGAGGGCGACGGTATTCGCCAAGGCGTTGGCGACGACGAGATCGGGCTTGCCGTCCCTGTTCACGTCGCCGATGGCGATCGACCTCGGGTTGTTGCTCGGCCCGAGGTAGATCAGCGTCGGCGGCTGGAAGCTGCCGTCCGCGTTGCCGAAGAGCACGGCAGCGAGATCGCTGAACGCGTCGGCGACGGCGAGATCCGCGCGTCCATCGCCGTTGAGGTCGCCGACCGCGATGGAGCCGGGGCCGTAACCCGTCGGGTAGTCCTTATGAGTGCCGAACTGCAGCGTCTGAGCTGAGACCGGGCTGGTGAGCACGCCGAGTGAAGACAAGAGCAGACCCCCTGCAATCGACAGCGCCTGCCATGTTGACCTGCTGATCATCTGGTCCCCCTGGAGTTGGAGAAGGCTCAGGACGTGCGACGACGACCCTGAAGTGCTTCGACCGGGTTACAACGCGTTTACTGAACGAGGAATGTGTACCTGGCGGCCGCCACGGCGCTCGGCGACCAGCCGGGGGCGACCGCGATCGCGCGGATCGTGGTCGTCATGACGACGAGAATCGGTCCCGTGTACCGGGTCGACGACGTCGTGGGCGTGCTGCCATCGGTGGTGTAGTAGATCGTCACGCCCGGGCTGGCGCTGGCGATCGCGACGAACTGCGGCAGCAGGTAATTTCCGGCGGGCGGATTGAACGTGGGCGTCGCCGCCTGCAAGGTGTAGGTCGCGCCGGACACGGCGCTGTCGTCCATGCCGCCGGCCACCGCGATCGCGCGCACGGTCATCGTCCGCGGGATGGAGATCGGACTCGTGTACACCGTGGACGACGTCGTCGGCGCGCTGCCGTCGGTCGTGAAGTAGATCGTCGCGCCGGCGGTGGTCGTGCGGATGGAGATGGTCTGCGGCTGATCGTACGTCCCGCCAGGCGCGCTGAAGGCCGGCGAGGCCACGCGCACGTGGTAAGCGGCGACGGCTTCGTCGCTCGCCGCCATCCCGCTCGCGACGGCGATCGCGCGGACGGTCGTGTTGCGCGCGAGCGCGATCGGAGCGGTGTAGGCGGGCGACGATGCTGACGGCGCACTGCCATCCGTCGTGTAACGGATCGTCGCGCCGCCTGTCGCGCTGGCAAGCGTGACGGTGACCGACTCAACATACGTGCCGGACGAAGGCGTGAACGTCGGAGCGAACGCTTTGATGACGTAGGCGGCTTGCGCGACCTCGCTGGCGGTCATCCCGCTCGCGAAGGCCGCCGCGCGGACGATCGTCGTCTTCCCGATCGGCAGCGGACCCGCGTACACGGGGGACGCCAGCGTCGGCGCGCTGCCGTCGATCGTGAAGTGAATCACCGCACCCTGGGTCGTCACGCCGATCGTGACGGTCAGCCCGCCGACGTACGTCCCGCCGGCCGGACTGAACGACGGCGTCGCGACGCGCGCCGTGTACGTCGTGTCGATCAGCACGGAGACGCTCCGGCCGAAATAATTCGCGACCGCGAGATCCGGCTGGCCGTCCTCGTTGAAGTCGGCCACGACGACCTTCTCCGGCGCCGCGCCGGCGCCGAACTGGACCCCATAGCGGAACGTGCCATCCCCGTTGCCCAACAGCACGGAAACCGTCGTCGCAAACCAATTCGCGATCGCCAGGTCCTGCACGCCGTCGCCGTCGAGATCCGCGACGCTGATCCACGCGGGATTGCGGCCGGTCTCGAACGTGCGCCGTGGCTGGAACGTCCCGTCGCCGTTGCCGAGCAGCACCGATACCGTGTCGGACCAGTGGTCGGCGACGGCGAGGTCCGGGATTTGATCGCCGTTGAAGTCGCCGACCGCGACCGACTTCGGCGAGCTGCCCGCGCCGAAGCTCGCCTTCGGCGCGAAGGTCCCGTTGCCGTTGCCGAGGAGGACCGACACCGTCGCATCGCCGCCGCTGCTGAGCGCCAGGTCGTCCACGCCGTCGCGGTTGAAGTCGCCGACGGCGACGCCGGTCAGCGCGTGGCCGGCGTCGAAGAACCGGGGCGCACCGAACGTGCCATCGCCCGCGCCGATCAACACGGCCACGGTCGTGGCGCGGTTCGGGTAGGGACCGAGGTCCGCGACGGCAAGGTCCGGGATGCCATCGCGATTGAAGTCGCCGACCGCGATGCCATGCGGACCGGGGCCGGCCTGGAACGTCCGCGGCAACCCGAACGTTCCGTCACCGTTGCCGAGCAGGACCGAGACCGTGCTCGCGACCGTCGCGGAGTAATAGTCGTGCGCGCCGTAGTTGGCGCAGATCAGATCGGGCTTGCCGTCGCGATTGACGTCGGCCGTCGTCACGAACACGGGGGCCGCACCGGCTGGGAACGTCAGCGGCGGTTGAAAGGTGCCGTCGCCGTTTCCCAGCATCACGGAAACGCTGTCGGAGCCCGCGTTGCTCACGGCAAGATCCGGATGGCCGTCGCCGTTGAAATCCGCGGTCGTGAGCCCCTCGGGGTTGAGCCCGACGTCAAGCGTCAACGCGGCCGGAAAACTTCCAACGCTCGTTCCCAGCAACACCGACACGGTCGTCGAATAACTGTTGGCGACGGCGAGATCCGAGATCGCATCTCCGTTGAAGTTCCCCGCCGCGAGCGCGCTGGAGACGCTGCCCACGGCAAACGCGTGCGGCGCGCCGAAGGTGCCGTCGCCGGCGCCGGCGAGTACCGAGACCGTGCTCGCGCCGTCCATGCCGGCGCTGCCGCCGTTGGCGATCGCGAGGTCCTCCCTGCCCCGCGTCGAAGTCGCGCAACGGCTGGAACGTGCCGTCGCCGTTGCCCGCGAGCACCGACACCGTGTTCGCATCGGTGTTCGTCACGGCGAGATCCTGCGCCCCATCGCCGTTGAAGTCGCCGACGGCAATCGACCCGACGTGCGTGCCGCCCGCACCGAACGTCGAGGGCGCCTGGAACGTGCCGTCGCCATTACCCAGGAGCACCGAGATCGTCCCGGAACCCGAATTGACGACGGCCAGATCGGGTTTGGTGTCGCGATTGAAATCCGCGACCGCGACGAACGACGGGCCCGCGTCCGTCACCCAGCGCTGTGCGGGCTGGAATGTTCCGTCCCCGTTGCCGAGGATGATGGAGAGATCGTTCGATCCGGTGTTGGCAACGGCGAGGTCTGACTTGCCGTCACCGTTGAAGTCCGCCACGGCCAGCGACGCCGGGCCCGTCCCGGCCGCAAGCGACAACGCCGGCTGGAACGTGCCGTCGCCGTTGCCCGGAAGAATCGAGACGGTGTTCGCTCCTGAATTGGCGACCGCGAGATCCAGGCGGCCGTCCCGGTTGAAATCTCCGATGCCGACGGAGCAAGGACTGCTGTTTGGCCCCAGATACACCGACACCGGACGCTGGAAGCTGCCGTCGGCGTTGCCCAGGAGAACGGCGACGCTGTCGTCCAACCGATTCGCGACCGCGAGGTCCCGGATCCCGTCGCCGTTGACATCGCCTGTCGCGATCGACGCCGGACCGTAGCCGCTCGGGTAATCTCTATGCGTACTGAACTGAACGGGTTGAGCCGACACCGAAACCGGAAAGACGACGAACGAGATCGCGGCGAGCCTCAGGGCAGTCTTCAACATCTCATCGTCCCCCCGGGACGGACACTGGGTGAAGTTCCTGAACAGCAGGAATGTGAGTCTCTGAAACGGATGGGCGGTCGAGGAAGAGGCGGTGCAGAAGCTCCAGCGTCAGGAGCTTGTGGATGGCCGTGGTGTAGTTTCGGGTGCCGGTCGTGTGAGCCTGCACGATCGCCTCGACACGCTTGCGCTGGACGTACGGCCTCGCGAGCGATCGGGAATCGAGCAGCATGTCGCGAACGTAACCCGCAAGCGCGTCACGGTACCAGACGCGGAAGTGATAGAACTTGTGGCGTCCGAGGAAGAGCCGCTCGAGCCGCAGCGGCGAGAAGGCGTGATCGATGCCCGCGATCCATTGGGGCATGCCGTAGTCGTACGCGTACTCCGCTTTGAACGTGAACTCGAGCACCTGCCGCGACACCGACGACGAGAATCCTTCGGCACCGGCCAGCCCCCGGTCGGTGCGAATGCGGCGGAGACGTTGATCGCCGTCGCCAATCAGCCGCAGACAGACGTCGTTGTTCGCGAGCGTCGATTGCGGCGCGCGGAAGATCGTCCGGACGAAGTCGTTGTCGAGGTACGGCGACCGCAGCGAGAGCTGCGTCTGCTCGAGCGCCAGCAGGCCGTAGTGGTGCCACGGCGCCTGGCGGAACACCGCGAACGACAGCGGATGTTCCTGCAGCAGCGACCCGTACGTCGCCGATGCCTTGTCCACGTGCGGGAGGACGCCGGCGTCGAACAAGCCCGGCAGCGGCGGCACGGGCTTGAACGCGCGGACCCGGCGAAGCACCTCTCCCCCGTAATTGCCGGTCATGCGGATCGGCGCGATGGCGCGCGCCTTCTCGTTGACGTACAGGTCGGGCGAGCGGCTCACGTCCACGCAGCCGTCCGTCAGGTAGACGGCGCGTTCGGCGTACTCCGGGAACCGCAGAAGAAAGTCCTCGGCGACGGGAATGACCTCGTGAGGCTGACCGCACGTCCGCGCGACTTCGCGCGCGACACGCACGTCATGACAATCGCGGAACATCCCGCCGAAGGTGTAACAGGGCAGCGATCCGGCCGCGGGCTTGTGCCAGGCCATGATCATCCGAGTGTCGAGCCCGCCGGTCAGCGACAACGCAATCGGCTCGCGCGCTTCGAAGTATCGAGGCAGGCTGGTCGAGAAGACCCGCCGCACCTCGCGGTAGTACGCCTCCGGCTCGAGGATGGTCTGCTGCTCCCACTCCCGGGGTGTGAAGTAGCTCGCCTTCCGTTCGAGCGAACCGTTCCTGGAGGCCCACGCCGCGCCGGCCGGCAGGACGCCGACGTTCTCGAACAGCGAGCGATTCTCGAGGACGCAGCCGCAGGTGAGGAATTCGCCGAGCCCTCGCGCGTCGAGCGTGCGAAGCTCCGGGCGCACGGCGAGGATCGCCTTCGCTTCGGCAGCAAAATAGAAGGCGTCGCGGGATTGATGGACGTAGAGCCGGTGCATTCCGTACCGGTCGTTGAAGAGCGTCGAGGTTCCGCGCCTCCGATCGATCAACACGCCATGGAATCGTCCGTTCAAGCTCGCCGGAAACGCGGAGTCCTTTTCCGCCGCGCGCACGAGATAGCCGGGGCCTTCCCGGCCGGCGTGATCGCGCGAGAACTCCTCGCCTGAAAACACGAGAACGACGTCGCCGCGCTCGTTCGCCAGGGGCATCGCGCCGGAGAAGGGGCCCTTCCGGGCCGTCCACCCGACGTACACGCCCGCGCGCTCGTCGCACCACGCGCCCGTGTCGTAAAACGGCTCGTGATCGATCGCTTCGACCATGCGCGCGAGTTCCAGTTGCGCGCGCGCGGCCGGCATCTGCGTCACCAGTCCCACGATTCCCGGCATGTTCGTTCTGGTATTTCAGGAGTGCTTCAGCGCCAGCGACCTGACCGAGTACCACTTCGATCGCAGGTGCACGAGATGATCTTTCACGGCCGGCGGCAGCATGCCTCGAAGGCCCCGATGCAGCTTCAGCGCGACCGCGATCCTGCCTGTCCGCGTCAAGGGGACGTAGTACCGAGGCAGATCGACTTTTTGGAAGCCGTTCCTGGTCTTGAATTCGCCGAGGCCGCCCGTGCTCCACATGCAATACGTGAGATACGGGACCCGCCTGGCCGCGCAGACGTCAACGGCTTTCGCAACGAGCGCATTCATGATTCGCTTGTCGCGACGATCGATCCTGGCGAGAATGTTCATCGTCCCGGCACAATATTTGGAGTACACCAGCTTCATGAATCCGACGAGCTCCCCCTCGTCGTAGGCGCCGATGAAATCGCTCGACTCGAGAAAGGTCGCGTGGATCTTTTTCAGCGTGTCGAAATCCCTGCCGTAGTGCCAGAAGGGCTTCCCCTGACGGACGGGGGATTCGTCGTAGATGCGCTGAATGCCTTTCACGAGGTCGTCCGTGTACTCCACGACCCGGACGGTCACGCCCTTCTTCTCGGCCTTCCTCACGCCGGTGCGGGTTTCCTGCGGAATCTGCTTGTGCCACCAGTGATCGAAGGTCGAGATCGGCAGCGCGGCGATGCTTTCCCATTCGAGCGGATACGGGTGCCGCCGCCCCGCGTCCGGATTGACTTCGGCAAACGTGAAAATATCGGGCGTGCCGCGCGGACGGCGTAGCTCGTCGATCAACGACGCCGGATCCTCGATAGCCTCGTAGCCGTCACCTTCGGTCCTGGCCACCTTGATCGCGGTCCCTCTCACGATCACGTCGGTGCCGGCGGCCGTGATGACGTCAACGTGGGTCAGCTTGCCGCCGATGTCGATTTCTTTCCTGCTGTGTGTCATGACGCGGCCAGCGTGAGCGGCTCTTGCGGATGGATCGCCGAGGGGGGCACGATGCGGCTGCCACCGAGATAGCGGAGCAGCTCGCCGCCACGGAGAAATCGGTACTCGTCCCGCTCGACGGGATGCGTCTCCAGCTCGACGACGAGGCGCGACGCGAGCGAGCAGATCCGCTCGATGCGCGACGGCGGATCGAGCGGCGCCAATGAAAAGAACAGATCGGTGAGCCGGTGCCGGCGCGCGAGGACGCGATCCACCGAGCGCCGATACACGCGGTTGACCAGGCTCTTCTCGCCGGCGTCGAAGCAGAAGTTCCGTCGTACGAACGTTCCGGCGGGCATCAACCGCCCGAGCAGCACGTTCGCGCAGAGGTGCATGTGATGATGGCCGTCGAGACGGCGCGGATATGCTCCGTACAGACGGCGGAACTCGTCGCGCTGCGCCGCGACGAGGTATTCGAACGATCGCATCAGCCCTGGATGAAAGACGAACGGCGCGAGCCGATGACGCCGGAGCGAGCGGCCGACGACCTGCTGACAACGGACAAGGTCGGCGGACAGGCCGGTCGCCGTGAACGGCGTCGTGAAATTCAGGTGAAGACCCGCCTCGATGCCACGTTCGCGTGCAATGGCCGCGGCGCGTTCGGAATCCGCCATGAAGACCATCGCGCTCACAGCCGACACGCCGCCGGCGACGGCGCACTCGGCAATCCGGTCCGTCGTTTCGATATTCCGGCCCCAGTCGTCGGCGTTGACGATCAGGCATCCGGGCATGGTGCGCATCTCAGGCGGGTTTCTGCAGCGAGCGTTCGATGGGCGCCGGCACAGGATCGCCGGCGGCCCCGAAGATTTGCTTCAACCTCGACGACACCGCATGCGGGACGCTCAGTACTCCCGGCAGCGGATCGTCGAACGCAAAGGTGGCAAGCTCGATCGGCGGCGCCAGCGAGCGGAGGTACGTGGACAGCGACAGCTCGCCTCGGACGAGGGCGGTGCATGCGGCCAGGGCATCCGTGCTCATCCGGACCCACCGCACCCCGGAGCATCCGCGCACTTCCGGAATCCGCGCGCCGTGAATCGTTCGCCACAACAGATACGGAAAATCGACGCCGGCGCGGCGCCCGATCGCGTGCCAGGTCCAGACCCGAGGGTTGACGTCGAGCAGCTTGAACCGTCGATCGCGGACGTCGTACTTGAATTCGACTTCGACGAGACCCGTATAGCGGCTCCCCTCCAGCAGCCGGCGCGCGGCGTGCTCGACGGCAGGCTGCGCGACGGTCTCGACGAACGAGCTCGAATGGCCGAACTCCACCGGATACTGGCGCGTGCGCCGCGCGGTCAGCGACGCGATCGGGTGGCCGTCGACGCACAACGCCGCGTACGAGAACTGCGTGCGGCCGTCGCCGGGGATCAACTCCTGAATCATGACGACGTCCGGCGCCACGCAGGTGCAGGCCTCTTCGAAACGCGCGATCAGCGCGGCGCGGTCGTTCGCGCGCCAGGCCCTGTCGCGCGTGAATCGGTTCTCCTCGCGCTTGTACGCCGGCTTGAGGACGACCGGAAACGCACAAGGAAGCCTGAACAGCTCCTCGGACGTCGCCACGCAAAACGTTTTGGGGTGCGCGACGCCGACTTCGCTGGCGCGCCGATGGGTGAGGCGTTTGTCGTACGCCCATGCCATCGACTCCCAGGGCGGGACCGTCATGCGGAACACCGCGGACAGCGCCGCGTGATGCCGCGAACAAAGCGCGGTCGTTTCGTCGCTCGCGGGAAAGAGCGCCCATCCCTCGAGCTGATGACGTGCCGCCAGGCCGAACAGGTAATCGAGTTGTTCGCGCTCGCCGCCCTCGGGCCACGGAAGGGTTCGACGGCTGTATCGCGAGCGGGAAGCCATCGCCTGGCCGGGCGGCTCGAGCGTCCACACCCGAATCCCCCGGCGCCCGAGGCTTCGAACGAGCGCGAGCCCCCGGACATGTTCGCCGATCACGAGCGCCCCTTCGGACTGCGACGACCCGCCGCTCGCGACGTGCGCGATCGGCGTGCGCGGCTGCTCCAGCACGCCGACGACCGACTCGCCGGCGCGCAGCCGCTCCCCGACCTGCGTGGTGATCCGCAGGCCGGGACGCACGGGCAGAACGAGATCGACCTGCGAGCCGAACCGGATGGCGCCCAACCGCTGCCCGAGCGCGATGCCCTGCCCTTCGCGCACGTAAAGAACAATCTGGCGGACGAGCCGTGACGCGATTTGCACGACCGCCACCTGGAACCCCTGACCTTCGATCACCGTCGTGGCGCGCTCGTTCTCGAACACCATTTCCGGATTTCTCAGCGAGCCAAAGAGACCGTGGAAATGGCGGCGGCACACCACGCGCCCCTCGATCGGCGCCCGGTTGACGTGGACGTCGGCGAAGTTCATCCCGATTCCGATGACGATCGCGTCGTCGGCTTCGAGCGGCGTTCGCGTCAGCTCGGTCAGCGTGTACGCGCGGCCCTGCTTGTCGGAGACCGGCAGCGCGCCTGCGCGCGACCGCCGGACGTACACGACGGCGCCGTCGGCGGGGCTGACGATCGCGTCGCTTCGCCGTGGCGGCGTTCGATCGGGATCGCGATAGAAGCGGTACGCCAGGAGCGAGCACGCGGCGGCGATCGTCAGCAGCCAGATGAGCGCCGCCGATACCGTGGCGCCGAGCGGCACGACGGATCCCGCCGCCGTCACGGCAACGCCGCTGATCGCTCCGAGGACGGCGACCACCAGACACGTCCGGAAGATGCCAAGCTGCCATTTCCACGCGAGCGGCACCGCCGTGAGCAGCGCGAGCGCGACGCCGATGGCCAGAGAGAGCCCCATGAATCAGAAGCCTCGCTTGAGCGAGAGGTAGGGAATGAGCGCCAGTTCCATGAGTCCCGGAAGAAGGTCGCCGCGCTTGAAGACGGCTTCGACGTGAACGTTCGTCAGCGACCGGATGTACTCCCGCCAGCCCAGACGGCCGCCGATCATTTCGACAATCGCGGTCGGCACGTCCGTCGCGAGCCGGATCCATCGGATTCCCGCGCGTCCGCGCCGCGCCTCGAGCGTTTCGCCGATTTGATCCGCGTACAGCAGGTACGGAAAGTCGACGCCGGCGCGCGCCCCCAACGTGTGATAACCCCAGGTGCGGCCGTTGACGTCGAGCAACTTGTACTGGCCGTCGCGCGCGTCGAATTTGTATTCCAGCTCGACGAGACCGTAGTAGTCGATCGCGCGCAGAAACCGGTGCGACAGCGTTTCGAGGATCGGCAGCTCGATCGTCTCCACGAACGTGCTGGCGCGGCCGAACTCCGGCGGATGCTGGCGGGTGCGTCGAGCGACCATGCTTCCGATCGCGTGGCCATTCTTGAAAAACGCGGAGTACGCGAACTGGCTGTCGCCGTTTCCCGGAATGAGATCCTGGATCATCACTTCGCCGGGTTCGACGTAGGCGGCGGCACGCTGAAAGAGATCGCGGCGCTCGGCCGGCGTGTTCGCTCTCCACGCCTTGGCCTTCGTCGCGTAAATGAAGTGCTCCTTGATGGCGGGCTTGATGGCGACCGGCGCCTCGAACGCGAGCCGATCCAACTCCTCGACAGTACGTGGCCAGAACGTTCGTGGCGTCGGAATCCCCAGCTGGCCGGCGAGACTGTACGTATTCCGCTTGTCCCAGAGCCACTGGATCGTGTTCCACGCCGGCGTCGGCACGCGGAACAGCTCGGTGAGCAGCGGCCGGTACCTCGCAAACGCCGCCACGGTTTCGTCTCGCGTCGGATACAACACCCATCCCTGCAGCCCGAGACGCCGGCCGACGTCGAGCAGGATGTCAACGGTCTGCCGCTCGTCGCGCAGGCTCGACGTCCGGATCGCGTGCGTGGCGTAGCGCGAGTACCGCGCGATCGAGCACTCGTCGTCGACGACGCACACGGGCACGCCCTGACGCCCGAGACTGCGAACGATCCCGAGCCCCTGGTAGTCCCCTCCGACGACGACGGCTCCCGTCGGTCGTATTCCGGACGTCTTCTGGTTGTCCTCGAACCGTGCGGGCATCAGCATTTCCAGGAATTCCGGTCCGTGTATTCCGTGTAATCCGTGGCCGGGGTTTCGGTCTGTGTGTTCCGTGGCATCCCGGCCCGTGTTATCCGTGGCGAGTTCACGCCGGAGACGTCTCGAGCGCGCCCGTGGCGACGGACGCGCGCTTCGCATCGCGCCGAACGCGCCGGACGAGCGCCGGACCGGCGAACTCGGTCCCGGCCACGAAGCGCATGAGCGGCCCGAAACTCCACGCCGCCGGCGCGCCGATGACGTGCAGCCCCGGTGACGTCGTCTCGAGCCCCGCGTCGAGGAGCGGGTATCCGTTGACCCGACGTACGCGATCGAGGATTGACGGCGACATGAACGGGTAGCGCGCGACGTCGATCCGATAGCCGGTTCCGAGGACGACGTGATCGACGGGACGATCCGTGCCGTCATTCAGATGCACGCGGACGCGCTCGCCCGCGACCTCCGCGCGCACGGGGAATCGCTCGCCGCGGATCCGCAGGTCCGTGCTGGCCATCAGATTGTCGAAGACGGCGGGGCGGACCGCCCGCGGGCCCCACCAGTCCTGAAGCCGTCGCGGCAATCGGCGGAAGAGATTCGGATACTGCACGATCAGGCTCACGCCGGCGGGTCCGATGTCGCCGCGGCCGTACAGCATCCAGCGAATCTGCGGCGCGTGCAGCCATTGCCGTTTCTTCCCGAGCCAGTGCACCGTGGGATTGCGAATCAAGACCTCGACGTCGGCGCCGGCGGCTCGCATGAAACCGGCCGCTTCGAGCGCGCTCTGCCCCGCGCCGATGACGAGCACGTTCTTGTCCTTGAATCGCGTGAACTCGCGCTGCTCGGAGGTGTGCGTGACGAGCGCGGCAGGGAGATCGCGGAACATGTCGGGACGATAGGCAAACGGCTGAATGCCGCCGGCGACGATGACGCGCCGTGCGACCACTGCATCTCCGGTGTCGAGCAGAAGCCGGTAACGGCCGCGATCGAGATCGAGGCGCGTGACCTGAGACGGTTCCGCGGCGACGGTGAGGTGTTCGTGGACCCAGCGTCCGTACCGGATGAAGTCGCGGACCGGCACGGGATAATCGAGCGCGTCGAGTCCGTACGCCGTGCGGTACACGTCGAGGCTGAAGCGTCTGTTCGGGTCCGCGATGCTGGACGCCACCCAGGGCGATCGAAGAAACATCGCCTCGGGCATGTGGCGCTCCCAGAACGTCATGGGCCGGCCGAAGAGTCTGACGTCGAGCCCTTTGACATGCTGGAGATGCGAGGCGGCCGCAAGCCCGTACGGACCTGCGCCGACGATCGCGACATCACACGTGTCCATAAGCGCGTCGCTCCCTGGTGAAGACCGGCCGGTGAATCGTGGCGTCGCCGAGCTGGTCGAAGATCGCGTCCATGATCCTGGCGGTCCTCAGGATCTCGGCGTACGGGATTGGAACGGCAGTCCCGTGCAGAATCGATTGATAGAAGGCTTCGATCAGGTACTTCATCCCCGACTTCATGTGGAAGTCGCGGGCGAGGAAGGTCTTCGCGTTCGTGACCAGGTTGCTCAGATGCTGCCGGGCAAAGAGCAGCGGCGGGAAGAATTTCTCGCCGTAGCTCTTGAATCGACGGCCGCGCAGGCGAAGCAGGATCTCGTGGTCCTGATCGAGCAGCAATCCGTTCCTGGGGCCGTAGACGCGCAGCTCGTGCACCGACGGCCGCATCTGCGAGGAGAACGTGAAATAGGCGGTCAGCCGATCCTCTTCGGAAACAATCACCCGAAGCTCGTCGACGATCTTCCGCTCGCCCATTCGTCGCAGAGGAGGGCTGACGAACCCGTGCGCGATCACCTGCGGCGCGTCGGTCGTGAAGAACTCCGCAATCCGCGCGATGCCGTGGCTGATGACGTTCTGGAGCAAGCCGCCCGGCAGCCGCCGGACCCAATGCTGGCGATCGCCGAGGAGGGCGCGTGCGTAGCCGGGCTCCGAAAGATCGTAGCAATACGTGCTCTCGACGTGCAGCGCGGGACCGCCCAGATATCCGCTCCGGACGAGCGCCCGCATTCGTCTCGCGACGTGACTGAACTGATCGTCGTGTCCTGCCGTCAGCTTCAGATCGTTGCTGGCGGCGAGCGCCACGAGCGCCTCGGCCTCGCCGGCCCGGATGGTGAACGGTTTCTCGATGTAGACGTGACAGCCGCGATCGAGGCAGGCCCGCGCGATGTCGAAGTGACTGGCGGGCGGCGTCGTGATGTGCACGACGTCGGGATGCGCGCTGTCGAGCAGGTCGTCGACGTCGCTGAAGGAGCGCGCGACTGAAAACCGTTCGCACAGCTGCTTCGCCATCAACGGCTCGCGATCGCATACGCCGACGATCTCGGATCCCTTGATGCGGCGGATCTGAGACGCATGCGCGTCCGCGATCTTGCCGCAGCCGACGATCGCCGCCCTAAGCATGTTGAAGCTTCTCCCGGCAGCTCTCGAAGTACCGCCGCAGGCCTTCGGCCGTCGAGACCCGCGGCATCCAGCCGAGCCGCAACTTGACTTTGTCGTTGCTGTACCGCGTGCGCTTCCAGTAGGTGCGCCACGCCTGACGATTGAAGACCGGCGGCAACTGCCCCTCCGACCAATCGGCGTAGCGCTCCCACAGATCACACGCGGCATAACTCAGCGCGTGCGGCACATAGATCGACGCGAACCGCCTGACTGCCCGCTTGTAGAGCCTCAGGAACCGCCGGCTCGACGGCAGGTCGTCGTCCACGACGTTGAAGACTTCGCCGTCGATGCCGCCGGTGATGCCGGCCAGCACGATCGCGTCGGCGCAGTTGTCGACATAGGTGAACGGGATGGTGTTCGTGCCTCCCAGGTGCAGGAACACGCCGAACGTGCCGATGCCGACGCGGCCGGTGATCGCCTCGTTGCCGCGTCCGTACACGTAACCGGGCCTGACGATCACGTAGGGCACGCCGAACCGACGCCCGTACTCGGTGACGATCTCGTCCTGCTTGACCTTCGCGAAACAGTACGGATCGGAGCGGCGCGCGGGCTGGCGTTCGACGGGACAGGACTCGTCGAGAGGCACACGCCAGCCGCGCGCGTTCGAGTACACGGTCAGCGAACTCACGTTCACGAACCGACGCAGGCACCGGTGGCGAAGGCTTGCGTCGAGCAGATTTCTCGTCGTCACGACGGAGTTCAGGAAAGCGTCGGGGAACGATTTCTCGCCTCTGGCCGCCGCCAGGTGCAGGATGACGGCGGCGTCCCGTGTCGCCGCCACGCAATCGTCCCGTGACAGGAGATTGCCTCTGAAGACCTCGACGCGGTGCCCCGCTCCGTCCACGTCCGGCAGACGGGTCTCGCGGCCCGCGGTGCGCGTCAGGCAGCGGACTCGGCGGAATCCGCGATCGAGCAGGGTCCGGACGACCGTCGGGCCGAGGAATCCGGTCGCGCCGGTGACGAGAATCACCTCGTCTTTTCCGATGACGTCAGCGTCGAGCTCCATGAGCATGAAATTGCGCGGTGTTACTCGGTGACGTACGCCTCGTCTATCGGTTTGATGCCGCAGGTCGCCAGCAGACGGCCGGTGTGATCGCACAGCTTGACGAGGCACGTCATGAAGGCGCCCTGGCCCGCGCACAACGCGAACGGCAGCGCCGCCAGGTAGGCGGGAACCGCGACGAACGACCTGACGACGTGCCGTGCGCCGACGGTCGGGTGGAGCAGCGAAATCGTTCCCCTGAGGAGCGCGCGGCGAAGCATGAACCGGCGGTTCCAGCGGAGCGGCGGCACCGCCTCGTACGCGACCGCCTCCGCGCACCAGACGAACGCGTGTCCGCGTTCGATCGCGCGTCTGAAGAAATCCTGGTCTTCGCCGGTCAGGAACTCGGGGCGGAACGGGGGATCGAGCGCGATCAAAACGTCCCGCTTGAGCAGCACGTTGCCCGTGCGCCCCTTGCGCCAGTCGATGACGAATCCGGTGGGATAGCCTGGCCGATCGTAGAATCCGCCCCGCACGACCCACCGCGGCGGCGGCTCCTCGTAGTGCGGCTTCACCGGTCCGAGCACGCCGTCCGCCGCAAATTCGCCGCAGGCATCGAACAGCGTCTTCAGCCACGTTCGCGTCGGAAACTCGTCGTCGTCGATGAAGGCGATGAAGTCGCCCGTCGCCTGCTGGATTGCCTTGTTGCGCGTGAGCGCGATGTTCCTGCGCGGTTCCACGCAGTAGACGGTCGGGATGCCCGAGGCCGCGGCGAAGCCGCGGACGACCGGGGCGGCGGACTCGAGGGCATCGTTGTCGGCCACGACGATCGAATAATCGAAGCGGCCGCCGGTCTCCTGCTCGCGCAACGCATCCAGCAGACGCTCGAGCAGGCGCGGCCGCTTGTAAGTGCAGATGCAGACTGAAATGCGCGGCGCGGATGGAGTCATGCGAGCGGGCCCTGCGCCGAGGCGGCGGCGATGCCGACTTCCCTGTCCGATTCGACGTCCGATTCGACGTCCTGGAAGCGGCGAACGTAATTGGCCACTTCACGCGGCAGCGCGAACCAGCATCGGCCGTCGTACCGGTTGCGCACGTACTGGAGCAGCGCGCGATAGAGTCCCGCGTCGTACTCGTGGCGCCCCTTCGCCGGTCCGAAACTCATGTAGTCCGGATGGACGTTCACCAGCGCGAGGCCGCCGTGGCGGGCCACCCAATCGAGCTTGCGCCTCCACGTCTCGATCGTCGGCTCCTGGAGGATGAGAAAGAGCGTCGAATCCTGCGGCAGCGTGTAGGGCAGCTCGACGTAGCCGGTGCCATCGGGACGCGCGACCCAGAACGGAAAAATCGTCTTGACGCCGTCCGGCTGCGGCTCGAACGGATCGGTGTCGAACGTCGAGGCGTCGTACAGCGCGTCGAGATCCTGGAGCCAGGCCAGATTGTGGAGCATGAAGGCGGATCGGAACCCGACCGATTCCCACGACGCGAGATAGCGATTGATCGTTTGCGCCGCGGTCCTGAACCGCGTGCGGGATCGGTACAGCCTGCCGTCGTGGTGCAGATCGTGGACGCCGATCTCGAATCCGTCTGCCATGAGCGCGCGGCGGAGCTGTGATGGAACCTCGTACTCGCCCTCGGGGACGAAATTGAACGCGGAGCGGAACCCGAGCGACATCTCCATGTCGGCCAGCGCGCGGCATCGGCCCAGCCCGATCGCGCCTTCGACGTCGTGGGTGAGCACGAACGCGAACGCTTCGCCGCGCGGCCATCCGCGCCAGCCGGCGGGCGTTCGTCCCGACGCGACGTCGATCGGCCACGAGGCGCTGAACCGGCGGCGCAGCCGGCGCGCGCGCGCGCGCCGCACCGCGAGGCGCAGCGAGCGCGGCACCGCGGGTTTCACGTGGTAATAGAGGTCTCGCAGCAACATGAGTGCGCGCGCGGCGTGTGGCGCGATCAGGAAGACACCGCGGCGTCCAGCGAGGACGCGCGGCGGCCGGACAAGAACGTTCGCAGGCGCTGCATCTGCTCGCGTCTGCGGAATTCGACGAGCTCCCGGGAAACGGGCCGCTCGCCGCCGCGAACGGCGCCCCAGACGAAGCCGGCGAGCAGCAGCAGGCCGCCCGCGATCCACGGGCGGCGGGTCATCTGATACGCGGTTCTGAACAGTTCCCAGAGCGGGTGGCCGCCCAGGGCGTAATCGGTCAGACCGTCCTTGAAGCGCGCCCTGAGCCCTCCGGCACGCGCCGATCCGATCGCGCGGTGGTGCCGGCAGACCTTTTCAGTGAAGGTTCTCGTCTTCCATCCCTTCATCCGCGCGCTGATGACGGCGATGTGATCGATGCCGCCTCCCTTGACGGGCACGTATCCGCCGACATCCTCGAAGCACGCGCGGCGGAAGATCTGACACGCGCCCGAGACGTGCTCGATGCTGACGAACCGGTAGTCGTAGATGAAGCTGTCCTGGAACGGCGTGCCGACGAGCCCGAGCGCCGGATCCTGCGCGAGCTTGCCCAGGAGGAACGAGAAATACTCCTCGTCAAACGAGATGTCCGCGTCCAGGCTCGCAATCGCGTCGTACGGCACCTCGCGCAGCTTCGCGAGGCCGGCATTGAACGCGTGCACCTTTCCGGCGAAGTGACGTTCGCGCCGCTCCGGCATCCGCAGCAGCTCGATCCACGAATGATCGGCGGCGTACTTCGCCACGATCTCGTCGGTGCCGTCCGTCGATCCATCGCTGACGATGATCCACCGGAGGGGACGCGCGGTCTGGGCGATGACGGATCGGATCGTCAGCTCGAGGAACCGCGCCTCGTTGCGGGCCGGCGTCACGACAGCATACGCGAGCAGGCTCACGCGACCTCGCGCGCGGCAGCGCCGACGTGATCCGCCGCCGCGTCCTCGCCGAGAAGGATGGAGCCCGCCAGCAGCATCCAGGCCTGCGCCCATCGAAGGTACGGCGTGCGGATCGTGCCGAAGCGCAACACGCGGTAATAGAAGAAGCCGCGCTCGTCTCGCATGTGACGGACGGCCCATTGAAAGACCGTGCGTGCGAGGCACACGGCGCGGGGATCGAGGTCGCGAAGAGTACATAGCGTGATCACGGTTTGCGCGACGCTGTGGATATCGATCGGGTACGTGCGGTCGTGGTAGTACCGCGCGGCCCCGTCCTCCCGGATGAAATGGTCGCGGTAAAACTCGAACCCGCGGCGCACGCACTCGTCGAATTCCGGCGTGAAGGCGTCCCGCGCAATCGACCGCAACGCGCAGAGGTCGTATCCCGTGTGAAAGTTGTCGATCCACTGCTGCGTGCGCGTCTCGCCGTACGGCCAGGATCCATCCGCGCGCTGCCGCCAGGCCGAATACCGCGCCGCCGTCAGCGCCGGCTCGAGAAACCGCCGTTCCCCCGTCAGCGTGTAGACACGGCAGAGGAACGCAGCCCCGAGGAAGTTCGCGTTGTGGATGTGGAGCCGCAGCGAAGGCTGCGGATAACTGAACCCGGCGGACCCGCCGTCGTTCCAGTAGAGGCAATCCAGCACGTAGTCCGCGGCGCTGATCGCCATCTGGAGACACGACTCGTCGCGGGTTGCTTCGTACGCATCGAGAAGCGCCGCGCCGGCGAACGCGGTGCACACCAGGTTCGGCGATCCCTTCGCGATCACCTGGGTCCGCGTCTGCCACGGAAAGCTGTAGCCCCAGCACCAGTAGCGCGCGTCCGGCGATCGAAGCGCGGCCAGTCTGGCGGTCAACAGCGGCGCGAGCGTGTCATCCTCGAGCGCCCCGAGCTTCGTCAGCCGCAGCACGGCGATCAGGAACAAGGCGATCGCCTTCGGGTTCTGCGTCCGCGGAATGCGCGCGAGCGGGCGGATGTTGATCGGGCTGCGCTTGAAGGCCTGCGTCAAAAGCAGGCGCGGCACTCGGGCCTGGAGAAACGGCAGCGACGTCAGCAGCGGGCTGTTCAGCGCGTCGTACGGATCGTAGCCCGCCCAACCCTGCGAGCGGCAGTATTCCAGCAGCTTGCGCGTCACCGTCGTCGTATCCGGAATCGCGTCCGCGCGGGTCCTCATCCGCACATCGCCGAAACAGCAGGCGTCGAGCGCGACCGTCCGGCGTGCGTCCGCACGATGACGTCGAGAATGCGGCCGGCCGCCCGTCCATCCCACTTGTCGGGCATCTCCCGCGAGAACCGCCGGCGCGTCTGACCGCGGATGGCGGCTTTGATCCGCTCCGGCTGCGTGCCGGCGATGACGTTCGTCCCGCGCGTGACCGTGACCGGCCGCTCGGTGTTCTGGCGCACCGTGACGCACGGAACCCCCAGACAGCTCGTCTCTTCCTGGATGCCGCCCGAATCGGTCACGACGATCCACGCGTGCTTCATGAGACACAGAAAGTCCAGATAGCCCAGCGGGCTTGTCAGACGCAGGCCGCTCGTGACGAGCGTCGAGCCGAGCGCGTCGCTTTCGAGGCGCCGCTGCGTCCGAGGGTGAACCGGAAACACGATCGGACATTCCGCGGCCAGCTCCTCGAGCCCCGAGACGATGCCCGCGAACGTCTGTCGATGATCCACGTTGGCCGGGCGGTGCAGCGTGAGCAGCGCGTACCGCTCGGGCGACTGTCCCGGATCACTTCGCAATCCCAGCCGCTCCAGAATCGCCGACGCGTCCGCTCTCGCCTCGAACGCCAGCAGCGAGTCGATCATCGTGTTGCCGGCGAAATGGATCCTGTCGGCCGGAATGCCTTCGTTGTGCAGGTTCTCCACGCCGCTCGGCTCCGTCACGAACAGGAGGTCCGCCACGTGATCTGTCACGATCCGGTTGACCTCTTCGGGCATCGACCGGTCGAAGGAACGCAGCCCGGCTTCGACGTGCGCGACGAGCGGCCGGCCGCCGTCCGTGTCCCACGACATCTTCGCGGCGACGAGCGCGCACGCCAACGTCGAATTCACGTCGCCGACCACGACGACGACGTCGGGTCTGGTGTCCGACAGCACGCCTTCGAACTTCCTCATGATCTCGCCGGTCTGCGCGGCGTGCGACGCCGACCCGACGCCGAGGTGCACGTCGGGCGCGGGCAGCCCGAGATCCGCGAAAAACGCGCCCGACATCACGTCGTCGTAGTGCTGACCGGTATGGACGAGGATGTGGCCGATCGGATCGCTCGCCTTCAGATTGTGCGCCCGGATGGCCGCGATGAGCGGCGCCGCTTTCATGAAGTTCGGCCGCGCGCCGACGACCGTGAGCAGTCTCATGACGCGACCTGGCGGTTTGCCGCCGCGCAGGTGGACTCCATGACGCGCGCGATGTGCGCCACGATGATGTCGAGCGCGCCGCCGTCACGGACCGCCGGCACGGCCGGCCGGGCGCGCCGCGCAACGCGCATCGTTCGCTGCACGTCTTCTACACATTCGAGCAGCACGAGGCGTCCCGACGCGCTGAGATATCGATCGACCGCCCCGATCCGGCCGCGGAACGTGCTGTACACCGGCACGTCGAGCGCAGCCGCCTCGCGGTTCATGGTGCCCCCGCCGCTGACGACCAGATCGGAATGCCAGATCAGGTTGAGGCCATCGACCGCGGCGCCGGGAATCCGGATCCGGCCGTCCGCGAAGAGATCGGGCCAGCGAGCGCGCAGCGCATCCGCCTGCTTGTCGTTGCGCGGAAGCGCCACGAGCCGGACGGCCGCGATGCGGCTCAGGCGCTCGACGACGGCGTTGAACAGGACGTCGCTTTCCGGGTTGTAATAGTGCGCTTCATTGGCGGGCGGCCGGATCGTGACGACGAGATCTTCCTCGTCGAGTCCGAGCTGCCGCCGGATGCGCGGGTCGGGTCGGAATCGGGGCACGTAGACGTCTTCCTTGATGCCCGGATACTGCAGCACGCGCCGGGGATCGCAGCCAACGGCCGACCGCGGAATGACGTCCGGTGTGAGCATCCAGCGCGGCTGCACGAACGCCCACGCCGTCGCGAACTCATAGTCCCCGATGAACAACGACGGGATGCCGAGCATCGCGGCCACGATCAACTGCGCACGCGAGCAGTGCGACACGGCCAGATCCGGCTTTGTTTCGAACACGGCGGGGACGAGCTGGCAGGCGCGGCGGCACAATCCGGCAAGCTTGCGCCATCGGTTCTTCCCGGAATGGCGCCCGATCAGCGTGTAGCGCAGGTGAAAGAGATCCGCCAGCTCGCGAACCTGAAAGCAGTCTCGCGCGGTCACGACGGTCTCGAACCCACGCCCGTGCAGGCGATCGAGGATGGGCGCAAAGAAAGGGACGTGCGGCGAGTTGTCCAGATCGATCCAGATCGTGCCCCGCGCGCGCGTGCCGGTTCGCGACGCCGGCGGCGCGGTGCGGGCGAGATCGGTCCGCCGGGCAATGGGGACCTCAGAGGGCCACAAGTTGCCCTCGCGCTTTCAGGGAGCGGTCCGCGGCTTCGAGCAGACGGACGACTTCGAGGCCCGCGCGGCCGTCGTTGAAGGGTGCGCGATTCTGCAGGATGCAGTCCACGAAGTACTCGAGCTCGACCTTCAAGGCTTCCGCCTGCTCGACTTTCGGCGCCCAGACATCTCCCGAGCGATAGCTCACGAGCAGGTCGTAGACGCTCTGCCCGTTCGTAATCCGCACGCCTTTGTCGTACACCTTGATCTTCTCGTCCGCCTCGAGATCGTTCCAGACCAGCATCTTCTGCTCGCCCCCGATCAGCGTCGTGCGGACCTTCACGGGGGAGAGCCAGTTGACGTTCACGTGCGCGATCAGGCTGCCCGGGAAATAGATGGTGATGAAGGCGAGGTCCGCGAGTCCGTTCAGGTGGTTGCCACCGGTGGCGACGACCGCCTGGGGTTTCGCCCCCACGATGTGGTTCATGATCGACAGGTCGTGCGGGGCGAGATCCCACACGACGTCGACGTCGTGCTGGAACAACCCGAGGTTCACGCGCGTCGAGTCGAAGTAATACAACGGCCCGAGCGCGCCGGATTGCACGAGCTCTTTGATCTTGGTGACGGCGCCTGTGGTCCACCATGACGCGGAGGCGCTTCCGCTCCGCCAGCTCGATGAGCTCCTCGGCCTGCGCCGAGGTGCAGGTGAAGGGCTTCTCGACGAAGACGTGCTTGCCGTTGTTCAGCGCCGCCTTCGCGAGCTCGAAGTGCGTCCACACCGGCGTCACGATGGCGACCGCGTCCACGTCGGAGGCGGCCAGCACGCCGGCGAAATCGTTCGTGACGGGAACGCCCGGATACGTGCGGC
This sequence comes from Acidobacteriota bacterium, assembly GCA_003223835.1. Taxonomy (GTDB): domain Bacteria; phylum Acidobacteriota; class Vicinamibacteria; order Vicinamibacterales; family 2-12-FULL-66-21; genus Gp6-AA38. Next base: position 17,511 of record QHWR01000120.1, on the reverse strand, counting down.
TCGCGCGGCGCAGCGCGGCGTCGTTCTTGTCGCAGATCGCCGCGACCTCGCACTGGTCGAGCGAGTGGAGGTTGCGAACGATGTTCGGTCCCCAGTAGCCGTAGCCGATGACGCCGATGCGGACGACGTCGACCGCGCGAGGGATGGTGGCGCAGGCGAACGCGGGAACGGCTGGAACGAGGCTGTTCATAAGATTCCTCAGCAGGCGCCTTTTCCGGAGATCACCGCTCGTGGCGTGGCGAGCAGGATCTTGACGTCGGTCCAGAACGAGCACGTCTTCGCGTAGCGCAGATCCAGCCGCACCATTTCGTCGAACGTCGTCCGGCTGCGGCCGACGACCTGCCAGAGACCGGTGATCCCCGGCTTCGCATCCACCAGACGCCGGCAGTGCCATGCCTGGTATTGCTCGACCTCGTACGGCAGCGCAGGGCGCGGCCCGACGAGCGACATCTCCCCTCGCAGCACGTTCCACAGCTGCGGCAGCTCGTCGAGGCTCGTCTTGCGGAGCACGCGGCCGATCGGCGTCACGCGCGGATCGGCGGTGATCTTGAAGAGTCCGGTTGGGCCCGACTGGAGGCCCTGGCCGCCCGACTTGATGAACTGCGTCACGTACTCGCGATGGAGCGTCTGATCCGCGCCGGTGTACATGGTGCGGAACTTCAGCATCGTGAAGGGCTTCATCTTTTCGCCGATGCGCGTCTGTCCGAAGAGCAGCGGCCCGGACGAGCGACTCTTGACGAGCAGCGCGATCAGCAGGAACAGCGGAGACAGGAGGATCAACAGCGCGATGCTGCCGAGCACGTCCACGACCCGTTTGATCGCGCGACCGATCTGCTTCGGCGAATCGAGCGGCGGCGCCGCGGCGGCGGCGACGTCCTGCGCAATCCGATGGACGCGGATTTGAACCGCGCCGGCCGTGTCGGACCGCGCGCCGATCGCGCGGCGGATGCGATGCTCGAGCGCGCGCGGCCCCGCGCTGGTGACGGCGGTCATTTCCGTCTGGATCACGCCGAGGACCCTGCGCTCGGCAAACCAGCCGATGACGTCCGTGTCGCGCGCGGCCGCCTCGAGCACGTCCACGACCGGCTGCCACACGAACAGCGAGTCGTCGACGGTGGAACGATCCGGCGTGATCAGGAGCACGACGATCGTCTGACGCGCGCGCGCGGCGCGCTTCCGCTCCGTGCGCAGCAGGCTGTGAAACAGGTCCTGCCCGACGATCCGCCTGGGCTGGCGTACCGCGGCCGGCGGAACGGCGCTCGAGATCGAGGGCAACGGCTGAACGATCAACGCGCTCGATGTGGGTCTCAACTTTTCACCCTCGGTTGAAGCTGGTAGACGCGGACGTGCAGGAGCTGAGACGCGGGTGACGGCACCGCGTCCACGAGCGCCGCCGCCGCACGCTGGCGGATCCGTCGGCAGAGGTCCGGCCGGGGCGGGTCAGCCACGTGCGGCAGGAGCGCCGCCGCCACGCGCTCCTCGCGATACCAGCCGATGGAATCGGTTTCCCGGAGACAGCTCCATAGCCGCGAAAAAATCTTTGCCGTGGCCGCCGGGTCGATGCGCACGCCGATGCCGGTGTGTTCTTTCAGATCGACGAGCAGCAGGAGAAACGCGCGGCCCGAGCGGGCGGACCGGTTGCGTTCGAGCGCGAGCAGGTAGCGGAACGCGTCCTCCGTATAGGCGTGTCCGAACCGCCCCTGGAGAGCGATGGCGCACGATCGTTCGCTGGACTCGCGCAGCATGTGATTGCAGGGTTGTGCGTCGGCCGCACGAACAGGCGCGTCACAGCGCCGGGCACGACCCGCCAAAGCTTCCGGTGTTGGAGTCGTTTGGCTTGTGAAGCTGGATGTTGCCGCCGCCATTCGCGTCTCCGCCCAGCTTGTGCGGGAACCCTCCGCTCGTGTCCCATCCGAACGTGCTGTACGCGATAGTGCCGTCGGAGCTCTTCAGCTGAATGTCGAATTCGTCGTTCGTGCCCGGCTCGCCGTTGTCCGTCGCCACGACGGCAAAGTTCACGTCGCCGAACTGATTCGTTCGCGCGGTGCCGCAGATCAAGCGTCGGCCGCTCAGCCGGCCCTTGTCGTCGGTGCCGGAATTCCACTCCTGATACGCCGTCACGCTCGTCCAATGGGCGTTGAGCCCGGTGCCATGGTCGTGGTACTCGAGATGTCCCCAATACTCGTCGTGCTTGCATCCGCCGCCGATGGCGAACGTGCCTTTCGCGCCATTCACGTAAATGAAGCCCCCTCCCGTCAGGAAATCGCACTGCCAGGCATTCACCTGCGTGCTTATCAAGACAACCGCGATCGCCGCGGTTCCAAGCGCGTATGCCGCCGCAACCACTCTGCGCATCGATATCCTCCGCTCGCACCGGCACCGTGAATCCGGTGGCGCCTTGCGAAAATTGTGTTGAAGAGAATTGAGAGGTCGACCTGGACGGGTGGCCGCTACTGAATTCCAGCCGTCGCGGAACCGACGATCACGTCCGCGACGCCGTCGATGACGACGTGCAACGCGTTCGAAGTCGTGCTCTGCTGTTCGTTGATGACGACGCGTCCGCCTGGAATCAGAACAACCTGATTCGTCGCGCCCGTGACGGCAATCGGCAGACCATTGATCGAGAGACCCTCGATCGCGACCTTACCGCCGCCTGCGGCTCCCAGTACGGCGGCCGCGCGCGACATGACGAAGTCGGCGCCGATCGTGGTCCCGGCGACCGTCAGGGCGAGATCCGAGAGCGACGTTTCCGAGGCGACCTGGTCGGACCAGCCGATCGTCACGGCGTGCATGGTCCCGCACGTGAGAACGTCGGGAATCGACGCCGTGATCTGCGACGCCTGACGAACGTCGCTCGAATCGGCGAGGGTGCCGGTATCGCCGACGACCGTCGTGGTCGGCGCGCCGAGCGCGCTGAACGTCGTGACCTGCGCCACACGCGCCTGTCCGCTGATCGTCTGGGCCGCGGCGGGCGCCGCCCAGGCGGCGATCGCGAACGAACACACGGCGATCAGACGATACGAAAAAAAGACTCTATCCCGCATACGCTCCTCCGTTCTGAAGTGAGATGCAGCAGTTGATGTAGCAGAGATTCGCCGCCAGGATTACCCGCGTCGCCACCACCGGCGCCGCTGGCGGTCGCGGCCCTGCGGCGTGTAGTAGGCGTAGTAGCTGTTCTGGTGCGACCCCGACGCGTCGTCGCCGTTGAAGACGATGCCGATAAGCTTCGAGGGATCGAGCATGTCGAGCGCCCGGGCGAGCGATTTGCGAGGCGTCCGGTGCGCGGCAACGATCAGCAGGAACCCATCGACGCATTTCGCCAGGAGCCGGCAATCCGGCAGCGGCACGAGCGGCGGCGTGTCGATGAGGACGTAGTCGTAGCGACGGCGCGCCTCCTCGATCGACGACTCGAGCCTGGCTGAATTCAACAGCTCGTACGCCGCCGGCTGGGGAGATCCCGCCGGCACGACCGACAGGTTGAACCGCTCGAGACGATGCGTGACCTGGTCGATCTCGTAATCGGGATCGCGCAGGAGATCGGCGAGCCCCGGCGAGCGGCGCGCCTCCAGTCCGAGATACTCGGAGACGGCCGGCCGCCGCAGGTCCGCGTCGATCACGAGGACGCGGAGGTCGCGGCACTGGGCAAGCGCGCCCGCCAGGTTGAGCGTCGTCAGTGTTTTGCCGTCGCCCGGACCGGGGCTGGTGATTGCGAGCACGCGGCTGCTCGCGTCCGTCCGCAGGCGCTCGATGCTGTGGCGAAGCGAACGGTATTGATCCGCCGCGAACGACGCGGGATCGACGAGGCTGACGATTTCTTCGTCGATGGCCTCGCGTCCGCTGCCGTGACGAAACGCACGCGAGAACAGAACGGCGTCCCGCTCCATCGGCGGCGCTGCCGGAATCTCGCCAGGGTCTGTAAGCGCGCGCCCTTCGGAAGTCATTACACCCGTCCACGCGCCGTCAGCCGGACGATGCGCTCGTTGCCGTTCGCGATGTAGTGCGACGCGGCGGCGATGCACGTCAGACCAATGGCGATCGTGACGACCGCGAGCGCGAACCGTCCCCATTGACGGCGCGTCGCGGCCGCTGTCCTGATGACCGGAATGCTGAAGACCGCGGGCACCGTCGCGAAGGCGCGCAGGTCCTCGACGGTGTGGAATGCGGTGTCGATCTTTTCCGCCGCCAGCGCTGCCGCGCACGCCAGCGCGATCGCGAGCACGAGGCCGAATGCGAGCAGCCGCAGCCGGCCCGGCGCCGCGGGTTCGCGGGGCGGAATCGCGGGATCGATGATGCGGAACTGCTCGACGTGACGTCCCTGTTCGAGGCGCTCGGCCACCTGGGCGTCCTCGTAGCGCTTGAGCAGCGATTCGTACCGTTCCTTCGTCGACGTGTAGTCGCGGGAAAGCGCGTCGAACTCCTCCTGCCGCTTCGGCACGTTTTCGACTCGCTGTTGGTACGCGTCGATCGCGCGGCGCAGGGAAAGCTCCTCCTGCTTGAGGGCCGCCAGCTCCGCCTCGGCGGCTTTGATGGTTTGAGTGAGATACGCGTCCGGGTCGGCGGCCGGCGCCGCGCTCGGCGCCGGCGTCGCGCTCTTTTGAGACTGGCGTTCCAGCGCGGCCAGCTCCTCTTGCAGCCGCTGGACGTCCGGATAGGTGTCCTTGAATTTGTGCCGCGACTCCTCGAGCTGCGTCTTGAGGCGCGAGATGCGCTCGGCGTCGGGCGACGCGGCCGGCGGCGCCGGGGCGGCGACGGGACGCTGCGCGTCGGCTCGCTGCCGCTCGAGGCGCTCGCGACGATCCGTCACGCGAATCTGATTCTCGCCGTTGAGACGAAGCTGCGTGTTGAGCCGTTCCAGGCTCGCCAGATTGGCCTCGACCTGCTGCGGCAATTCGCCGATGTGACTCGACTGGTACTCGCCGATCCGGCGTTGCTGCGCATCCAGATCCTGCCTGGCCTGGGTGACCTGCGCCTGCAGAAACGACGCGGTCCGTGCCGCCTGCCCTTCACGCGACTTCGTGTTCTCCTCCACGTACAGCGAGGCGAGCGTGTTGGTGACCTCGGCCACCGTCGCCGGGTCGCGTCCGGTGTAACTGATCGCGAACGCGATCGTCGGGCCGCGCCCGCTCACGGCCGGATCCACGCCTTTCGGATCCAGGTCGACGTCGCGGCGCATCCGATCGACGATATCGTCAAACGAAACGCCCTTGCGCCGCAGCTCGGGATACAGGTTCAGACGCGTGATCAGCTCGCTCAGCCGCGCGCGGCTCATCACTTCCTGTTGAATCATCTGAATCCGCGACTCGAGTTCGGTGCTCACGACGGGCCGCACGAACGCCTCGGACACCTGCTGCTGTTCCACGAGCACCGTCGTCGTGGCGCGGTACAGATACGGCAGCGACATCGTGAGGCTCACCGCGGCGGTCATGACCGCGGCGCACACGATGATCGCGATCCATTTTCGGCGCGCCCAGATGTCCAGGATCGGTTCGATCCCGGCGGTGCGCCCCTGTCGATCGTCAACGCGCTCAGGCAACGGACGGATTCCTATGGCACCAGAATGATGTCGCCGGGCTGCAGGCAGAAGTTCTCCTGGCCCGTCGCGCCGGTCGCGCCGGCCGTGCTCTTCGAAGCCAGTCGCGAGTAGGGAAACGGGATCTGCCGTGTGCCGGCCGGCTCCTGGCGCAGCACGACGATCCGGTTCCTGGCGGCGAATTCATTGAGTCCCCCGGCCATCGCGAGCACGTCGAGCACCGTCGGCCGATCCTTGACTTCGTATCGTCCCGGCGTTTTGACCTGGCCGATGACCGTCACCTTGAAGCTGTGGACTTCGCGAACGATCACCGACACGACCGGCGACGGAAGGTACTCGTCGAGCGCCTTCATGAGCCGTTCGCGAAGGGCCATCGGCGTCAGCCCTGCCGCCTGCACATCGTTGAGCAGCGGGATCGAAATCTTGCCGTCGGGACGCACGGGCACCGTGCGCGTCAGATCGGGGTTCCCCCACACCGACACGTCCAGCACGTCTTCAGGACCGATCACGTACGCCGCCGGACACGACTGGACGATCGGCGGCATCGCCGGCGACTGCGCCGCGGCGCGCGCGGACGCGGACGCCGACAACGCGATCGCGACGATCGACGTTACGGCGAGGAGGGCGGGGGTCCGGCGGTCAGCGGTCATGAGTCACGATGCGAGAAGTCGCGCGCGATCGGCGAGCGCCGCGGCGGCCGGCGCAATCGGCGTCACCGCCGTGCAGTCCACTTCCACGGCCACGCTCTGATGAAGCAGCTCGACCGAAAGGACCAGGAGGCCGCGGTTCGGTCTGCTGCGGACGAGGAGCCCTTCGATGCCCGCGAACGCACCATCGGTGATCCGCACGCGTTGTCCTTCGTGGAGATACGGATGGGGCAAAACCGGCGCGTCGACCTCGAGCAGCCGCTGCAGCGCCTCGATTTCCGCGTCGGCGACCGTCGCGAGCCGATCCCAGCGTCGCCCTTGTCCATCGTGCAGTGCGCGAACAGGTACCCCGGGAACATCGGAAGCGGAATCAGCCGGCGCTTGCCGGCGCGGCGCGACCAGACGCGAATCGTCGGCAGAAACACCTCGAATCCTTTCCCGGCCAGTTGATCGTGGACGAGTTGTTCACAGTGACTGTGCGTCCAAATCGCAAACCATTCTGCGCGCAACAAGGCTTCGCCCCCTTCGGTTCGTGGCCGTCTGGCCGGCCGAACCGCTACGCCGCGAACGCTCCTGACCGTGGGACTCTGCGGGCGGCCCGCAGCTTGGGAAATGCCGCCCGCGACGAGGCGCCGGGAGATCGTCCCAGCACTAACCACAATAAACAACCGACTGTCGCGTGAGAATCACCCGGAGGTGGCTATTTCGCGTAGCACTCCCGGACGATGAAGATCCGCACGTATCACCCGTCGCCGATCAAACCGGCATGCGACGCCAGCATCGCCAGCTCGACCCGGCTCGACGCGCCGACCTTGTCGAACATTCGCGTGAGATGGTGCTTTACCGTCTGCTCGCTCACCGCGCACGTCTGTGCGATTTCCTTGTTCGCATATCCGGCCGCCACGAGCGCGAGCACTTCCCGCTCGCGCCGCGTCAAGCCGAACGGGCGCGCGGAGGTGCGCGTCGACTGATCGCCGAACGCTCCGACGATCTGGATCAAATCGGCGACGAGCGGCGCCGCCACCCAGTGCTGTCCCGCGGCAACCGCGACGATGGCTTCGAACAATGATTCCGTGGCGGCGTCCTTCAACAGGAATCCGCGAACGCCGAGTTGGACGGCGGATAGAAGCTCCGCCTTGTGGACGCGTTCCGCCAGGACCATCGCGGGGGGCGTCGACGGGCCGAGCTCGCGCAGCGCCGCCAACCCCGACATTCGAGGCAGCGAGACCTCGAACAACACGAGGTCGGGACGCGCCGCGCGCACCGCGACGACGAGATCGGTGCCGGTCCCGGCCTCCGCGACGATCTCGAATCCGGGGCCGACGTCCACGCGATAGACGTCCTGGATGACCGATGGCGGCAGAGTCAACAACTGCCGCAGGCTCGCTCGGAAGATCACTTCGTCATCGGCGAGCACGATGCGAAGTGGACGACAGGAATCCGTCATGCACGCTCCGGCAGCGGCACCAGCAAATCGCAGGCCGGGGTCGCGGGAAGTTGATGCTCCGCGTTTTCAAACTTGGCGCAATCGTGTATGGCCGAACCATTCGCTACACAGCGGGCCCAGCTGTGCATGATTACTGACGTAGAAAATCAGAGAATATCGGTGAGCTGATGGTACGCGGCGAACATGGCCAGCTCGACGCGGTTGGAGGCTCCCACCTTGTCGAAGATGTGCTTGATGTGATGCTTGACCGTGTTTTCGCTGATGGCGCAGTTCGTCGCGATGGTCCGGTTGGTGTCCCCGTTGGTAAGGGCGCGCAGAATCTCCAGCTCGCGGCGCGTCAACCCGAACGCGCGGGCGCGGCGCCGCGCCACCTCGAGCCGCCGGACGCTCGCTTCGATGTCGGATGCACGCTCGACCCCGATCCAGTACTGGCCGGCCATCACGGACTCGATGCTCTCGAACAGCGCGCTCGGGGGAGAATCTGTCGGCAGGATGCCGCACGCGCCGAGCTGAAGCGCCCGCGTCGCCTCCGCGGCGCGCATCGAGCCGGTCAGCAGAATCGAGCGGACCGGGGGCTGGATCGCGACGACGCGCGCGAGGATGTCGAAAACAGCCGGGTGGCCGGCATCGAATAGCAACACATCGGGCGCCACGCGGCGCACGATCGCCAGCACGTGCGAGGGCTCGCACGCTTCGCCGACGATGCGAAAATCCGTCCGCGTCTCGAGGAGGCGGCGCAGCCCATCGCGCGAGATCGCGTGCTGGTCGGCGATGACGATGCGAATGAGGCGGACGTCGGCTCCGGTCCCTCTCGACGCTTCTTCCCTTGGCTCCATGCAGCGCTTGCCTATCGGCTCAAGCATATCCTGAAACGCCATCCGGGCGACAACTCGTCCGTGGCACGGGTCAGAACCGCGACGCCCACGCCCGGGCTTGGCATGAGACTTGGGTTGAGATGTCGGATCGCATGATCGTCGAACGTGCAACGCACGCCAGCCTGATCGATGTCCTCGACCGCGTCCTCGACAAAGGCGTCGTGATCGACGCGTGGGTCCGGGTGTCGCTGGCCGGTATCGATCTCATGACGCTTCAGGCCCGTATCTTCGTCGCCTCGATCGAGACATACCTCAAGCAAGCAGACTCCGTCGCGCGATCCGGGAGGATCGCGTCCTGAATCGTGCCGCTGCGCGTCGCCTTCGACCTCGATGGCGTCCTCGCCGATCTCGACGGCGAGCTGGGGCGTCACGCCGAGACGCTCTTCGGCGCGACGCCGCGCCCCGACCTGACGCGCCGTCAAGTGAGCCGGTTATGGCGTCACGTCACGTGCCTCGACTCGTTCTGGGAAACGCTGCCGGAACTCGAGCCGGGCGCCGTCGCGCGCCTGGCCGCGCGGGCGCGCGATCGAGGATGGGAAGTCATCTTTCTCACCGCGCGGCCGGAGTGCGAAGGCGCGACCGCGCAGCTGCAGACACAGCGATGGCTGACGGCGCACGGGTACCCGCTGCCGAGCGTCTTCGTGGTGACGGGCTCCCGCGGCCTGATCGCCTCCGCGCTGGCGCTCGACGTCGTCATCGACGACAGGCCGGACCATTGCCTCGACATCGTCGCGGATTCGCGGGCGCGGGCGATTCTGGTGTGGCGCGAGCAGGAGCGGCCGTCGCTGTTGGCGTCCGCGCACCAGGACATCGACGTCGTGGGGTCCGTCGCCGAATGCCTGGAACGGCTGGCGGCGCGCGGGAAGGCGGCCTAGTCTCGCGGGCCGTAGATTCGCTGCTCGAGGTCGGCGACGGTCTTCCCGGTCTCGCCGCTGACGGCGGGATCGCGATCGTTCAACACGGCGTCCACGAAGTCGTCGATCAACGGCCGGTGCAGGTTCGCGTCGGGCGCGTGGACTTCGACGCGTTCCTCGCCGCCGCCGACGATCCTGATCCGTCCCGCATTCAGCTCCGCGACGTGAAGCGAGCCGCCGGTGCCGAAGATGTCGAGCGTGTCCTGCGGCTCCTGCGCGGCGTGCGTTACGGTCAGCGTGGCGCACGCGCCGCTTTCGAACTGCAGCGTGGCAACCGCCGTGTCCTCCACTTCGCGATCGAAGGCGACGTTGGCCGCGAGGCTGGTGAGCCGGCGGACCGGTCCGAGCACATGGAGAAGGACCTCGAGCCGGTGACAGCCGAAATCGAACATCGGGCCGCCGCCGGCCCGCGCCTTCTCCACGAGCCAGTGCCGCGGATGATCGGGCGGCGGATTGAACCGCTCGAACGCGTTGATTTGCGCGACGACGGGATCGCCGATCGCGCCCGACGCAATCAGTGCCTTGATCCGCGCGATCGCCGGATAGAAGTGACGGTAGTAGGCGACGGCCAGCCTCACGCGGTTCGCGCGACAGACGTCGATCATCCGGGCGCACTCGCCCGGATCCAACGCCATCGGCTTCTCACAGAGGACGTGTTTGCCGGCTTCCGCCGCGGCGAGCGTCTGCGGCGCGTGCAGATGGACCGGCGTGGCGATGTAGACGGCATCGATGTCCGCGTCCGCGAGGAGCTCCTGCCAGTCGGCGTACCATCGCCGTGCCCCGAACGTCCGCGCGAACGATTCGGCAAGGGCCGACTGCGCGCGGTTGACCGCGACGAGCTCGCACGCCGGTGAATCGCGCAGCGCCGGCGCGACGCGTTTTCGCGCGATGTCGCCGCAGCCGATGAGTCCCCATCGCAGGCGTGTCATGGCTGCCGCCGTTCGTACCCCAGTTCCGCGAGCAGACCACCCGCGACGGCGTCGAACCGCGCCTGTTCGTCGACGCACATCGACGATTTCCAGCCCGCCACGCGATCGCGATCCGGCGGCTGGAGCGTTGCGCGCTGCTGCCGCAGGCGTTCGTCGGCGGTGAGGGCGACCGTTCCGTCGGCGCGGCGGCGCGTGGCGTGCTCGCCGAGCCGCTCGGGCGCCCCCTCGTAGTAGCGGAGCATCCTCTCGTCGAGCGACAACTGAGCGAACGCGCAAACCTGCTCGAGCGTGCGGCGCGTGTCGAGGATCAGATCCTCGTAGCGGATTTCCAGGTAGTGCGGGCAGCCCGCGCCCTGCCGCCGAGCGGATTCCACGAAGCTGGACCAGGATCCCGCCTGCGTTTCAATGTCGCGGCCCGGCGAGAACCACGTTTCCCGCCACGAGAGACACACGTCGCGCCCGTCGCGGATGATGTGCACGAAGTGCGCCTCGGGCAGGATCGAGGCGATCGTTTCGAGGCAAAAACAGTAAACGGGCGTTTTGTCGCCCCACCGCGGCTTTCCGAATCGCGCGGCGTAGAGGCGGTAGAACGCGCGATACCCTTCGTCAACGGTGAACGGCTCGATGCCGGAAAGGGCCGCGCGAAACACCTCGTCCGGGATGCCGAAGTCCTCCCACGCGGGCATGTCCGACGGATAACGGGTGACGGCGCCGAAGAAGGCTTCGCGAAGCTCGTCGTCCTGTGCCGCGAAGTCCCCGCCGATCGTCAGAAAGCCGGTCTCGGGCGGAATGGCGACCTCGGGGTGCGCGTCCAGCATGAACCTGAGCAACGTCGTCCCCGAGCGCGGAGCGCCGACGATGATGGGCATCGGGATCATCGCGTGGGCGAATACGTTAGCCGATCACCGCGGGATCGGTCAGAAATCAGCTGATCGTTTCCGGATCAGGAAACGTGACTCCGGGCGGCCGCGTCGGGCGCGAGCCGCGGCTCGGCGCCGAGCCAGTAGAGGCCGTTCGCCATGATGCAGAACCCCGTCGCGGCGAACCAGATCATCGCGACGCCGACGAATCCCGTGAAGATCAGCCACCAGGCGCTGTGGACGAGCGCGAGCACCGATGCGACAGAGACGTTGACGCCGACCGCCGCGTAGATCCGACGCTCGAGATACCAACTGTCGGTTCGCATTCTATACAACCGCGATCCGGGCGCCGGGTCTCCGAGCATCGGCGTGAAGCCAAGAAGCCTCAGCACGCTGCCGACGATGCAGAAGCCCGTCAGCGAGACGTTGAGCGACGCGAGGCTGGTCGCGATGATGACGAGCACCCAGAGCGGCCGATGCAGCGCCGCCAGCGCCGTGGCGGTCACGAGGACGGTGCCGGCGATCAGCCAGACCGTCCTCTCGATGTACCAACGGTCGGTGGGAACGATGTAGATGCCCGATCGTAGCGGCATGCGCGGCATTCTAGCGCAGCTTCGACGAGCAGGCGCGCGTCCGCGTCCGCCATGGGTGACTATATAAACGGGACGAGCGCGCGTCATTCACCGGGGCCATCGTCTCTGCCGGGACGCTGGAGCTCCTCGCGATGAGACGTGACGAGCATCACGGACACGCCGGCGAGGACGGCGAAATCGGCGACGTTGAAGATGCCCGTCCTCAACGTCCCGATGCCGAGGTTCATGAAATCGCGCACGGTGCCGAACAGCGCACGGTCGATCAGGTTCCCCGCTCCGCCCGCGATGACCAGGGCGACGGCCGCCACCTGCACGGGACCGAGCGCGCGGTTCCTGAGCGCGATCCAGACGAGCAACGTGAGTGTCGCCGCGACAACGGGACCGAAGACGAGCGAGCGGACCGGTTCCGGCAGGTCCGCGCCCAGGCTCATGAACCCGCCGGCGTTCTCGGCATACAGCAGACGCACGCTGTCTCCCAGCAGCGAGATGGTTGGGCGGCCCGCCAATTGCGCGCGCGCGATCGATTTCGTCACCTGATCGCAGCCGACGCAGGAGGCGGTCACGACGACCAGCAACAGCAGACGCGCCACGCGGGTCATCGCTTCTCCATTGGCAAGGGCCGCCCGTCCCCTGTGTGATTATCGATTGTGACCCGGGGGGTGCGCCACCACGAGCGACCCGAAGAGGCCGTGCTGCTCGTCGAACGGCCCGGCCGTGAAAAAGAGCGTGGTTTTCGGGCCCGCGGCCGCGCCGTTGCCGAACTGCAGCGCCCACAGCCCGGGGATTTCGATGGGACGGCCGGCGGTCGAATGCAGCGGACCGTGGTCCTCGAATTCACCGGCCGGGGCGGGCACGAACGCATGGATTCGACCGTTGCCGAAGTTCCCGACGAGCAGATCGCCGCTGAACGTGCCGAAACCGGCGGGCGCCAGCGCGAGGCCCCACGGCGAGTCGAGCGATCCCTGCGACGCGACGCGCTGGACGAAGTGCCCCGTCGCGTCGAACGCATTGACGTAGCCGTGCCCTTCGCCCGGCACGTCATCCTTGGCGTTCTCGTCCTGCAGCGCGTACGTCACGAAAATCGCGCCGCCGATATTCTGAATGCCGAACGGCGCGTAGCCGGCCGGGATCGCCGGATCGGTGAACCCGAAGGTCGCAACCGGCGCCCACGTCGAATCGAACACCTCCACGGTGCCGGCGTGGAAGTTGGTCGCGTAGATGAATGCGCCGGCGGCCGTCTGCGCGATCGCCAGCCCCTTGTAGATCGCGCCCGTCGCGGAGTGATCGACGACCACGAACGCCTGCGTCCCCCCGGACCACGCGGAGATGGTTCCGTCCTCGCTGGCGAAGATGAATCGCGCCGTGCCGTGCGAGGGGATCGCGAACCCGGTCGTCCCATTGAAGACGACGCCGGTCGGCGCGCCGGGCACCATGACGTTCAACGGCACCTTCGCGCCGGTGTTGCCGTTGTACACCGTGGACGTTCCGGTGCCGTTGTTCGCCACCCACCACGGACTGCCGCCGCTCGCGACGAGGCCCCAGGCGTTCACCAGAAGCGGATCGACGAAGTCGGCGGGGACGGCGCCGTCGGAGACGAGGTTGTGTTGCGCGTAGAACTGCGCGTGGGCGGGCGCGGCGACCCCGACAACGATCGTCGCGGCCACGAGGGCGCGAAGCGTGAGAGCGCTGGTGCGCATAGGCAGCTTCCTTCTTTCTGCCCGACGGACCGGAGGCCGAGCGTCGGCGTTGGGAGGCAACATCGTTGCCACCTGGACGCGCCGCCCCCGGGCTATCACGCGAGCGGCTGAGTCAAGGATGTGGACAGAATCGCCTCACATTACCTTTTCACCCCATAGCGCGAGCCCGCCTTGGAGACATCGAAGTCGCGCGATTTGCCCTTGGGAATGCTCAGCGATTCCCATGACGGGCCGGAGAAATGCTTCGCGAGGAGCACGATCTGGCCGACGTGCGCGGCGTAGTGCGTCATCTGACGGTTGATCGCCTCGAGCACCGAATGCGCCTCGCCCCGGACGAACACCGTCTTGTCGAGATCCTCCGGCGCGAGCGACGACAGCGTGTCGAGCACGAGCGTCCACGCCTCGTCCCATCGCGACAGAACCTTGTCGCGTGTGTCGCCCGCGTCCTGCTCGAACTCCGTGTCCCGGTTGCGATCCGGCTTCTCGCCGTCCGTCGTGAGGAAGTCCCGCCACCGGGAGCGCATGTTGCCGGTGATGTGCTTCATCACGATCGCGATGCTGTTCGCGTCGGGATCGATCAAGGCGAAGAGATCCTCGTCCGCGATCTGCGCGACGGCCTTGTCGGCCTGCCCTTTGAGCTTGCGCAACTGCAGGTGCACGTCGTCGAGATATTGCTGTTCGATCATGAGAGGCGCCCCACGAGTCTGGGAGGTTGTTATGGTCAATGCCGAATGGCAAAAACACTGCGCTTTCGGCATTCGGCCCGGCGGTTCATGCGCGAATCCGCGTGAGAAACTCGCGCAATACGTTCTGCGCGACGCGCAGGCGATACGCTGCCGTCGAGCGGATGTCGTCGATCGGCTCGATCTCCGACGCGAGCGCGCGCTGCGCTTTCACGACGACGGCATCGTCGACGGCGTGTCCCCTGACCGTCGTCTCGGTCGCCGTGCAACGGACCACCGTCGGCGCGACGCTGCCGAGCGCGACCCGAAGATCGCGCACGCGCCCGTCCGCGACGTCGGCGGCCGCGGCGAAACAGACCTTCGAGATCGCCTGTGCCTTCCGCGTTCCTACCTTGCGGTAGTAGTCGCGCCATCCTTTGCGCCCGCGCGGCAGCCGCACGCGCGCGATGAGCTCGCCGGGCGCGAGATCCATCTTCTTATATCCGGTGTGAAACTTCTCGTACGCGACGCGGCGGACCCCGCGGGACGACACCAGCTCCAGCTCGGCGTCGTACGCGACCAGCGCCGGCGGCGTGTCGGCGGCCGGCGACGCGTTCGCGATGTTGCCGCCGATCGTGCCGCGGTTCTGCGTCGCGATCCCCCCCGTCTCCGCCGCCGCGATCCCGAGCATCGGGAATTCGCGCCGCAGGATCTCCGCCTTCAGCACCTCCGTGTACGTGGTGAGCGCTCCGAGCGTGACCGCTTCCGCTGTGACGTCGATATCGCGCAGCTCGCGCACCTTCCACAGATCGATATAGCGCCCCGGCGGCAGATGACCGGCATCCATGAGCACCATGAGATCGGTCCCACCCGCGAACGGCCGCGCGGACGGATCCGCGGCGAGCGCGGCGAGCGCGTCCTGCAGCGAGTCGCATGCCGTCAGCTCGTAGCGGTGGAGCGGGGTTCTCATCACTCGTCGACTGATCAAGGGGGACAGTCACCGATTCGCGGCACTCGCGCCGCGCGAAACGGTGACTGTCCCCTACAGCTTCGGCGGCAGGTGGCGGCATGCCTCGAGGACCGACTCGAAAATGCGCATGTAGCCGGTGCAACGGCACAGGTTGCCCGCGAGCCCCGCGCGGATGTCGGCTTCCGTGGGCTGCGGCGTGCGCGCGAGCAGCGACATCGCGGCGAGCACCATCCCCGGCGTGCAGATGCCGCACTGCGCGCCGCCGCACTGGATGAACGCCTGCTGGACGACGTGGAGCTGCTCGTCGGACGCGACGCCTTCGATCGTCACGATGTCCGTTCCGTCCGCGTGCGCGAGCGGCGTGAGGCAACTGTTCACCAGCTCCCCGTTGAGCAGCACGCTGCACGCGCCGCACTCCCCTTCGCCGCATCCTTCTTTGGTACCGGTCAGGCCGATCTGCAGCCGGAGCGCGTCGAGCAGCCGCGCCATCGGGTGCCCCTCGAGCAGGACGCGGAAGCCGTTTACACGGCAGGTGACGCGCACATCAGCTCCATCAGCCGCTCCGGCGTGAGCGGCAGCCGCGTGGCGGAGATGCCGGTCGCGTGCTCGACCGCGTTGAAGATCGCGGGCGCCGGACCGTCCATCGGCAGCTCGCCGATCCCCTTCGCGCCCGCCGGTCCGTACGGATACGGCACTTCCTCGAAGTGCACGCGGATCTCCGGCAGATCCATCGACGTCGGCATGATGTAGTTCGTCATCTGCGCGTTCGCCATCCGCCCTTCGCGCCAGACGACGTCCTCGTAGAGCGCCCAGCCGACGCCCTGCGCGACGCCTCCTTCGATCTGCCCCATCGCCAGCGTCGGGTTGATCACCTTGCCGACTTCCTGCACCGCGACGAAGTCGTCCACGCGGATTTCGTACGTGGTCGTGTCCACCGACACCTCGGCGACGTAAGCAGCCCACGCGTACGTGCCGTACGCGTCCCCCTGGTAGGTCTGATCGTCCCAGCGCACGCCGGGCGGCGGCTGATACCGGCTCGTGGCGCGGAGCGTGCCGTACGAATCGACGTAACGCCGGCACGCGGCACGGAACTCGGCGCGTGAATGGACCGACGGAAGCACGCCGGCGTCGACGAGCGCGTGGTGCACGACGGTCGGGCCGCTGTTCGGCACCTCCGAGGTGTCCGGCTGGACCACTTCGACGTCGTCCGGATCGATGCCGAGCGCTTCGGCGGCAATCTGCGAGAAGATGGTGTTCGTTCCCTGTCCGATCTCGGTGCTCGCGGCGAGCACCCGGACGACGCCTTCGCGCGTCGCCTCGACCGCGACGACGGACGCGAGGTGATCTTCGCCGGATCCGGTGAATCCCGCGCCGTGCATGAACGTCGAGAACCCGATCCCTTTCTTGATCGCCCGCGTGCCGTTCTCCTCGACGAAGCGTCGCCGCTTGTCGTGATACCCGGCCAGGGCGAGCGCGCGATCGAGCAGCGTGTTCATCGAAACGGGCTCGCGGATGACCTGGCCGACCGCGAGCGTATCGCCGGCGTGAACGAAATTGCGCCGGCGGAACTCGTCCGGTCCCAGCCCGACGGCCGCGGCGACGCGGTCCATGTGCCGCTCGAGCGCGAAGATGCTCTGGGGCGCGCCAAAACCCCGGAACGCGCCGTGCGGCGGCACGTTCGTCGCGACCGCGCGTCCACGGATGCGGACATGGTCGCACCGGTACGGCCCCGCGGCGTGGATCGTCCCGCGCGAAAGCACGACGGGCGACAGCGTGCAGTACGCGCCGCCGTCGATGACGAAGTCCACGTCCATCGCGAGCAGCCGGCCGTCGCGAGTCACGGCGGTGCGGTGCTTCGTCCGCGACGGGTGCCGCTTCGTCGTCGCGACCATGTCCTCGGCGCGGCTGTACACGATCTTCACCGGACGACCCGACTTCCAGGCGAGCAGCGCCGCGTGGCCCGCGATGATCGACGGATACTCTTCCTTCCCGCCGAATCCGCCGCCGGTCTCCATCTGCACCACGCGGATCTTTTCCGCCGGGAGATTGAAGAGTCCCGCCAGCGCGCGGTGTACGTAGTACGGGCACTGCATCGATCCCCAGACGGTCACCCCATTCTGGAGATCGGCGATCGCGAGCATGCCGTTCGGCTCGATGTAAAGCTGCTCCTGCGATCCCGTTTCGTACTCGCCTTCGACGACGATGGGCGCGCCGGCGAATGCCGCTTCGACGTCCCCGCGCGCGACGGTGTACGACTTGAAGAGGTTGTCGGTCCCCCAGACGACCTCGCGTCCGCTCAGCGCGTCGTCGATGCTCGACACCGCCGGCAGCGGACGACCTCGCGTCCGCTCAGCGCGTCGTCGATGCTCGACACCGCCGGCAGCGGA
>QHWR01000119.1:2761-12553 GCA_003223835.1 Acidobacteriota bacterium | reverse complement strand
CGGCGATCATCGATCGCGGGATCGATTCGTCGCGTCTGAGCCTGCCGCTGCAGACGCTCGCCCGCCTCGAGGTCCCCGCGTATCCGCCCGAAGCCTGCCCCTCATGTGCGAAGGGGCTCGCGGTCGTCAAGCCTGGATCGCGAGCCTGACGCCACAAGCATTCACGCCGAGCGACCGTGATCACTTTCAGCATGTAGCATTCTGCATTTGGCATGAGCGCTGATGCGTACCCTCAAGCTCACCGTCCAGTACGACGGCACCGACTTCGTCGGCTGGCAGCGGCAGGACGCGGGCGTCTCGATCCAGGGGTTGATCGAGGACGCGCTCGCGCGGATCGAGGGACGCGCGGTGACCGTCCACGGCGCCGGGCGGACCGACGCCGGCGTTCACGCGCTGGGACAGGTCGCGAGCGTCCGCGTCGCCAACGCGCTCGACGCGCAAACCCTCCGTCGCGCGCTCAACGCGACGCTGCCGGAGACGGTGCGCGTCGCGGACGTGGCGGACGTGGCCGACGCCTTCCACGCGCGGTTCAGCGCGCGCGCCAAGACGTACGAGTATCGCCTCTGGAACGGGCCGTTCGTGCCGCCCTTCGTCCGGCGCTACGTCTGGCACATTCCGCAGCCGCTCGACGTCGACGCGATGCGCGCGGCCGCGGCGGCGCTCGAAGGGGAGCACGACTTCGCCGCCTTTCGGACGTTGGGCGGCGCGGCCGGACCGACCGTCCGGCGCGTTGGGCCGCTGAGTTGGAACACGAACTCGGCGGACCCCGCATCCATCGTTTTCGCGATCACCGGCGACGGATTCCTGCGCCACATGGTCCGGACGATGGTCGGCACCCTCGTGGACGTCGGCCTTCACCGGCGGCCCGCCGCGGACGTCGCCCGGATCCTCGAGAGCCGCGATCGCGCGCGCGCGGGCGTGACCGCCCCGCCCTCGGGCCTGTTCCTCGTCGGCGTGCACTACTGATCGTTCGAACCCTTCGATTCCTTCGATTCCTTCGACGCCTTCGACCCTTCCATTTCTTCCGTCGACCCTTCGATTCCTCTATAATGCAAAGTGACGCGGGCGTCCTTGAACCAGCCGCGTAAGACTCTGTATCATCGAGGTTTCGCTTCCATGTCCCTCCAAGACCTGCTTGCCGTGCTGCCCGCCGGCTCCCCCGAAGAAGCGCTGGCGAGGCAGGTGAACTTCGATCGCCTCCCCGAGCACGTCGCCGTCATCATGGACGGCAACGGGCGCTGGGCGGCGCAGCGGCACCTGCCGCGCGTCGAAGGCCACCGCGCCGGCATCGAGTCGGTCCGCGACGTCGTCGAGGGATCCGCCCGCGTCGGGATCAAGGTCCTGACGCTGTACGCCTTCTCGGTGGAGAACTGGAAGCGGCCGGCGATGGAGGTCTCGACGCTGATGGCGCTGCTCAAGCGCTATCTCCGGCTCGAGCTGAACACGCTGCTGCGCAACAACATCCGGTTCCGCGTGATCGGCCGTCCGGAGGACCTCGCCCCCGACATTCAGCGCGAGCTGGCGGACGCCGAGGAGAAGACGGCGGCCAATACCGGCATGCTGTTCAACATCGCCCTCAATTACGGCGGGCGCGCGGAGATCGTCGAGGCCGCCAAGCGGCTGCTCGCCGCCGGCGTGCGTCCCGATGAACTCGACGAACAGCGGTTCTCCGGGTTCCTCTACACCGCGGGGCAGCCCGATCCCGATCTGCTGATCCGGACGAGCGGCGAGATGCGCGTGAGCAATTTCCTCCTCTGGCAGATCGCGTACGCCGAGATCTGGGTCACCGAGACGTTGTGGCCCGATTTCCGCAAGCGCCACCTTCTCGAAGCGATCCTCGCGTATCAGAAGCGCGAGCGCCGGTACGGCGGCATCAAACAGCCCGCGGTCGCAGGCAGATGAAGGTCGAAGGTAGAAGGCAGAAGGCAGATTTCACGCATCGGGCGCTCTGCCCTTTGCCTTCTGCCTTTTGCCTTCATGTATGACTCGTGTCCTGTCGGCTCTCGTCCTGATCCCCGTTGTCGTCGGCGTCATCTGGTTCCTGCCGCCCATCGCGACGCTGATCCTTGCCGAGGTTGCCGCACTCCTCGCGTTCATCGAGTACGCGGAGCTCGCGCGCGCGCTCGGCGTCGAGATCCCGCGCGTGATTGCCGGCGCGGCGGTTCTCGCCACGCTGGCGACCTTCGCGAACACCGCCGTCCTGCCGGGAACGATGTGGGGAGGCGACCTGCACGTCGTCCCCCGGGACGTCGCCGGTCTGGACATCGCGCTGCTGTCGGTGATGATCGTGATCGGGTGCGCCGCCGTTGCGACGCGCACGCCGGGGCCCCGCGTCCTCCAGGACACCGCCGCGGCCGTGCTGCCGGTGTTTTACATCGCGGTGCCGCTCGGGGCGCTCGTGGCGATCCGCATGCTTCGCGGCGGCCGGCCGGCGTTGATGCTGCTCCTCGTCGTGATTGTCGTCAGCGACTCGGCGCAGTACTACACCGGCCGCCTGTTCGGCCGGCATCCGCTGTCGCCGGCGATCAGTCCGAAGAAGACGATCGAGGGAGCGATTGGCGGGCTGATCCTCGGAACTGGCGCGTTCGTCCTCGGCAGCTTGCGCATATTCCCCTTCCTCCCTGAGCTGCTGTGGTTGTTCCTGGTCCCGATGGGCGTCATGGTCGTGGCCGCCGGCATGGTCGGCGACCTGTTCGAGTCGCTGCTGAAGCGCAGCGCCGGAGTGAAGGATTCGTCGGGGCTGATCCCGGGCCACGGCGGCGTGCTCGACCGGATCGACAGCTGGCTGTTCGCGGCGCCCATTTACTATGTGTTCGTGCGCTATCTCGCGCAGGGTTACGTGCCGTGACGACGAGGGGCGTCGCGATCCTCGGGTCGACGGGGTCGATCGGCCAGAGCGCGATTGCGGTCGCGGAGGCGCATCCCGATCGCCTGCGGGTCGTCGCGCTCGGCGCGGGTGAGAACGCCGCGAAGCTCGGCGAGCAGGTCGCCGCCCACCGCCCCGATCTCGTCGCGATGGCGACGACGACCGCGCTCGCGGATCTGCAGCGCGACGCGCAGGCGCGTCACGCGTCGATGCCGCGTGCCGTCGCGGGCCCGGAAGGCCTCATCGCGGTCGCCACGCATCCCGAGGCGGACATCGTCCTCTTCGCCTCGTCGGGAACCGCGGCGCTCGACGCGGTGCTCGCCGCGATTGAGGCGGGCAAGACGGTCGCGCTCGCGAACAAAGAGATCCTGGTGATGGCGGGCTCCGTCGTGATGGCGGCGGCGCGCCGCAAACGAGTCGCGGTGCTGCCGGTTGACAGCGAGCACAACGCGATTCACCAGTGCCTGCACGGCCGCGCGTCCTCCGAAGTCCGCCGGTTGATTCTCACCGCGTCGGGCGGACCGTTCCGCGGTCTCGCGGCCGAGAGGCTCGGGGAGGTGACGGCCGACGAGGCGCTGCGGCATCCCACCTGGCGCATGGGACCGAAGATCACGATCGACTCGGCGACGCTGATGAACAAGGGTCTCGAGGTGATCGAAGCGCGCTGGTTGTTCGACGTCGGACCGGATCGCATCGACGTCCTCGTGCACCCGCAGTCGATCGTGCACTCGATGGTGGAGCTGGTGGACGGATCGGTGATCGCACAACTGGGCGTCACCGACATGCGGCTCCCGATCCAGTACGCCTTCTCGTATCCCGAGCGCTGGAGCGCGCCGCTCGCGCCGCTCGATCTCGCCCGCGCCGGACGGCTCGATTTCGAACGGCCGGACACCGCGTGCTTTCCCTGCCTGTCGCTCGCCTTCCGCGCGCTCGCCGCTCCCGAAGGGCTGGCGATCGTGCTCAACGCCGCCAACGAGGTCGCCGTCACCGCGTTTCTCGATCGGCGACTGCCGTTTACCGGCATCCCGGACCTGATCCGCCGATCGATGGATGAGTACGACCGTCAGGGAGAACAGCCGGTGGCCGGGCTGGCCGACGTGCGCCGTATCGATGCGTGGGCACGCACCTTCGCGGCCCGCGCGGCCGCCGGGTTACAATTGAAAGATCGCGTCTGACCACGGGTTCGGGCGCGGCACGGCCTCCCCGGAATAGCAAGGATCCCAGGTGACGACCAGTTTCTTCGCCTTCGTGTTCGTCCTCGGCGTGCTGATCTTCGTGCACGAGCTGGGACATTTCCTGATGGCGCGCCGCATCGGCGTCCGCGTCCTCACGTTTTCGCTGGGCTTCGGACCCAAGCTGCTCAACATCCGCCGCGGCGACACCGAATACTGCATCAGCGCGATTCCGCTCGGCGGCTACGTGAAGATGGCCGGCGAGAACCCGGAAGAGGCGCGGACCGGCGCGGCCGACGAGTTCCTGTCGAAGAGCAAGTGGCAGCGCTTCCAGGTCCTCGTGATGGGCCCGGTGATGAACATCGCGCTCGCCTTCGTCGTGATGACGCTCGTCCTCTATCAGGGCGCGCAGGTCCCCGCGTTCGAGCAGCAGCCGGTCGTGATCGGCAGCCTCCCGGATCCGAATGGACCGGCGGCGCGCGCGGGGCTCAAGCCCGGCGATCGCATCGTGTCGCTCGACGGGCGGCCGATCGACACGTGGGAGCAGTTCGCGCTCGTCATCCTCGGCAAGGCGAAGCGCGAGATCACGCTCGGCATCGAGCGTAACGGGCAACTGTTGAACGTCTCGCTGACGCCGGATGCGGTCGGCAAGTTCGAGGTCGGCGACATCAACGTCGCGCCGGTGATGCACCCGCAGGTCGTCGGCGTCAACCCTGGTGAACCCGCCGCTCAAGTCGGTCTGCAGCCGGGCGACGTCGTCATGGCGGCGGGCGGCGAGCAGGGCGTGAACCGCGATCGTCTCGTCGCGCTGATCAAGGCGCATGCGGACCAGCCGCTGCCGCTGAGCGTGCAGCGCGGCGATCGGTTGCTCGAAATCTCCGTCGTGCCGCGCAAGATTGGCGACACCGTGATGATCGGCGCGCAGCTCAGCCCGCTCGAGCAGCGCACGATCGAACCGACGTTCGCCGAAGCCGTCAAGCTGTCGTTCCAGAAGAACTGGGAGTGGACGAAGCTGATCGTGCAGACGCTCGCGGGCTTGTTCACGCACGAAACGTCCGTCAAGCAGCTGATGGGGCCGGTGGCGATCGCCGATCTGTCGGGCAGCGCGGCCGCGGCCGGCTGGATTCCGCTCTTCAGCCTGATGGCGATGATCAGCCTGAACCTCGGTCTGCTCAACCTGATGCCGATTCCCGTGCTCGACGGCGGCCACATCTTCATCCTCGCGCTCGAGGGGCTGGCGCGACGCGATTTCAGCGTCAGGGTGAAAGAGAAGATGCTTCTGGCCGGCTTCGTGCTGCTGCTGATGCTCATGGTCACCGTGATCTACAACGACCTGATGCGCATCCAATGGATAGAACGTCTGGTGCCGTGGAGATAGCGAAAGACGAAAGACGGAAATGCGCTGGGTTGTCGCGATCATCGGCGTCGTCGCTCTCGTCATCGGCGTCCATCCGCGCGCCCAGACGGCGGATCTCCTCGGCACAGGCACATTCTCGATCCTCGGCTACGACCCCGACACCGGCGAAATCGGCGCGGCTGTGCAATCGCGCGTGTATTCGGTGGGCAACGGTGTGCTGTGGGCCGAGGCGGACGTCGGCGTCTCCGCGACGCAGGCGATTGTCGACGTCAGCTACGGCCCGAAGGCGATCGCGCTGCTGCGCGCCGGACTGACGCCCGACGCCATCATCAAGGCAATCCTCGACAGCGATCCGGATCCGGGCTACGCGGGACAGCCGTGGCCGAAGGCGGGCCGTCAGTTCGCGGTGATGGATGCGAAGGGCAACTACGCCGCGTACACCGGCCCCGAGGCGACGAAGTGGGCGGGCAACAAGAGCGGCAAGTTCTGCACGGCGCAAGGCAACATCCTCGCGGGCCCGCAGGTCGTGGACAACATGGTGAAGAATTTCGAGGAAACGCAGGGTCCGCTGTCGCTGCGCCTTGTCGCGGCGCTCGAAGGGGGGCAGGCGGGCGGCGGCGACACGCGCGGCCAGCAGTCCGCCGCGCTGATCGTCGTCAAGAAGAATTGCGGCGTCTGGCTGCACAACGACGTCGTCCTGCGGCTGCAGGTGGACGACAACCCGGAACCCATCAAGGAGCTTCGCCGCCTCGTCGAGCTGTCGGTGAATCGCGAGAAGAACCGCCGGCGTCCGACGCCCGGCTGCGAAGGCGTGAACGGCGCGCCCAGGACGGCCGTCGCGCGGTAATCACGGATCAGCGGCCCTTCTTCCTGCGCATTTTGACGACGCGCGCGTAATCCGCTTCCGCCGCGGCGTAGTCGAGCATCGGCCAGCGCCGCTCATGTTTTTCGACGACGTGCTTGAGGCGGGACTTCGCTTCGTCGAGCTTGCCGTTGTAGAAGTACCAGTTGGCGACGCCGTACTGAACGACGACCGCGTCATCTCCCTTGGCCCGCAGCACGTCATCCGGCTTTGCCTGTCCACGATACAACGTCAGGAGCGACGCGTAGGGATCGTCCTCAGTCGCGGAAGCGTCGAAGGTGGCGCGTTCGAGGACTTTCTGCGCTTCGCCGGCCTGGTCCATGCGCCGGAACGTCATGTAGAGCCAGTGCGCGAGCCGCAAACGCTCGCCGGTTGATTTGGCGCTCGCTTGCGCGCGCTGGTACTCGTCGCGGGCGCGGCTGAATTCTCCTTTCAGGTAGCGCGCGCTGCCGAGCAGAAAGTGGACGTTTCCCGCGAACGAGCCGTCGCCGTCCGGAGTGTCCGGTTTCCCTTCCAGGAGCTCGGCCGCCTTGGAGAAATCCTTGATCGCGACGTCGAACTTTCGAATCGTGATGTACAGCTCTCCGCGAACGCGGTAGAGCCGCGGCTCATCGGCGTGAGCCTCGACGCCCATCGTCAAGATCTCGATCGCCTCGTGGTAGCGGCCGAGTTCGGCGATGACGCGCCCGAGCGCGATCGTCGCCCCCGCGTCGTGAGGGTCCTTTTCGTGCGCTGCGCGCGCCGATGCCAGGTTCGCCTCGAGCGCCGCGCGCATGTCGCCCGACGCTTCGTGCGGCACGAGCAGTTTTCCGAGAAGCGAAACCGCTTCCGGCTGCTGCGCGCTCACCGCGCTCGCCGCCCCCGTGCACGCACACAGCACGATCAGAACGATCGCCGGCAATCGTCTTCGATTCACCAGTTCACCAATTCACCAATTCACCAACTTAGAATAGCCCACCCATGGCGCGTGGCCTGCGTGACGAATTCCGCCCGATGTTGTCGCTCGCCGCCCCGGTCGTGATCGCCGAGGTCGGCTGGGTGACGATGGGGATCGTGGACACGCTGATGGTCGGTCCCCTCGGCGCCGCCGCGATCGGCGCGGTTGGCCTCGCGAGCATGTTGTTCTTCGCGGTCGCCGTGTTCGCGATGGGCCTGCTGCTCGGGCTCGATCCGCTCGTCGCGCAGGCGTACGGCGCGCGGCGCATCGACGACTGTCATCGCTGGCTGATTGACGGCCTGTGGCTGAGCGCGCTCATCTCCATTCCGCTCGTGGGCTGCGTGCTCGCCGTCAGCGCGTCGCTGCCGGCGTGGGGCATCGCCGCCGACGTCCTCGCGCTCGCGCAGCCGTACCTGACGATTCTCGCGTGGACGCTCCCGTTCCTCTTGCTTTACGCGGCGTTCCGCCGGTACCTGCAGGGGATGGGCGTCGTCCGTCCGGTGACGGTCGCGCTGATCTTCGCGAACGTCATCAACCTCGTGGCGAACTGGCTCCTCATTTACGGCAGGTTCGGCGCGCCGGCGATGGGCGTGCGCGGTTCGGCCTACTCCACGCTGGTTTCGCGCGCGTTGATGGTGGTCTTTCTCTGGGCCGTGATCCGGCGTCGCGAGCGGGATACGCAGCCGCCGCTCGGCGACGCGCCGCTCGCGCTGGACTGGCCGCGCCTGCGCCGCCTGGTGCGGCTCGGCCTTCCGGCGGCGGGGCAGGCGACGCTGGAGGTCGGCGTCTTCGCCGCCGCGACGGCGCTGGCGGGACGGCTGTCGGCCGGCGCGCTGGCGGCGCATCAGATCGCGCTGAACATGGCGGCGCTCACGTTCATGGTGCCGTTCGGCGTGGCGTCGGCGGGCGCCGTCCGCGTCGGACACGCGGTGGGGCGGCGGGATCCGCGCGGCGTCTCGCGCGCCGGGTGGATGGCGTTGCTGATTGGCGCCGCGTTCATGAGCGCGGCCGCGGCGGTGTTTCTGTCGATGCCGCGCGTCCTGGGCGGCGCCTTCACTCGCGACCCCGCCGTCGTCGAGGTGGGGGCGGCGCTGCTGTTCGTCGCCGCGGTGTTCCAGCTGTTCGACGGGCTGCAGGGCGTCGCGACGGGGATTCTGCGCGGATTGGGGGACACGCGCACGCCGATGTTGTGGAACCTGGCCGGCCACTGGGTCCTCGGGCTGCCGCTGGGTTACACGCTATGTTTCGTGGCGGGGCTTGGCGTGACCGGGTTGTGGTGGGGGCTGTCCGCGGGACTGATCGTCTGCGGCGTCGCGCTCGTCATCGCCTGGGCGTGCGCAACGGGGTCACCGTTTCCGTAAATCGGTGGCAGCCACCTTGCTCGATCGCTGGCGGAGGACCTAATGGCTGACCTGACCCATCGTCCCGGCCCCGGTGGCGACCCCATGCAGCGACACCGGGAGCACAATCCCGCCCAGGCAACGTCCGACGCCACCGCCGATGAAGTCGGCGAACGGCTCGGCCCCGACTGGACGGAGCAGTCGGACCGCGCGCACGGGCAAGGCTCGGACGCGAACGGCGTCCCGGAGTTCGACGAGGCGGCGGGAGAGCAGCGGAAGAAACTCTACCGCGACGGTGCGGCTCGCGTCAGCCGGATCGACTGAGCGGCCGCCTTCCTGGGATACTTGCGCTCGATGTACTCGTCCACGA
This sequence comes from Acidobacteriota bacterium, assembly GCA_003223835.1. Classification (GTDB taxonomy): domain Bacteria; phylum Acidobacteriota; class Vicinamibacteria; order Vicinamibacterales; family 2-12-FULL-66-21; genus Gp6-AA38. The sequence continues at coordinate 3,649 of QHWR01000119.1, read as the reverse complement.
GGCGGCGGAACGCCGCCGCCAGCTCGTCGTACGTGCCGCGCAGCGTCGTGTAGTGCTCGCCGTCGATGAAGATCGGACAGTTCGGCGCTTCGCCGGTCCCCGGCAGGCTGATCCCGATGTTCGCGGCCTTGGACTCGCCGGGGCCGTTGACGACGCAGCCCATGACGGCCAGGGTCATGGTCTCGACCCCGTCGTAGCGCGTCTTCCACTCGGGCATGCGCTCGCGGATGTAGTCCTGCGTCCGCTCGGCCAGTTCCTGGAACGTCGTGCTCGTCGTGCGGCCGCAGCCGGGGCACGCCGTCACGCTCGGCGCGAACGACCTCAGCCCGAGCGCCTGCAGCAGCTCGCACGCCGCATACACTTCCTCGCGGCGATCGCCGCCGGGCCGCGGCGTCAGCGAGACGCGGATGGTATCCCCGATCCCCTCGTTGAGCAGCACGCCCATCGCCGACGAGGACCACACGAGCCCCTTCGTTCCCATGCCTGCTTCGGTCAGCCCGAGATGCAGCGGTTGATCCGTGCGCCGGGCCAGCTCGCGGTACACCGCAATCAGATCGCGAGGACGCGACGTCTTGCACGAGATGATGATCTGATCCTTCCGCAGTCCGGACTCGAGCGCGAGATCCGTCGACTGGAGCGCCGACAGAACCATGCACTCGTTGATGATTTCCTCGGAGCTGTGTCCCAGATCGCGGTCGGTGTTCTCCTGCATCTTCGCGACGACCAGCTCCTGGTTCAGCGACCCGCCGTTGACGCCGATGCGCACGGGCTTCGCGTGGTCGCGCGCGACCTTGCAGATGGTCGCGAACTGTTCGTCGCGCCGCTTGCCGGTTCCCACGTTGCCCGGATTGATCCGGTACTTGTCGAGCGCCGCCGCGCAGTCCGGAT
>QHWR01000119.1:1676-2592 GCA_003223835.1 Acidobacteriota bacterium | reverse complement strand
CGTATCGGTCATCGTCATCGACTGGACGACGACCGGCGCGCCGCCGCCGACCTGAATCGGACCCACGCGGACCCCGACGGTTTTATGTAGTCTGACCGTGGGCATGTCGTGTAATCCGGACGATCATACCATCCGGGTTGCGCCCACCCGCCGGCAAGGGACCCCGACGGCCGGACGTAAGTGCTCAGCGTCAAAAGGGTTGCGCTTCCAGCTCGGCGTCCGCGCGGCCGGGCATGCGGGGGCGTTTGTTTTGCATCGGCTGGCGAAGATCCGGTCTCGATCGGCCGGACCGTTCGAGGAGAGGACCGTGAAGACTGTGAAGCCCATCACGACATTTCCGTTTGCCGCCGTGGCGCTTGCCGCGATCGCGCTGCTGACCGCTCCGGTGGCCGCGCAGGATCAATACGAGCGCCGCGCTCAGAACACCGGCCAGAGCAACGTCACGCTGACCGACATTCAGCGGCTGCAGGACCAGGTGTACGACATCAGCAGCGATCTCGCGCGCGTCCGTGGCCAGAATCCGGATCAGACCTATCGCGTCCAGAGCGAGCTGGACGACGTGCGCGACGAGGTTGTGTACTTGCGCGTCAAGCTGCGCAAGGAAGGGCGGGTGAACTACAACGAGTACGCCGAGGTCCGCGATCACATCCAGGCGCTGCGATCGTCGGTCAGGGGCGACTCCGCGACCCGCGGGAATTCGACGTGGAACACCAACTCGGGCGGCACGTCCGACACCACGTACGGCGGCGCGCGCACGAGCCCGCCCGGGACGAACCCGCCGTATCCAAGCGGCACGTACGGCGGGACGAACGATCAGCAAACGCGCACGCAGCGGCGCGGCGAAGTGCCCGCTGGGCAGGAGCTCGACGTGCGCCTCGAACGCGATCTGAATTCCGCGACCGCGCAGGTCGAAGAT
>QHWR01000119.1:0-1635 GCA_003223835.1 Acidobacteriota bacterium | reverse complement strand
CTGCGCGGCGTGGTCAGCTCCGTGAACAAGGCGACGCGGACGGATCGCAAGGGCAGCCTCACGGTCGCGTTCGACCAGGTCACGATTCGCGGCCGCAGCTATCCGATTCGCGGGACGGTGACACAGGCGCTCGAGAGCGAGGGCATCAGGGGCGAGATGGGGAAAATCGGCGCCGGCTCCGCGGTGGGTGCGATCATCGGCGGGATCATCGGCGGCGCCAAAGGCGCGCTGCTGGGCGTCCTGATCGGCGGCGGCGGCACGATCGCGGCGACCGAGGGGAAGGACGTGGACGTCCCGGCGGGCACGATCCTGCGCGTTCGCCTCGAGCAGCCGCTCATGGTCAGATAGGAATAATGCTGAATGCTGAATGCTGAATCATGAACGCGAGGCATTCAGCATTTGGCATTGGGCATTTTCTTCATCGCGTCTCGTGCCGCCGCGATGGTTTGCCGGATGTCGCGCGCCGTGTGCGCGGCGGACAGGAACCACGCTTCGAATTGTGACGGCGGCGGATAGACGCCGCGCGCGAGCATTTCCCGGAAGAACGCGCCGTACGCCGTCGTGTTCGCGCGCAGCGCCGTCTGATAATCGCGGACGGGCTGGGCGGTGAAAAATGGCGTGAGGAGCGATCCGAACGCGTTCACCTGGAGGGGAACCCCCGCCCGGCGCGCCGCGTCGGCGAGGCCCGCCGCGAGCTCGGCGCCCAGCTCCGCGAGATGCCGATAGAGGTTGGGCGACAGCTCCTCGAGGCACCATAACCCCGCCGTCATCGCCAGCGGGTTTCCCGATAGCGTGCCTGCCTGATACACGGGTCCCGCCGGCGACACCAGCTCCATCAGATCCGCGCGGCCGCCGTACGCGCCGACCGGGAGTCCGCCGCCGATGATCTTGCCGAGGCACGTGAGATCGGGTCGGACGCCGAACAGACGCTGCGCGCCACCCGCCGCCGCGCGGAAGCCGGAGATCACTTCGTCGAAGACCAGCAGGATGCCTTCGCGGTCGCACACCGCGCGGAGCCCCTGGAGAAATCCTTCATTCGGCGGTACGAGGCCCATGTTGCCCGCGATCGGCTCGACGAACACGGCGGCAATCTGTCCGCGATGCGCCGACGTCAGCCGCTCGACCGACGCGAGGTCGTTGTAGGTGGCGAGCAGCGTGTCCGCGGCGGCGGCCGCGGAGACGCCGGGGCTCGTCGGAACGCCGAGCGTCATCGCGCCAGACCCCGCCTGCACCAAAAACGCGTCGGCGTGTCCGTGATAACAGCCTTCGAACTTGATCAACCGGTCGCGCTTCGTTGCCGCACGCGCGACGCGCGCGGCGCTCATCGTCGCCTCGGTACCGGAGCTGACGAAGCGTACGCGTTCCATGGACGGCATCAACAGCGCTACCCGCTGCGCGAGCCGCGTCTCGAGCTCGGTCGGCGCGCCGAAGCTCGTCCCGCGCGCCGCCGCCGCCGCCAGTGCCTTGAGCAGTCCCTTCGGCGCATGACCGTGGATGAGCGGTCCCCACGACATGACGAAATCGATGTAGGTGTGGCCGTCCGCGTCGGTGATCCGCGCGCCCTTCGCCTGACGGATGAACAGCGGTGTCGCGCCCACGGACCTGAACGCGCGCACCGGGCTGTCCACGCCGCCC
>QHWR01000366.1:2709-5355 GCA_003223835.1 Acidobacteriota bacterium | reverse complement strand
TGGGAAACGCTCGCCGACCATGCGGCGCCGGCATTCGCGTCGTGGACGGATGGCGCGCTGGCGGCGCTGCCGCGCACGCTGATCGATCGTCTGCCCGCGTGGCGGCCTGCGCTCGAACGGCTGCCGCAGACGCTGATCCACAACGACTTCAATCCGCGGAACGTGTGCCTCCGCCGGCGCGGGCAACGTCTCACGCTCTGCGCGTTCGATTGGGAGCTGGCGACGATCGGTGCGCCGCAGCGCGACCTCGCCGAGCTGCTCTGCTTCGTGTGTGGTCCGGACGCGACAGAAGACGAGGTCGCTCGCTGGATCGAGCGCCATCGGCACGCGCTCGAGATCGAGACGGGCGCCGCGATCGATCCGGCGTTGTGGCGCGCCGGCTTTGCCGCCGCGCTCTACGAGCTGCTGATCGATCGTCTGGCCGTCTACGCGCTCGTGCATCGCGTGCGGCCGCAGCCGTTCCTGCCGCGCGTCGTGCGGACCTGGTTGCGCCTCTACGGATTCTTCCGGATGACGGAGGGACGAGGGACGAGGGACTCGGGACGAGGGACGAGGGACGAGGGACTCGGGACCAGGGACTCGGGACGAGGGACTAGGGACGAGGGACGATGTCTCCCGCTGACGCGTTCGATCGCCGCAACCTCGTGACCTACGCGTCGCTGCTCTGCGGCGTCGGGGCGCTCGAGGCGGCGTGGAGCGGTCACGCCCGCACGGCGCTCGGTCTCGTCGCGCTCGCCGTCGTGGCCGACACGCTGGACGGCCGGTTCGCGCGGCTGTTCGGCGACGACCCGCGGCGCAAGGCGCTCGGCGTGCAGCTCGACAGCCTCGCGGACGCGATCGCGTTCGGGATCGCGCCGGTGGTCGCCGCGGGGTCGGCGTTCGACGCGGCGCACGCCGGCCACGGCGTGCTCTGGATTCTCGCGGCATTCGGCTACGCCGCGTGCGCGATTACGCGCCTCGGGTTCTACAACGTGTCTCCGGACGCCGAGCGCGGGTCCGGCTTCGTCGGCGTGCCGGTGCCCCTGGCGGCACTTGTGCTCTGCTCGGTGAGCGCCGCGCGGCCGTCATTTCCGGCATTCGTCCTCGTCGCGACCGCCTGCGCCGCCGCGATGGTGCTGCCACTCCGGATTCCGCGCCCGCGCCGCGCCGGTCTCTTGGTGTTCCTCCTCTGGCCGCTCGCGGTCGCAGCTATGATGTTATGGCGCTGACGGCCACCGATCTCAGCCACAGATAAACACAGATGAACACAGATACCGGGACGTGTGTCAGGCGGAAGTACTAGTCTTTCTCACGCAGGGACGCAGAGAGGCCGAGGCAGAATGCGTAGCGGTCGCAAAACGGGCGATTGTGCAACGCGCGGCACAACCGCCGCGCCGACTGCGCGCGAGATTGGTCGTTCTTTCAACCAAGAGGAATCTGTGTGAATCTGTGTTCATCTGTGGCTGTCTTTGCGCGGCGGGAGTAGATTGAGTCTGTGGTAGGGCTCCTGTGGCTCGCGTGGACGCTCGGCGCGCAGGCGAAGCCCGGCGCCGAAGACGTCGTCGCGAAGGCCAGCGCGTACGTGCAGCGGTACGAGACGCAGCTTGGCGGCGTGGTCGCCGAGGAGGATTACGTTCAGGAGGTGGCCGGCATCCGCGGCCAGATGCAGAAGCGGCGGCTGACCTCCGATTTCCTCCTCGTGCGCTTCAGCGAAAACGACCCGTGGACGCCGTTCCGTGACGTCATCGCCGTGGACGGCAAGCCGGTCCAGGATCGCCAGGACAGGCTCGAGCGCTTGTTCCTCGCGCGCGATGCGGCGACCGCGCGATCGGATCTGCGGCGCATCGCGGACGAGAGCGCGCGCTACAATCTCGGGCCCGTCTACCGCACCATCAACGTTCCCTTCCTGGCGCTGACGTTTCTCCGGCCGGAGAACATTTCGCGGCTCCATGCCCGGGCGCCGCGCAGCCAGACGCTCGACGGCGTCGCGGTCTGGCGGATCGACTACAGCGAGCGCGCGCGTCCGACGTTGATTCGAGGACGAGAGGGAGAATACGTGCCGGCGAGGGGCGCGTTCTGGATCCGGCAAGAGGACGGCGCCGTCCTGCAGACGCGCGTCCGCGCGGAAGTCGATCGCGTCGGCGCGGACATCCTCGTGGAGTACTGCCAGCCTGCCGGGCTGTCGATGCTGGTCCCGTGCACGATGCGGGAGAAGTACGACGCCGGCGCGCAGCAGATAAACGCGACGGCGACCTACTCGAACATCAGGCAGTTCACGGTGTCGACGAACGAGACGATCAAGCGCTGATCTCGGGCCGCGGATCTCACGGATCTGTCCCGCCACGGATCTCACGGACGTTCACGGAACGCGTCACATCACACGCTCCTGGCGATCGCTTCGGCTGACCTCAGCGTCAGCGCGACGAAAGTCAGCGTCGCATTCGTGCAGCCGCCCGTCGGCAGGGTCGGCGCGCCGACGACGAAGAGGTTGTCGTGATCGTGGGCGCGGCCGAAGCTGTCGCAGACGCTCGTCGCGGGATCGGATCCCATGCGGCAGCCGCCGGCCGGATGATCGAGGTACGCGCCGTCGCTCGTGCCGAGCAGCTTGCCGTCGTTCCCCTTCGCGAGCCGCTCGAAGACGTCGAGGATGTGCTGGCGGGTCGCGGC
>QHWR01000366.1:0-2606 GCA_003223835.1 Acidobacteriota bacterium | reverse complement strand
CCCGCCAGTCCGACAGCAGATCGTCTCCGAGCAGCAGCCGGCCGGTCGCGTCCTTCAGTCGTGGATCGCGCCCGGCGGAACTCTCCCAGACGCGCAGGTCGTGACGGACGAACGGCACATCGGCCGCGCAGCGGAAGAACCGACGCGAGATCAGGCTGTGCTGCTCGTTCATGCCCGGGAACAGCTTCGCGTCCAGCTCGATCTGCCCGCCGATGAACGCGTGGCCGGTCATGTAGCGCCCGACCATGCCGGAACTGTTCGCGACGCCGCCGGGGCACGTCGCGTCCGCGGAGAGCAGGAGCAGGTGCGGCGACCAGCAGTAACCGGAGGCGAGCACGAACAGCCGGGCGCGATAGTCGATCGGTTCGCCGTTGCGCTCGCGAGACACCGCCTGGGCCACGGCGATGCGGCGCCCTTCGGGCGCGAGCACGAGCCGCCGGACGAGCGTCCGATCGTGCAGCGCGATCTTCTTCGCGGCGATCAACGCCTTGAACGTGAAATCCGGCGAGTAGCGCGCCCCGGTCGGACAGATCTCGCACGTGTTGCAGCGCAGGCACTGCGACCGGCCGTCGTATGGACGCGTGTTCTTCGCCTGCGGCGTGCTCCAGAACGGAATCCCGCTCTGCTCCGCCCATGCCTTCAGGACGCGGAGGTTGTACGAGAGGAGCATCGCCGTCATCGGATACGGNNNCATCCGATCTTCGGGAAGCGGACTCGGCTCGCCTGACACACCGAGCCGGCGTTCCGCTTCGCAGTAGAACGTCTCCAGTTCCGGCCATGCCAGCGGCCAGTCGGTCGCGAGCCCGTAGCGCGACTTCAGCGTGAGGTCCTCTGCCGAAAACCGGTTCGTCACGCCGCCCCAGTGGAGCGCGCTCCCGCCGACCGCCATCGACCGCGAGATGACGCCGGCCGCCGCCTGATCCTCGATGAAGTCGCCGGGCCACGCGTTCTCGCCGTAATCGAGGTTCCGCCGCCGGTGACGCATGCGGTTCTCGAAGTCGAAAACGCGGGCGCCCGCCTCGACGACCGTCACCGACAGTCCCGGCTTCAGCTCCGTGAGCTTCAGCGCGAGCATCGCGGCGCTGATCCCGCCGCCGACGATGCAGACGTCGGTTTCGTGGATCATGAAAATTGGCGAATTAGTGAATTGGCGGCGGCGGGTTCTCCGAGCCCGGCAATCCGCGGCACTCGTCGCGGCCGATGTTCGCGCGATAACAGAGGTCCGACGCGGCCGCCGAGTTGAAATAGAAGGCCATCAGATCCGTCGCGATGTGACCGCCGTTGGGACGATTCGGCAGCCGCTCGATCCTGGCCGCGGCAATCGCCGACTCGATCGCGGCGCGCCGCTCGGCCAGCGGCAACTCCGCGAACGTGGCGCCGAGCGCCGCGACCTGCGCCGGATACGCCTTCGCCGGCGACGGCCCCGTCTGCCGGATGCGCGTGAATCCATACCCGTGATCGGTGTCGACTCCCTCGACGTAGTCCCGCAGCCAGCGGACGAACCCGTCGACGACGCCGCGTCGTCCGGCAGCGCCGAGCTCCGACGGGAGCACGACCTCCGCGATCGCATGGAGCGTCCGCGGGTCGGTCTCGGAACGCGGAACGGATTGCGGGTGCCGGACGCGGACCGGCAGCGCGGCGGCGACGCCGGCCGTGCCGAGCGTCTTCAACGAATCGCGACGAGAGATCCGTCTAGACACCGTTGGCCACGATCATTTCCGTGTGCGCGGTGGCCTGTCTCAGCGCCTTCGCTTCCGCATATTCGGGCGACGCCCACCACGCCTTCGCCTGCTCGAGCGTCGGAAACTCCACGAGGACGAACCGCTGCGGCGTCCACGTGCCCTCGAGCGTCTCGGTGCCGCCGCCGCGCACGAGGAACTTGCCGCCGTACTTCGCAAGGCTCTCCGGCACGAGCCGCTTGTAGTGCTCGTATCGCAGCGGATCCTTCACATCCACTTGCACGACAAGGTAAGCGGCCATCGGTTACCTCTCGACCGGAGACCGAGGACCGTTGGCCGAGGCGCGGTCGTCGGTCCTCGATCCCCGGTCCTCGATCATGACCAGGTTCTCGATGAAGAACTCCATCATGCGCTGCTGGTTCACGGCCGAGTGGCCGAGGTCCGGTCCGATCTGCAGGTCGACACTCTTGCCGAGCTGCTGCAGCTTGTGAATCAGCTGCAGCGAGTTCGACGGGTGCACGTTGTTGTCGGCAGTGCCGTAATACAACAGCAGGCGACCTTTCATCTTGTCCGCGTACGTCATCGCCGATCCGGCGTCGTAGCCCGCCAGGTTCTCCTCAGGAATCCACATGTAACGTTCGGTGTAGATCGTGTCGTAGTTGCGCCAGTCGGTCGGAGGCGACGAGGCGGCCGCCGCGGCAAACACGTCGGGATGCCGCACCAGCTCCATCACCGCGGTGTAGCCCCCGTACGACGTGCCGTGGATTCCGACGCGGTTCTTGTCGATGTAGCGACGATTCCACAGCGCCCTGATGCCTTCCGCCATGTCGTCCATCTCGACCTGCCCGAGCTTCAGGTAGATGCTGTCGAGCGATCGCTTCCCCATGCCCGGCACCGCGCGCGAGTCGAGGCCGACGACGATGAAGC
>QHWR01000363.1:3918-5496 GCA_003223835.1 Acidobacteriota bacterium | reverse complement strand
CCCGGCGCCTCGCTGATTCACTCCGTCGGCATCGCCGCCCACGTGCCGGCCATCGCCGGGATCGAAGCCAACGCGCGGCAGTACGTTCCGGCCGCCAACGCGCCATGGGAGTCGCGCTTCCCGGGCATCTTCCACGTTCGCGACGGGTACGTACGCACCGCCGAGATTGGCGGCCCGGGATTGGGGATCCCGGAGGAGATAGCGAAGTAGCGGCTGTTTACAGCTTCCTGATCGCCCCGTCCGTCAGTTCGAATATCCGCACGGTGCCCATCGCGTCGTCAATGATGACCGAGAATCCTGGTTTCATATTGCGTGTGGCGCGCCGAAACGACTCGCTTGCCGTTTGGAGGACGCGCAAGGTGGCTTGTGCGTGCTCGATCAGCTCCGCCGCACCGTCGGTCGTCAGGTCCATCGTCGCGTAAGGGCTGATGGCTTCGCATTCGAGACGGCCGTCCTCCTTGCGGAACCACACGAAACGGAAGACGAAGCCGGATCCAGTTTCGAGCTGGCCAACCGCCAGCTCGAACCGTGGTCCGTCGAGATCATCGATGTAAAACACGTTCTTCATCGATTGTGCCGGCGCAACGCCGCGCCGGGGGCAACTTCTCGTGTCGGCCGAACGCTCCGCATGATAACGCGCGGCCTTCTTTGCGATATCCTCTGATGTTCAACAGAGGAGTTTCGGGACCCGATGGCGAAGACGATCCTGGACGATCTGGCCGGCGTATACGCGGTCCCGCCGCTGCCGCGCAAGGCGGACTCACGCCGCACGCTCGACCTCGATGCCGCCGAACGCGTGGCGCAGCACATCGAGGAGGGCGGCGTCACACGCTACCTCTACGGCGGCAACGCGTTCCTGTACCACGTCACGCTCGATGAATACGCGGCGCTGCTCGAGTGGTTGTCCGGGTTCGCGCCGCCGCGGTGGGCGATTCCAAGCATCGGACCGTCCTTCGGCCGCGCGATGGACCAGGCGTGCCTGCTGAAGCGATACCGCTTCCGCGCCGCCATGATGCTGCCGTGCAGCGACCCGCGCGACGCGCGCGGCCTCGAGGCCGGCCTGCGAGAGGTCGCCGCGATCGCCGGTCTGCCGCTCATCCTGTATTTGAAGTCCGAAGACGCGTTCGGGTCCGATCGAGAGCAGGGGCTCGACGCCGTCGCGCGGCTGATCGACGACGGCGTCGCGGTGAGCATCAAGTACGCCGTCGTCCGCGACGACCCGGGACACGACGCGTATCTCGACGGCCTGCTGCGCCGCGTCGATCGACGCCGTGTCGTCAGCGGCATGGGCGAGCGCCCGGCGGTCGTCCACCTGCGCGATTCCCGTCTCGGCGGCCTGACGACCGGATCCGGATGCGTGGCGCCGCAACGCTGCAGCGATCTCTTCGCCGCGTGCGGCCGCGGCGACTGGGACGAGGCGGAGGCGATTCGCGAGGAGTTCATGCCGCTCGAGGACCTGCGCGACGCGTGGGGCCCGGCGCGCGTGCTGCACCACGCGGTGGAGCTGGCCGGCATCGCGCGAACAGGCCCGATCCCGCCGTACGTGTCACCGCTCGGCGCGCCGCAACTGCAGCAGCT
>QHWR01000363.1:0-3838 GCA_003223835.1 Acidobacteriota bacterium | reverse complement strand
GGCCTGTCATCGCGATCCTGAACACGTGGAGCGACGCCAACCCGTGCCACGCGCACTTCCGTCTGCGCGCGGAGGAAGTCAAACGCGGCGTCTGGCAGGCCGGCGGGTTCCCGATGGAGATTCCGGTGCTCACGCTCGGCGAAACGTTCATGAAGCCGAGCACGATGCTCTATCGCAATCTCCTCGCGATGGACGCCGAGGAGGCGCTCCGCTCCTACCCCGCCGACGGCGTCGTCCTCATGGGCGGCTGCGACAAGACCGTCCCGGCGCTGATCATGGGCGCGACGAGCGCGAACCTCCCGGCGATCTTCGTCCCCGCCGGCCCGATGCTGCGCGGCAACTGGCGTGGGCAAACGCTCGGGTCGGGTACCGACGTCTGGAAATACTGGACGGAACGCCGCGCGGGAACGATCGACGAGTGCGCGTGGCGCGAAATGGAGGACGGGATCGCTCGTTCGTTCGGCACCTGCATGACGATGGGCACCGCGTCGACGATGGCGTCGGCGGTCGATGCGCTCGGCATGACGTTGCCCGGCGCGTCATCAATCCCCGCCGCCGATTCCGCGCACCCGCGCATGGCCGTCGCCGCGGGACGCCGCATCGTCGAGATGGTCTGGGAGGATCTGAGGCCGCGCGACATCCTGACGACGGCGGCGTTCGAGAACGCGGTGACCGCGGCGATGGCCCTCGGCGGATCGACGAACGCGATCATTCATCTCATCGCGATGGCCGGACGCGCGGGCGCGTGTCTGGACCTCGATCGCTTCGACGCGCTGTCGCGCCGGACGCCGTTCCTGGCCAACATCCGGCCGTCGGGCCGGTTCCTGATGGAAGATTTCTTCTATGCCGGCGGGCTGCCCGGCGTGCTGCGCCGTCTGCGCGATCTGCTGCACACCGAGTGCGTGACGGTGAGCGGCCGGACGCTCGGCGAGCACATCGACGGCGCGATCGTGTCCAACGACGAGGTGATCGCGCCGCGCGAGCGGCCGCTCGGGCCCGAGGGAGGCGTCGCCGTGCTGCGCGGCAATCTCGCGCCGGACGGCGCCGTCATCAAGCATACGGCGGCCGAACGTCGTCTCTTGCAGCACGCGGGGCCAGCGGTTGTCTTCCGCGACTACAACGATCTTGCCGCGCGGATCGATGACCCGTCGCTTCCGGTGACCGCATGTGGCATGCTCCCGATCCCGAAGAAGCTGCTCGCCGCGGGCGTGCGGGACATGGTGAGGATTTCGGACGCGCGGATGAACGGCACGGCGTACGGCGCGTGCGTGCTGCACGTCGCGCCCGAGTCGTTAGTCGGCGGACCGCTCGCGCTCGTCGGCGACGGCGACGTCATCGAGCTGGACGTTCCCGAACGCCGCGTCACGCTGCGCGTATCAGAAGAAGAGCTGTCGCGCCGCCGCGCCCGGTGGACGCCACGCGAGATTCAGTACCCGCGCGGGTTCGGCCGCATGTACGCCGCGCACGTCACGCAAGCCAATCGCGGCTGCGATTTCGATTTCCTCGAGGGCACCGCGCCGATCGCGGATCCGGAGATCCATTGACGCCTGTTCCTTCAGCGCGGCCGACGTGAACCGTCCGTTCTGATACGTGTAGATCTCGCCGCCGGCGCCGACGAGCCAGATGGCGATTGCATCGTGCGGATTCCCGTGCGTCCCCTTCTTCTCGAGCGTCAAGTACCGGCGCCGGTCGGGCGGAAACTTCTGCAGCGACACGACGTCGAACCCTTTTCCGCTGGCGAGGAGCGCGACCGTCTCGTCGATCTCCGGTGTCGAGTGCTCGAGCAGAACCGCATAGTCCTGCCGCCCGTTCCCGTCGAAATCGCCTGAGATGATGTTCGCGTCCGCGCCAGGCGCGCGCGCGAGCAACGCTTCCCTGACCGGTTGCATGAGCGGGGTCAGGGTCCATCCGGGGAATTTCGCATCGAGGGTCGAGCGAACTTTCGGCGGCAGCGTCTGAAACGCCGACAGGACGACCGCGCACGCAACGGGCAGTCGGCATCTACCGCCGCGCATGGTCTTTCTCGTAGTGCTTCGCGAGCACGTCGAGGCCGAAATCTCCGTCGAAATCGCGCCACACCGTGTGCTGATGGTTGGCGTGATCCTGCGTGTCGTCGTACTCGATGAGGAACTGCTTCCCCTGGATGCGGTAGTAGTGCCCCTGGTCGAGTCCGGGCTTCGTGGATCCCATCCAGGCGAAGTGAATGTCCGCGAGCCCTTCGGCGCGGACCTTGGCAAGCCGCGCGGCGGCGAGCGCGTCCGGGGCGGAGGTCGCGTAATTCTCGACAAGGCTCATCAGCAGTCCCTGCTGCGCTTTCGTCATGGATTGCGCCGGCAGGCCCGCGTTCCCCTCGATCGCCGCCTTGCGCGCGTTGGTCGTGACGATGTCGTTCGGCGACGTCACGTTGATGATCGCCTGCTGGCGCTGGGGGCCGTCGAGCGAATCGAGCAGCGCGCGCCCGAGATCCTCTTCCGCGGGGAGCGCGCGGAACCCCTTTCGCGCGCCGCTCTGGACTTCCGCCGGGTTTGCGCCGAAGAACGCGGGCGTCGTCGACACGGCGGCGCCGTTGACGACCGTCCAGTGCTGCGAGATGTGATGCCCTTCGTAGCGCCATCCCCACGTGCCGCGGTCCGACGGGTCGCCGAAGATGGTGAAGTAGTACAACTCGGGATCCCGCCGCGCGGCCTGCTCGATCTCGTGCAGGACGATTTCCAGGCTGCGGATGCTCTCCGCTTTGTTGTAGCCCTTCGGGCTGAGCCCGACGTGCAGCAGCAGGAACGCCGCGGTGCGCTGCCGCTCGGTCATCTGCTTCAGCGGCAATCCCTGCCGCTCTCGCGGGATGTAGTACCAGTTGAACCGCTCGTCGGAATCGAACGGCAACTGGATCTTCTTGAGTTGCTCGGGCTCCAGCATCGACATCAGCGCTTTCGCGGCGGCCGTCATTTCAGTCTGCTGCGGGACGACCGCGGTTGCGAGCGCCAGCGCCATCCCGATCACGAGCCATCCACGTTTCATGACGTCACCTTCTTTGGCCGCTGAGGGCCGCTGGATGTTGCCGTTGGGAGAGCCCGCATCGCGCCGGTCGAGATCCCGCCGTCCACGAGCAGGAGCTGGCCGGTCACGTAGGCGCTCGCATCGGAGGCGAGGAACACGACGGCGCCCTCGAGATCTTCGGGGCGGCCGGGACGCTTCAGCGGAATCCGCTCGACGAGGTACGACACCCACTCGGCATCCTCGTACATGACGGCATTCTGCGCCGTCTTGAACCATCCGGGCGCGAGGCAGTTCACCGTGATGCCGTGCGCGCCGAAATCGTCCGCGAGGCTCATCGTCAATTGCCGGATCCCGCCGCGGCTCGCGCCATACGGACCGAGCCCGGCGTACCCGAACACCGACGTCACCGACCCGATGTTGACGATGCGGCCGTAGCCGCGCGGGATCATGTGCCGCGCGACCGCCTGGGCGACGAAGAACGCGCCGCGCAGGTTGGTGTCGAGCACGAGGTTCCAGTCGTCCCACGTGACGTCCACCGCCTTCTTCCGGACGTTGCACCCGGCGTTGTTCACGAGGACGTCGATTCGACCGAACGCCTGCTGCGCCGCGTCCGCCATCGCGCGGATGCTCGCTTCGTCGCGCACGTCGAGCGCAAGCGGAACCGCGCGACGGCCGAGCGCCTCGATCTCGGCGGCGAACGGGCGCACACTCTCGACGCTGCGGCTCGTGACGACGAGGTCCGCCCCGGCGCGCGCGAGCGCCCGCGCGAACACCTGGCCCAGCCCGCGGCTGGTCCCCGTCACGATCGCGACGCGGTTGCTGAGGCTGAACGACGTCACGGTCT
>QHWR01000118.1 GCA_003223835.1 Acidobacteriota bacterium | reverse complement strand
TACTTCGTCACGCGCAAACTGTATCCGAACGTCGACTTCTACTCGGGGCTCATCTATCAGGCGATGGGATTTCCGGTGGACATGTTCCCCGTCCTGTTCGCCATTCCGCGGACGGCGGGGTGGATTGCGCAGTGGGAAGAGATGCTGCTCGACGGCGACCAGAAGATCGCGCGCCCGCGCCAGATCTACGTCGGCCAGGCGAAGCGCGACTATGTGCCGCGGGAGAAACGCAAGTGAGCGGGCGCCACGGACCACACAAGTCTCTTGGCCACGGACCGCACAAGTCTTTTGGCCACGGACCACACGGATCCTCTAGCCACGGATCACACGGATGTCACGGATATAAGACTCAAAACAAGGATCCGTGTATTCCGTGTCATCCGTGGCTAATGAAGCTGTATCCATCCGTGGCCAAGGAAGCTGTGTCATCCGTGGCGTGGACCGCGTTGTCGGTGGCGATGGTTTTGTCGGTGATCGTCGCCGCGCAGTCACGGTCCGTGGCCTTTGACGGCGGACGCGCCTACGAGGACGTGCGCCAGATGGTGGCGCTCGGCCCGCGGCCGGCCGGATCCGCGGCGCTGCGGCAGACGCGCGCGTACATCGCGAAGCAGCTCGCCGCGGCGGGCCTCAAGGCGGAAGAGCAGCCGTTCGACGCCGACACCCCGATCGGCACGATTCACATGGTGAACGTGCGGGCGACGCTGCCGGGACCGGCGGGACGCGGCCGTCTCGTGATCGCGGGCCACTACGACACGAAGCTGTTTCACGAATTCCCCTTCGTCGGCGCGAACGACGGCGGCTCGAGCGCGGCGTTTCTGCTCGAGCTCGCGCGCGCGCTGAAGGGCCGGCAGAACCCCCTCCCGATCGAGCTGCTCTTCCTCGACGGCGAGGAGGCCACCGGCGAGTGGCAAGGCACGGACCACACCTACGGCAGTCGCTATTACGCGCAGCAGGCCAGGAAGAACGGGACGGCGAAGGACATCCGCGCGCTCATCCTCGTCGACATGATCGGCGATCGCGACCTCGACATCCGGCGCGAGGCGAACTCGACGCCCTGGCTGACCGACGCGATCTGGTCGGCCGCGCGCCGCCTGAAGCGGTCCGAATTCGTCGAGGACACGACGACCGTCGAGGACGACCATCTCGAGTTCCTCGAGGTCGGCATCCCCGCGGTCGATATCATCGATCTCGACTATTCAGCGTGGCACCGGGCCGAGGATCGGCTGGACCGCGTCGGCGCCGGCAGCCTGCAGGCGGTCGGCGACGTGCTCATCGCCGCGCTCCCGGCGATCGAGAATCGCGCGCGAACGCCGTAGCCACACCGATCGGGAGCTGGACGTGTCACTCCTTTTCGTATCGAAGCCGATAGCCTGCCTTGCGAGCGGTCAGAATGTGTCGAGGTCGCGAAGGGTCGTCTTCCAGTTTCCGCCGCAATTCAGCGACGTGGGTGTCAACGGTCCGCGTGAGCACGCCTGCCGTATGACCCCAGACTTCTTTCAATAATTGCAGTCGCGAGACGACTGCGCCTCGTCGGTTGAGAAGCACGACCAACAGATTGAACTCCATCGGCGTCAGGAGGATTTCCCGGCCAGCTTTCCTGACCGTCCGTGCGGCAACGTCGACCCGGACGTCGCCGAAAGCCGGTTGCGCTGTTGACATCAATGGGGAAGCAACGCCGCTGCGACGCAAGAGCGCTTCTACGCGAGCCATCAATTCGAGAATGCCGAACGGTTTCGTGACGTAGTCATCCGCTCCCAGCCTGAAACCGCGCACCTTGTCGGCTTCCTCGGTGCGTGCGGTCAGGATCAGCACTGGCATGCTGAGTCCTTCCTCACGCAACTGTCGAAGGACGCGATACCCGTCGAGCTGCGGCAGCATGAGATCGAGCACGATGATGTCGGGCGACAGCTCGCGCGCCCGGTGCAGACCTCGTTCGCCATCTGCTGCGATTTCGACGCCATAGCCCTCGATTTCCAGGTTATTGCGCAAGCCGTACGCGAGATCCTCGTTATCTTCGATGACGAGGATTCGCGCCCGAGCCGATACGGACACGCTACGCTCCAATGGAAGCGGGGCGTGGCGATTCGAGTTCGACGTTTGCATGGCTTGCATCCGGGAGCTCGACGATGAAGCGCGCGCCGATTGACCCGCGTTCCACACGGACACGTCCTCGGTGCAGATCGACGAGCTGCTTGACGATCGCGAGGCCAAGGCCCGCGCCACCGGTTGCCTCGCCGCCCCCGGCAACTCGATAGAAGGGCTCCCAGATCCGCGCATCCGTGAGAAGCACGCCAGGGCCTTCGTCCTCGATCGCGATCACGGCCTCGCCTCGGTCGCAGCGAGAGGTGACCGTGACCGTCTGACCAGCGGGTCCGTACTTCAACGCGTTATCGAGGAGATTGAGCACGATCTGCCGCACGGCACCGGCATCAACCGGCACGACCATCGCGTGTTCGATGCGTCTGTGGATGGACGTTCGCTTCGATCGCGCAAGGGGTTCGAAGCTGTCGAGAATCTCATGGAGCACGACATCCAAACGTGCAGGGCTGATCGAGAGGCGCGAAGGCCCATGGTCCATCCGGGAGTACTGCAGCACGTTTTCGATGAGCTGCGTCAGTCGCTGAGACTCCTGTACGATGATGGCGAGAGACCGGCGACGCTCGTCGGACGAGCGTACCCGATCGAGGAGCAGCGTCTCACCGAACATTCGAATCTGTGCCACGGGCGTCCGCAGCTCGTGCGACACGCTCGAAATGAAGTCTGCGCGCAGACGCACCAGTTCACGTTCGCGCCGCAGCTGAAAGACAGCGACAATCACCAGCCCTGTAGTCAGAATGAGCAGTCCCACGAGCAACGGAACCCGATTGCGCGGAAGACCTCCGATAATGAGACGTTGCGCTGCGGCCGGCTGAAGGGCAACGCTCAAGCGTAAACCACCCAGCTCGGGCTCGAGCGTCGTCGCGCTCTCGTATTGCGACCACGCCGTTGAGGACGCAAACACCTGGCGTCCCTCGTCACTGGAAACGCGAACGCTCAACAGCTGTTGCGGCTGAACGTCGAGCGTCGGGGGCAACAGCGGCGATTCCTTGAGTATCCTCACGAAGGTGTCGGACAGAAGCGCGGGATCGGCCACGAAACCCAGGAGACGTTGAGCACCGTTGCGTGTTTGGCCGGGAACCCTCCACGCCAGCACGTACGTCTTCCCGCCATCTGCGTCGATTCGAAGCAGGGGGCAATCGGTTCGAAGCTGTCCTCGCGCGACGCGTTTGAGGGCGTCTGCCAATACGTAAGGCACGCGTTCAGGGAGCGGACTCCCGTTCGCGACGAGGTCAGCACCGTTGAGTGAAGCGGTGAACACGCTGCGAACCGCAGCGAGATTCCCCTTTCAACCGTCCTGTACCCTGAGCAGCTGCTTCAGATCCGGCAGAGCGGCGCCGTCGCGGCAGCTGGTCGACAAACGCGCGAGCTGGGCGCCGAGCGTGTCGTTCAGCTCGCGCCGGACCACGCGCGCGAGCTCCCAGCTGGCAAATGTCGCGTAATCGCGCAGCACATTCTCGGCGGTCTCGCGATGCGAGCGTGCGGCCTGCTGCGCCTGATACGCCAGCGCTCCTGCGATCGTGAGCGTGGACAAGAGGAGCAGCACAATGAGCGCGGAGCCTGACGGCCGGCTGGCCATGCCTCATTTTACGGCGCCGCGCCCGGGCCCAGGGTCACGCGTTTGTCAGGGGAATGTCAGAAAGCTGTGAAGTTCGCCAATTCCTGACATGAATCTTGCGGAGGGTCCACCTATCGCGGTCTCCCACAGGTTACCGTCCCTTCGTTGGAGGCATGATGGTCGAACCGGGCAAATCCCGACTGGTGCTCATTCTTGCGCTCACTCTGGTTCCCCATGCGACTGCTCGTCAAACCCCGCAACGCGAGGCCGTTCAGCGGGAAGAGGCCGCGCGCGAAACCTGGCAGCGCGTGCCAGACATCCTCGAAGCCATGGCGGTTCACCCCGGAGCGGTGGTCGCGGACGTTGGTGCCGGCGGAGGATTTCTCACGGTGCGGCTGGCGCGCGCGGTCGGTGCCACAGGTCGAGTCATGGCCGTCGACGTGAGCGCGCAGGAAGTGGAGCGCCTGCGTTCGCGCATGGATCAGGAAGGATTGACGAACGTCGAGATCGTGAAGGGCGACGTCGACAATCCGCACTTGACACCCGCGTCACTCGACGCCGCGGTGATTGTGAATGCGTATCACGAAATGCGCGAGTACCAGTCGATGCTTCGATCCCTCAGGGCCGCCCTCAAGCCCAACGGCCGACTCGTCATCGTCGAGCCCATCTCCGAGAAGCGCCGGCAACAGTCACGCGAGCAACAAGTCGCCGTCCACGAAATCGCGGCGCGGTTTGTCGAACAGGACACACGAGACTCAGGATTCCGGATCCAGCGTTTGGAAGATCCTTTCGCGACACGTACGGATGCCATCGAGTGGCTGCTTGTGGCGGTCGCGGATCCTTCATCGGCGCCGGAAGGCACCTGTCCCATCCCGCCGAAAAGACCGACAGCCGTTGCGGCGGAACCGGCCGACGACGAGAACGCCATCACCAATCCGGATTTGCGGATGGCTTTCGAGACATTCAAGAAGCGTCGTGCGGCAGGCACCATTGTCGTCGTTGACGTTCGGGGCGAAAGCGAGTTTACGGCGGGTCACGTGCCAGGTGCGTTGTGGATTCCTCTCTCGACAGTGGGATCGCACGTCGAAGAACTCCGGGCGAAGAGGAAGTCGATCGTCACATATTGCAGTTGACCGGCCGAACAGACGAGTGCCCGTGCGGCGCTCGAGTTGCGGCGGCGGGGACTCTCGCAGGTGTGGGCGGTAGCCGGTGGATACGAAAAATGGGTGGCTGACGGTAACCCTGTAGATAAGAGCAAATAGGCTAAACCGGGCGACGCATTTCGCTTGACGACGGACCGAGCGCCGCCTACCCTCGGCGGGACAGGAGGGCGCATGGCACTCGCGTGTCCCGTCGATCTCGACAGCCTCAAGCTACGCCGCGAAGTGCAGGAAATGTACGCTCGCGTCGCGTCTACGCCCGACGGTTCGTTCCACTTCCATCGAGGTCCTGAGTACGCGGCAGGCTGGCTCGGGTACGACGCCGGCGAACTCGCGGAGCTGCCACCTGATGTGACCCAGTGCTTTGCCGGCGTCGGCAATCCGCATGCGGCGGGTCCACTCAGTCCCGGATCGACCGTGCTGGACATCGGCTCCGGCGGCGGGACGGACCTTCTGCTGGCTGCCCGGCACGTCGGCCCGATGGGCCGGGCCATCGGCGTCGATATGACGGCGGCCATGCGCGAACGCGCGCGAGCCGGAGCACGGCAATGCGGGCTGATGCATGTCGAAGTCCTGGATGGTGACGCGACGCGTTTGCCGCTCGACGATCGGTCAGTCGATGTCGTCATTTCGAACGGCGTGCTGAACCTCGTACCGGAGAAGGAGCGGGCGTTTGCAGAAATCGCGCGGGTGCTCAGACCGGGCGGTCGTCTGCAGATCGCGGACATCGTGACCGGCATGGAACTATCCGACACGGTCCGACGCGACATCGACCTCTGGACTGGTTGAATCGCTGGCGCTCTGCTGGAAGCAGAGCTCATCGGAGCGTTCGTCGCCGCAGGATTCCGTGATGTTGCCGTGACGCAGCGGTACGATTGCTTCCGCGGCACGTCGAAGCAGGCTACCGCCCAGAAGTACGGCGTGATCGGCGCCAACCTGACGGGGATACGGACATGAAGCCCGGAGCTTCCGCACGTCGACCGTTCCTGGCGCTGATGATGGTCGGCCTGCGCGACGCGACTGAATCGATCCTCCGGCGGTACGGAGCTGAGCGATAGCGGGAGTCCGAGCGGAGGTCAACGCCACGCGTCACCTCCGAATGAAGCGTCCGTATGAGAACGACTGCCGACCTCCGGCGGGTGTTCGATGGGAATCGTCGATGGCTTCGGTGATCTCGAATTCCGGCCCGAGCAGCGCCGCGACAGCTGCCGGAGAGTACCGTTCCACCGGCAGGCCGCTGCACTTCGTCGGTCCATCGAGTGCAAACGTCGCGATGATTGCGGTGCCACCGGGCTTCAGGGCGCGTCGAAGGTGAGCAACGTACGCGTCGCGCTGCTCAGCGGCGGTAAGGAAATGGAAGACTGCGCGGTCGTGCCACACGTCCACGGGCGGCACCTCCCACTCACCGGTGACGTCCGTTTCGATCCAGTTCGCCGACGCCGCTCGTGGCCCGAGACGCGCCCGCGCGCGTGACAGGGCTGCCGACGATACATCGAGCACCGTGACGCACGTCAGGCCCCGGTCGAGCAGGTGATCGACGAGGCGGGAATCTCCGCCCCCGACATCGATGATTCAGGTGTGCTGACTGATACCGGCGCGCTCCAGCAGGGCGAGCGACGGAGCAGGAATCGCTTGAAACCAGCTCACCTCGTGGCTCTGTTTGGTCGAGTACACTCGCTCCCAGTGGGCTTTGGTGTCCATCGTCGACGTGCGAGCTCGGCAAGAGGCCGGCGTCAGCATACGCCCCGACTCTCGCCCCGAGTCAATTGCGCGTGGTTCCTGGCCACATTCGCGGTTTCACGCCCTGGCCGGCTGACCGCCGCGGCGATCGCCCTGCGGGTCGGCCACAGTAGCTGGCCTTCTGCCTTCTGCCTTCTGCCTTCTGCCTTCTGCCTTCTGCCTTCTGCCTTCTGCCTTCTGCCTTCTGCTCCGTGAGCACCGTCGCCGAGCCCTTGGCCTTCGCGAATATCCGGTCGACCAACGCGTCGCTCGCGGCGATCCCGCGCCGCTCCAGCCAGAAGACGACGTTCGACTTGCCGGACATCGGGCCGACGTCGATCTGCTGCTCGCGGGCGACCAGGCTGGCGGGGACGCCGGAATAGACGGCGTCGATCAGCCCGGCGTCCTTCTTGCGGAACGCTTTGATGACGGCGGCGGCGTGCACGCCGGTCGCGGTGCGGAACGCGTCGCGCCCCGCGATCGGATAGTTCGGCGGAATCGGCACGCCGGTCGCGGCGGAGACCGCTTCGCAGTACTCGCACAGCGCCGACAGATCCCGCTCGATGTATCCCATCAACACGAGGTTCACGAGCAGCGCGTCCATCGGCGTGTTGCCCACGCGCTCGCCGATGCCGATCGCCGCGCCGTGCAGCCGCGTCGCCCCGGCGTCGAGCGCCGCGATCGTGTTCGCGATCGCGAGGTCGCGGTCGCGATGCCCGTGCCAGTCGATGCCAATCCCGCCGCCGCACTCCTCGACGATCGTCGCGACGAACCTCACGACCGCTGCGGCTCCGGCCGGCGTGGCGTGCCCGACGGTGTCCGCGATGCAGACGCGTTTGGCCCCGGCACGGATCGCGGTCGAGTACAGCGCGCGCAGCGTGTCGGGATCGGCGCGCGTCGTGTCTTCCGTCACGTACATGACCGGCAGGTTCTCTCCCACCGCGAACGCGATCGCGTCCTCCGTCAGCTTCAACAACTGATCCAGCGACCAGCCCTCCGCGTACTGCCGCAGCGGGCTCGACCCGATGAAGGTGCCGCACTCGATCGGCAGGCCCACGCGCTGCGAGACTTCCACGATCGGCTTGATGTCGGCAATGACGGTCCGCGCGGCGCAGTTCGCCTGGATTCGGAGCCGCCCGTCGACGATCTCGCGCGCCAGCCGCTCCACGTCGCGGACGACGTGCGGGCCGGCGCCGGGCAGGCCGAGGTCCGCGGTGTCGATCCCCAGCCCATCCATCAGGTGCAGGATCCGCAGCTTCTCGTCGATCGACGGACACCGCACCGAGGGCGACTGCAGCCCATCGCGCAGCGTCTCATCGTCCAGCATCACAGACGGCCGGGGTGTTTCGGTGGTCCGATTCCAGTCGTAGATCAGGGGATGCATTGCGGTGAATGGTGAGGTGCTAAGGGTGCTAAGGGTGCTAGTGGTGCTAACGGTGCTGGTGCTAAGGGTGCTAAGGGTGCAAAGAGTGCAAAGTGTGCAAAGGCGTTTGACGCTCAAGAGTGCTCGAAGCGCTGCACCGCACCGTTAGCACCGCCAGCATCTTTAGCACCAGCACCCTTAGCACCACCAGCACCATTAGCACCGTTAGCACTATTTCGGCGCAGGGCTTCCACAGTCCAGAGCCCTACGACGAGTACAAACAGCGCCCACGCGGTCGATTTCCAGAGCGCGTCGAACAACGTGCGGCGCATCGCGACGTGGACGTCGACCCCCTGACCCATCTTCGCGTAGGCGAGCGCGGTCTCGAGCAGGTAGCCGCGAACGCCGACGTCGAAAATGATGTCCCAGACGCCGTTCCACACGATGAACGCGACGACGAGCCACATCACGAGCAGGCGGCGCTCGGTGCGCGAGAGCGGCGTCATCCGCCGTAGCGCAGGACGAGCGCGGTGATGTCGTCGCTCTGCGCGGCCCCCTTCGTGAACGCGCGCACGTCGGTGAAGATCGCCTGCAGCATCTCGGGCGGCTCCGCGGTCAGGTGTTTCTCCACCGTCTGCAGGATCCGCTCTTCGCCGTACTCGTCGTTCGTCAGCGACATCGCTTCCGACACGCCGTCGCTGAACACGATCAGCCAGTCCCCGGGCACGAGGGTCACGCAGTCCTCGCGGAACGTCGCCCCCTCGAACAGCCCGACGATCGGTCCGCCGACATCCAGATGCCGGACGCCGCTCTTGCCGACGACGAGCGGCGGGTTGTGGCCCGCGTTGCAGTACGTCAGTTGCCCGTCCGGCTCGAGCGCGCCGTACATCAGGGTGACGAACCGGGACTCGATGCCGCGACGGTACAGCGCGATGTTCACGCGCGCGATCGTCTTCGCGGGCGCGTCGCTCGACGCCGCCTGCGCCGCGAAGATGCCTTGCATCATCGCGCTGAGCAGCGCCGCCGGCGGACCTTTCCCCGCGACGTCGCCCAGCGCGAACCCGAAGGCGCCGTTCGGCAGATCGACGTAGTCGAAGAAGTCGCCCCCGATGGAGCGGCACGGCAGCGAGGCGGCGGCGGCGCGGAAGAACGGGCCCACGCGTCCGCCCTTCGGCAGCAGCGCCTGCTGGATCTCGGCGGCGATCCGCATCTCCTGCTCCATCCGCGCCTTCTCCATCGTCTCGCGATAGAGGCGCGCGTTCTCGATGGCGACGGCAGCTTCGGTGGCCAGCGTCTCGAGGGCGGCGCTCGTGGAAGTGGAGAGCAGCGTCCCTTTCTCGCGGCTGTCGAGATACAGGACGCCGATGCGGCGTTCCTCCGCGGCCGAGTCCGCCTTGTCCAGGTAGCGCACGAGCTTCAGGGGCACGCACAGGACGTTGCGGATGCCGAGTTGCACGGTGCGCATGTGGACGTTGGCCAATTCGCCGTCCAGGAGATCGGCAACGGTCCGCGGCTCGCCCGTGCGGAAGACTTCCTCGGGAATCTTGCGGCTCGTGGCGAAGGTGTTGCCCGGCAGCGTCTGACGCCGTTGCGCGCGCGCGAGCTTGAACTCCAGCTCCCCGTCCGCGTTCGCGAGCATGATGAAGCCGCGTTCGGCGCCGCTCACCTCGATCGCGGAGTCGAGCACGAGCGCGAGGACGTCGTCGAGCACGCGTCCGCTGCCGAGCGCGCGCAGGCCGTCGAGCAGCGCCGCGATCTGCCGCAGGTCGCCGACCGCCGTCGTGGTCGCGCGATCGACCGCCGGCGCCGAATCCGCGAGCAGGAACACCATCTCCGCGCCGCCGCTCCGTCCCAGGCGGATGCGGTCGCCGTGCGTGAGCGGCTGCTCGTTCACCTGCTCGCCGTTACCTCGATCTCCGCGTGGTCGCGCGACACCTCGCTCCCGGCGAGGCGCAGGTCGTTGGTCTCGCGGCGGCCGATCCCGAACATGCCCTTCGAGATAGGGACGATCCGGCGGCCGAGTGCGTCGGTCACTTCGAGACGAGCGTCGGGCACGGAGGGAGTTTATCAAAAGACAAAAGAGGGACGACGGAAGACGGAAGACGGAAAAGCGCCTGCGGCCCGAGCGGGGCGCAGAGTCGCCCGGCGATTTTCTAATTGAAAATCGCCAAATAGTGTGGATAATTACTGGAAATCAGGAAATGCCGGAGTCTCTCGACCTGGCCCCGCGCCGCGGGCGGCCGCGCAAGTTCGGTTCGCCCGCACGCGCCGTCACGCTGACGCTGCCCGAGGACGTTCTCGCGGCGCTCGGCGGCATCGACCACGATTTGAGCCGCGCCGTCGTCCGGCTGATGCAGCCGGAGATGGCGAAGAAGCCGCATCCGCCGGCGGAACTGGCCACCTTCGGGCGGCGCGCCGTCATCGTGGTGAACCCGAGCCGCACGCTCGAAACGCGCACCGGCATCCTGCTCGTGCCGCTGTCGGACGGACGGGCGCTCATCTCCTTCGACGAGTCCGTATCCCCCGCCGGGCTCGAGCTGACGATTCAGGACGCGCTCGAGGATCACCGGCTGACGGCCGAGGACGCGCGGGTCTTCGAGTCGATCGCCGGCATCCTGAAAAAGGCGCGCAGGGCGCCGGAGATCGACCTTCGTCAACATCACATCATCGTGCTCGAATCCACCCGGCGCGCGCCGCATCGCGGCGCCGTCTCCAAACGTCGCAGGAGGAACGCGTGACTCGAAGAACTCTGTGCCTGGTTGCGGTCGCGGCCGTCGCCGCGCTGTTCGCCGCGTGCGGCGGAAAACAATCGCCAAGCTCGCCGACCCCCACAACCGCCCATCTCACCGCGCCGACGCCCGACTCGCCAGCGAACGACGAGCAGCTGGATAATCTCCGGCCGACGCTCACGGTGAAGAACGGCACGTCGGATCAGCCGAACGGCGCGCGGATGTACGAATTCCAGATCTCCGACAACAATGCATTCACGGCCTCGAGCACGGCGTCCGCGTCCACGCTCGCCGGGTTCGCCGTCGTCGTCGGCAAGACGGGCGTGCCGGAAGGGACGGGCGGCAAGACCTCCTTCCAGCCGGACGCGGACCTGCAGCCGACGACGCGCTTCTACTGGCGTGCGCGCCTGGTGCAGGGATCGGCCCAGTCCGATTGGTCGCCGGCCGCGTCGTTCAAGACGAAGCTCGTGGGCTACAACAAGGCGGGCGAGCTGTACGATCCGCTGATCTTCAGCGAGACCATCGGCGATCGGATCGGCTCGACGGACTTCATTCCCGGCAAAGGCATCCGGTTGAACAACAACACGAGCTACGTCCGGTATCTCCTCCCGCAGGCGATCACGAACGGTGAATTCTCGATGGAGGTCGAGGGGCTGCGCGCGAACGCGCCCGGAGACAAGTCGAAGGTGTTCGGGATGCAGCAGGGGCAGGACGACTTCATCACGAACATGTATCGCGTCGATATTCAATACCGCGGTTCGTCGGGCTTTCCACCGAATGCGATCACGTTCCGGGCGTTGTACGGCAACGACGTCTGCTGCAAGTACGAGCCGCCAACCGACGTGCGTCTCAACTCGGTGAAGATCCTCGACCCGGGGATCACCTATTTCTGGAGGGCGACCTGGGGACCCGAGTTCCGGCTGTTCGTGCGGGAAGGGACCGCGGACGGCACCGGCGCCACGATCTACAACTACGCCGTGTCGTCGCCGAAGGGCATCTACGCGCCGAACCCGCACTATGCGTACCTCGGCGCGCCGACGGGCAGAAGCGGCGCCGAGTCGGCGTCGATTCCCGGGACCATCTACCGAAACGTGTGGCTCGCAAACCATCCACGGCCGGCGTCGCTCGGCAGCGCGCTCAGCCTGCGCTGACCGCGGCGCGTTCTATCGACGGCGGATCCGCTGGATGAGGAGCAGCGCCGCCGCGACCGCCAGCGCAATCGCGAGCGCCTCGTACATCCGGCCGTGCGCCGCGCCCGCGACGCGGCCGGCCTGGCCGAGGTACAGCGCGAGCAGGACGAGGACGACGAGGATGACGAGCGACAGGATCNNNGGGATCGGTCGTCGCCGTCCCGCAGCGGTAGCAGACGATCGCTTTGTCGGCGATCTCGGTCCCACAGTTCCGGCAGATCATCGCCTGATATTCTATCGTCCGACGATGACGCGGAAGCGCGCCGTCGCGCCGCCGAGATCCTTCTCGTCGAAGTCGGCTTTCTGCCCGGGATCGCCCGCAAACGCGGACACGGCCAATAAAAGCAGACAGGTGGTGAGAGGACGGACGGTCGTCATTCGGGTGGCAGTTCGTCAGCAGAGCAACATGCGTGCCTCCCGGCTACTGTTTCCGCCGAAACGGCTAAAATGCGTGCGATGTCGTTGTTGCTCAGAACGTCCCGCCCTGTCGCCCTGATCGCCTGCGCCCTGAGTCTGTTCGCGTCTGCATCGCGTGCACCGTCGGTGACGTCCGCGGGACCTGTACAAATCCTCCGCCTTCCCGCAGGTGCACTTCAGCCTTCAGTCGCGGTCGATCAGCGCGGCGTCGCGCACGCCGTGTATTTCAGCGGCTCCCCCGCTCACGGTGACGTCTTCTATACACGTTTCGACCAAAACGGTGACATGTCGCATGCGGTTCAGGTGAATACGGAGGCAGGCTCCGCAATCGCCACAGGCAACGTCCGCGGAGCGCGGCTCGCCGTCGGACGAGACGAACGCGTTCACGTCGTGTGGACGGGCGCGAACAGCCGGCACATGTGGTACACGCATTCGCGTGCTGAGGGCGGTTTCGTCCCCGAGCGCAATGTGCACCAACTCGAGGGTCCTCTCGACGGCGGGTCGGTGGCCGCCGACTTGCGCGGCCACGTGTACGTGATATGGCATGGCGAGCTTCCTGGAGGAAAGGGAGAGGAGAATCGCCGCGCATGGGTCGCGCGGTCGGACGATGAGGGGCAGACGTTCGATCGCGAGGAGGCGGCGTCTCCCGCGGCAATCGGGGCATGCGGATGTTGCGGCACCGCGGGCGCGACGGCTCCAGACGGCACGTTGTATCTGCTCTACCGATCATCGCGCGAAGCCGTACATCGCGACACCGTCCTCTTGAGTTCCAGGGATTACGGACGCAACTTCGCCGCTCGCGATCTGCACGAGTGGAACGTGCCAGCCTGTCCCATGAGCACCTTCTCGATTGCGGCGGCGGCAGGAACCGTCGTGACCGCATGGGAAACGGCGGGACAGATTTACTGGACGCGCGTGAAGAGTGCCGGGAAAGAGCCGCCAGTTCCCATCGCCGTGCCGGGCACGCCCGGCGGACGAAAACATCCTGCGATCGCGCAGAACAAGCGAGGCGAGACACTCGTGGCGTGGACGGAGGGGATGGGCTGGAGCCGGGGCGGCACCGTCCTGTGGCAGCTCTACGACAAGGGCGGCGCGCCGGTCGGCGAACCGGCAGCGGCGGGAAACATCCCAGCGTGGAGTTTGATCGCAGCGTACGCTCGTGCCGACGGCGGCTTCACACTCGTCTTCTAATCGGCCACGTTGAGCCGCTGAATCGCACCTGCAGTGTCTCACCCACGCGCATCGGGATCATTGGTGATGCATCCCTTCCATCTGATGTCCCGGCATGGGTTGCGACATCCGCATATTCCACATTCTCCCCTTCGACGCCGGCGGGCGTAGCCGCAGAAAGACGTGAAAGGACGCCGGCCGTGAACCGTACCCGACGGGAACGACGCAGGTGGTGCGCGCGCAAACCGCCGCCGGACTCTCGAGGACGTCTGGTACGCCGTATACGGAGAAATCGCCTCCGACTCCGAGTTCGAATCCTCGCGCGTGCAGGAAGTCTCGGACGCCGCCCAGCGTGAAGGCCAGTACTGAATCGCGGCGCGATGAGAGCGCCGGCACCGGCTCCGCCAGACCAGTCACCAGTACGGCGATCTCCGGTTGATGGACCTCGAACCGTCCGAACACGGAATTCATGCCGGCGTGCCACGTCGCTTCGGTGAAGAAGTTCCCGTGATTGCCTTCGTCCTTGTGGTTCCACCCGTAACCGGCGGTGATGGCCGTAAAGTTCATGTCCTGCCGTTTGAACCATGATCCTGAGAATGTGGTGCGGACGACGTTCCCGGGCTCCAGTTCCTCGGGCTGTTTGAGAAAGCCGGTGGACGCTTGGAACTCCCACTCGTCATTCGGACGAAACCAGACGCGGGTTGATACCGAATCGAGCGGCCCGAAGTCGAAGTCCCAGCGGTTGTCATCCGGTTCCCGTCCGTTGAAGAGCGAACCCTCAACGATCCACTTGCCGTGATCGACCGCCGCGGTGATCGCGCCGTAGGAAATGTGTGTCGAATCGAATGTATGGTGACCGAGCGGCGCGCTGGGATTCTCCGACGCCGAAGCGCGGTGCATGAATGCCACGGGACCGAGCGCCGGTTCACCGGCGGGTCCACCCGCGATTGTGAAGCCGGTCGTGTCTGTGAGCGGGATTCGCCAGATCGCCGCGAGCTGCATGAACAGATCGTGTGGATGCTGGCGATCGACCAGCGGCCGTCCATTCAGCGCCTCGCCGGACTGGAAGATCTCCCGATAACCATTTTTCCCGACCGTGATGGGATCCAGGCTGAACATCGCGGTGAACGTCCACCGGCCACGCGCGGTGTCGCGCGTGGCCATGCCCATCCACCAGTTCGGCACGACGAACTCGTCGCCTCCGCGCGCGCCGCCTTGATGATTGACCGTGGCCCAGACGATGCCGTCCTGCATGAACGCCCATCCCGTGTCCATATTCATCTGCATGTGCTCGTGCTGTCCGGCCACCCCGTCCGGGTTCGTCGATGACGGTCCCGGTGCGGCCTGCGCGAGCGCGTTCGTCGCGATCACTGACAATGCACACGAATAGAACGCAATCTGCCAACGTCGACTGATAATCATTGCGAAACACCTCTTCCATCGGACACAAATGCACGTCGAGCGCGCCAGCCGCCGGCGGCTCAGCGGAACACGGAGAGGGTGACGTCAGATGCGAAGAGGCAGGAATCGCGCTGGTGCGGCAGCGCGAGAGCCGGGCGGGCTGGATGAATCAATCAGGGGATCGCGAACCTGCAGATAAGGATGAAGCGGGATCGCGATCGCAGCGAGCGGCGACATGCTGCCACGCGGCCGATCCGTGCGTGGGCGGATTGTCAGGACGCCTGCGTCCCGATCGTGCCCGCACGTGGACGTCGATCGGCTGAGTCCATACGTTGAGGAACTTGCCTGGTGACAGCCGGACACGGCGGGCGTCGCTTGACCACGATGAGCGCCGCACCGCGCCGCGCACAGGTCAGCGAGCAGCGGCAGCGCGACCAGGCTGCACACGAGCAGGAGCGTCGCGGATCTCCGAATCATCCAATCGCTATCCTTTCACAGCTTGAACAGCCGGCTTCTCAGGCGCCGTGACTGAATGCGGCTGATTTGCAGTTTCTGGCCGTTCGTGAGCACAGCAAGATGCGTACCCCCCGGCATGACGTTCACCTTCACGACGGCGTCCAGATTCGCCAGCGTCCCGCGGCCGAGCCGCACGAACCGCGCCGAATCCAGCCGCGGCTCGAGGTCCTTGAGCCGGTACGTAATCGTATGCTGTGCGCGGCCGACCGTGAACAAATGCAACAGCTCACCCTCGGCGACGATCGACGCCAGTTGCGCGACGGGAACGAAGATCAGCTCGTCGCGTTTACGGACGGGGATTCGATCGAGCGAGGCGGGCTTCACCACGGATTCATAAGCGACGATGGCCTTGTTCACGTGGCGGTAATCGACCTCCAGCTCGGCACGTTCGATCCGCTCCTGCGCGCGGTTCAACGTCTCGCGCAGCCGCGCCTTGTCCACGGGTTTGAGGAGGTAATCGACCGCGTTCAATTCGAAGGCGCGTACGGCGTACTCCTCGAAGGCCGTCACGAACGCGATCAGCGGGATTTCGTCCTTCTTCAACGCGCGGATGACGCCGAGGCCGTCGAGCTCGGGCATGTGCAGATCGAGCAGCGCCAGGTCCGGCTTCTCGCGCACGATCAGCGTCACCGCCTCTCGTCCCGACGCCGCCTCGCCCACGATGACGGCGTCGTCGAACGATCGAAGCATCGCCGCCAGAAAGGAACGCGCCGGCCGCTCGTCGTCCGCGATGACGATCCGGAGCGGCGACGTCATGTGCCGCTCCGCTCGGGCACCGGTGGCGCCACGGGGAGCGGAACGGGAATCGAGACCTCCACCACCGTCGCGCCGCTCGTCTGTGTCCGCACGGCCAGGCGAGCGGCGGGCCCGTAGTGACAGTGAAGGCGCCGCTCGACGCTGGTCAGCCCCACGCCGCGGCTCCAGCGGCGGCGGCGCGGCGTTCGATCGGCGGGCGATGACGTGTCCGTCACCGAGACCCGCAGCTCGCGCGCGCCGGCGCCGTTCAGCAGGCGCGCGGCCACCGTGACTTCGCCGCCGGCCGAGGAAGGCGCGATGCCGTGCTTGACGGCATTCTCCACGAGCGGCTGGATCAGCAGCGCCGGGATCCGCAGCTCGCGGCATTCGGACGGGACGTCGATCCGGACCCGGAGGCGGTGCTCGAATCGCGCCCGCTCGATCGCGAGGTACGCGTCGATGACCCCCAGCTCGCGCGCGAGCGTCGTGAACTCCCCTTCCGATCGCAGGACGGCCCTGAGGATCGTCGTCAGACGCATCAGGGTATCGAGCGCGCGCTCGGGCGCGGCCTGAATCAGGTACCCGATCGTCGTCAGGGCGTTGAACAGAAAATGCGGGTTGAGTTGCGCGCGGAGCGCGCGCAGCTCGGCCTCGGTCGCGAGCGTCGAGATCTCCTGCTCGCGGATCTGGCGCGTGTAGCGCTCGCGGGTGAGGCGAATCGCGTCGATGCGACGCGCGGTCAGCACCGCCAGCGCCGTCAACATGGCGGCGTCGTCCGAGAGCAACCGCCGGCCGCCCGTGAGCCCGCCGATTTCGATCACGTAATGCGGCGGCTCCGATGTCGGCAGCCGCAGCGCCGCCGACCGGCTCTCGTGCAGCTCGACGAGGCCGGAGACCGCCGGCGTCTGTCTCGGCGTGTCTTCCTCGTGCCAGCGCACGATTGACGCCGTCAGCGCCGTCGCCAGCGCCGCGCACGCTTCGTCGAGCACTGTCGACTGGTCGTCGTGATCCTGCAGCCGGCGCGCGAGTGCCGCTTCGAGCGTCACGTAGTCCGGGCGCGTGAGCACGACGGCATCCACGAACCAGCTCGTCACGCGATCGATCGACGGGTAGATCAGCGCGGTCCCGACCCACAACGCGATCAACAACGCGAGCTGCGGCGCCGCGAACGCGACGCGGCTGCCGACGCCGATCCCCAGCAGCGAGAGCGTGACGGCGATCGCGGCGGCGAGCACGATCAGCCGCAGCGCGCGCTTGAGAAACAGATCCGCGAACGCGAACGGATAGTCCTGATACAGGATGGCCATCGCCAGCGGAATGGACGCATGGTGTCCGACCAGTTCGACCGGCCACGCCGCGGCGACCTCGTGCAACTGGCTGAGATGAAGCGCGGAGACGGCGAACGCGGCGAGCGCGACGGCCCACAAGGCGCGCCGCGCGCCGGGCTGTCGCCGTGTCGCGAGCGCGAGCGGCGCCAGCAGCCCGATGAAGCTGAATGTGAGCAATCGAAGCGCCGTCGGCGACGGCACCGGCCAGCCGTGCGCCGCCGCGTAGACATGGAGCGCCGCGGCGATGACGCTGACGACGTACGCCGCAAAGATCAATGGTGTACGCGCGGGCCGCCGCGCGCGTCCGCGGTCGTCGCGGACGACGCTATGGACAACGACGGCGGGTAAGAGGCCGAGCGCGCTGAATCCGAAGACCGCGACCCATTCGGGGCCGCCGACGCCCAGCTTGGGCACCGCGTACACCCAGAACGCGCACAGATTCCAGATGAGCCCGAGGATGGCCGTCGCGAGCGGCAGCGGATCGCCACGCGCGCGGCCGGCCTCGACCGGATCGCGCCGCGCACGGACGACGAGCGCCAGGAGCATCGCGTAGAGCGCGGTGCCCACCGACAAGCCGACCACGTTCAGGAGCTCGTTCACGGGCGCCCCAAAGTCGTGTTCGTCCCATGAGTGGTTTGGAGCGATCCGGGCGGAATGCGTCTCCCGCTGATGCGCTCGCGACGCCCATTCGTCGGGCGGAAACGGCCACTCGTGGAGTTCCGGTCGGCGCGGCACCACGCCGTTGGTACGCTCCGAAGCCGCGAGGGATCTGCATGCGTAACAGAGTGTGGCTTTCTATCTCGTTCGTCATCGGGCTGTGCGGCGCGCCCGGCAGCGCGCCGGCGTTCGCCCAGGAACTCGGCGGCGCCGGCACCATTCAAGGCACCGTCAAGGACCCCACCGGCGGGGTCATGCAATCCGTGGACGTCAGGCTCTCCAATCCCGTCAGCGGCTTGAATCGCACGACGGCGACCGACGCGGTCGGCAGGTTCATCTTCCGGAACCTGCCGCCGAATCCCTACCATCTCTCCATTCAGGCGCAGGGATTCAAGACGCTCGAGCGCGACGTGGACGTGCGCTCCGCCGTTCCGATCGAGCTCGACCTGCAGATGGCGCTTGGAGGCGCGACGGAATCCGTCGAGGTCTCGGGGCACGCGGAGGATCTGCTCGAGCACGATCCGACCGCGCACACCGACGTCGATCAAAGCCTGATCGCGAAACTCCCGGTCGAGACGGCCGCGGGCCTGAACCAGGTCATCATGATGGCGTCGCCCGGTGTCGTGGCGGACTCGAACTCGTTCTTTCACCCCGTTGGCGATCACGCGCAGACGCAGTTCTCGATCGACAACCAGCCGGTCACCGATCAGCAGAGCCGGATTTATTCCAATCAGATTTCGTCCGACGCGGTGCAGTCGATGGAAGTCATCACCGGCGTGGCGCCCGCCGAGTACGGCGACAAGAGCAGCCTCGTCGTGCACATCGTCACCAAGTCCGGTCTCGACCAGCCGAAGCCGACGGGTTCGGTGTCCGCCGGCTACGGATCGTTCACCGCGCCGGTCTTCGACGCCGGCATCGGCGGCGGCTCGCACACCGTCGGGAACTTCCTGTCGCTGAGCGCCATGCGGACGGATCGCTACCTCGATCCGCCCGAGTTCAAGGCGCTGCACGACCAGGGGAACAGCCAGTCGTTCTTCGACCGCCTCGACTTTCATCCCGACGTCGCGAACACGCTGGCGCTCCGCGTTCGACGTTCCGAATACCTACGAGACGGCCGATCAGGCGCAGCATCAGGAGATCAAGACCTTCAACGTCGCGCCGGGCTACTCGCGCATCATCGGCACGAAGACGCTCCTGACGGTGAACGGCTTCGTTCGTCAGGACCGCGTGACGTACTCGCCCAGTCCCGATCCGTTCGCGGACACGCCCGCGACGGTGTCGCAGAATCGACGTCTCACGAACATGGGGGCCAAGGTCGACGTCGCGTACACGTCGGGCGCGCACAACTTCAAGGTGGGGGGCACGTTCGTCGCCACGCGGCTCAAAGAGAATTTCTCGTTCGGCATCACCGATCCGACGGATGCGTCGTTCGCCGACGAGGACGGCAACTTCAATCCGACGTTTGCGCCGTTCGATCTCACGAATGGCGGAAAACCCTTCGTCTTCGACGGCGAGACGACGATCAAAGAGCAGGCGGTCTACGCTCAGGACGACATCACCGCCGGCAACGCGACGTTCAAGCTCGGACTGAGGTACGACCACTACGACGGTCTCAGCTCGGATTCGCTCGTGCAGCCGAGGCTCGGGCTGTCGTACGCGATTCCGGGCTCGAACACGGTCCTGCGCGCGTCGTACGGCCGTACGCTCGAGACGCCGTACAACGAGAATCTGCTGCTCTCGGCCGGCTTCGGATCGGCGGCCGGGCTCGTCGGCGAAGGCCAGGCGCCGCCGCCGGGGCGCCGCCATCAGGGGGAGTTCGGCATCCAGCAGGCGCTCGGCCGCTGGGTCGTCGTCGACTTCGGGTACTTCAACAAGCGCACGACGAACGGCTACGACTTCGGCGTCCTGTTCAACACGCCCATCGCGTTCCCGGTGGCGTGGGACCACTCGAAGATCGACGGGTTCACCGGGCGCGTCAATCTCGTCGAGCACCACGGTTTCAGCGCGTTCGTCGTGATGGCGCACACCAACGCCATCTTCTCGCCGCCGGGCGTGGGCGGCGTGCTGCTCGAGGCGCCTCCGGGCGATTTCCGGATCGACCACGATCAGAAGTTCAACTCCACGGCGAATTTCCAGTACGTCTTCAGCAAGCCGATCGGCGCGTGGGCCGCGCTCTCGTGGCGCTACGACTCGGGTCTCGTCGCCGGAGCCGTCGGCAGCCTCGAGGACGCCCTGGCGCTGACCGCGGATCAACAGGCCGCGATCGGCTTCTTCTGCGGAAGCCGCACCGCCACGCTCGACAACCCGCTCACCGACGCGGACTGCACCGCGTCGAGCTTCGGCGCGACGCGCCTGCGCATCCCCGCCGAAGGAACCGCCGACGACGTGAACAATCCGCCGCGCGTGGCGCCGCGGCACCTGATCGATCTGGGGCTCGGCGCCGACAATCTGTTCCACGGCGACAGGACCAAGGTGCGCGTGCGCTTCACGGTGATCAATCTGACGAACAAGGAAGCGCTCTACAACTTCCTCTCGACGTTCTCGGGAACGCACTTCGTCACGCCGCGGGCGTTCCAGGTCCAGGCCGGCGTGACGTTCTGAACGCGGAGGCGCTACGTCCAGGCCGGGCCGCGTCTTCCGCAGATCGAAACGGCGCATCCGGCAGCTTCGGCTGCCGGATCACTCCCCTCGCCATGTCTGGGTGTTCCTCGCTATCCTTCTCCTCGAGCTGCTGATCGTCTTACCGTGGCTGCTGCTTCGTCTCCCTGCCGAATGAACAGCGGCCTGACCGCCGCCATCACGATCAGGACGAGACCGAACGTGCAGACGATCGTCGCCCCCGTCGGCAGATCGAGCTGCAGCGACAGCCAGACGCCCAGCGCCGAGACGATGGTCCCCATCGTCCATCCGATCGCCAGGCGCGGGCCGATGTTCTCGGCGTACAGCATCGCCGCAACCGAGGGGACGATCAGGTAGCAGAACACCAGCAGGACGCCGGCGATCGCGACCGACGAGGTCACGACGAAGCCGAACGACGCGTAAAACAGGAAATCCCAGAAGCGGTAATTGAGGCCCGTGGACTCCGGGTCGTTATGGCTCTGCGAAATGGCGAGGAACTGGCGCCGGAAGATGTAATGGAAGAGTCCGATGCCGCCGTAGAGGATGGCGGTCTTGCCGACTTCGTGCCACGACACGGCGAGAATATTTCCGACGAGCATGTCCTTGAGATGTTCGGACTCCGACGTGGCTTTGCTCATCGCGAGGATCGCGGCGGCGGAGGCGACGGCGTAGCAGATGCCGATGATGGCTTCCTGCGGGATCCGCGCGCTCTTGACGCGCAGCATCGCGAAGATCGCCGCGCCGATGAACGTGAACGCGAGGCTGACCCAGTACACCGACGGCGCGTGCGGATCGCCGCCGGAGAACGGCATCAGGAGCGAGACCGTCGCGCCGAGCGCGGCGATCTGGGCGAGCGAGAGGTCCACGAAGATGACCCCTCGCTCGACCACATGGACGCCGAGATAGGCGTGGATGCCGGTCAGGATGAGGCTCGCGACGAAGGGCGCCGCGAGGAACTGCAAGACGGTCATGTCCATGCTATTTCGCTCCCGTCTCCTTGATGGCGGCGATGAGCATCCCGATGTCGGTGTCGAACAGCTTGAAATAGTCCGACGCCGACGGCAGGCCGCCGACCGACGGCGGCATCACGAGGACCTTCCCCCCCGTCTGCGACGCGATCGAGTTCGGCGTCTTGAGGTCGAAGTACGGCTCGACCATGATGATCTTCACATTCTGCGCCTTCATCGCGTTGATGACGTCGAGCGTGTGCTGCGGCGTCGGCGGAATCCCCGGCTTCGGCTCGATGTAGGCAATCACGTCGAGGCCGAACGCATCCGCGAAGTTCGGCCACGACCGGTGGTAGGTGACGACCTTCAGCCCTTTGTACGGCGCCATCTGCGCCGTCCATCTCTTCTCCGCGTCGGTGAGCCGGCGCTCGAAGTCCGCTTCGCGCTGCGTGTAGGTCGGTGCGTTGGCCCCATCGAGCTGCGAGAGCTTGTCCCGGATCTCCTGAGCGATGCGCCGGCCGTTCTCCGGGTCGAGCCAGTAGTGCGGGTTGCCGAGCGGATGGACGTCGCCCATCGCGCGGGTAATCTGCCCCGTCGGCAGCTCGAGGATCTTCGCCTTCAGGGAGGCGTCGAGATATCCGTCGGCGCCCTGCTGAATCTTCGCGTTGCGGCTCTGCGTGATGAGCGGCGGCAGCCAGCCGATCTCGAGATCGCGTCCGATCACGATGAGGACGTCGGCGTGATTGAGCTTGAGGACGAAGCTCGGCTTCGCCTCGACGAAGTGCGGGTCCTGGTATCCGCGGGCGAGCGATTCCACCTTGATCTTGTCGCCCCCGACCTCGCGGGCAATCGACGCCAGATCTTCGGTGGCGGTGATGACGTTGAGCGCGCCGTTCGCGCTGCTGGTCCCGACCGTCAGAACGAGCAGCGCCGCGACCGCGCCGATGATGAACCTTTTCATGATGACGTCCTTTATGTGACCTCGATATGGCGTTTTCGGGCCGCGACGACGGACGCGGCCATATGCTCACTTTCGATCCGACATTAAAGAAAACGCTCGCGGGCTGCGACAACGGAGCCGCCCGCCGCTCGCGTCGAAACAATCCACCTAGAAAACGTGCGCGCCGTGCGCGCCGATCGAGAACAGGAACTGGAACAGCACCTCGTTCGCCGTGTGCCCTTCCGCGTAGGCGGTGCGGCGGTATTGCGCGCGAATCTGGCTGAACTCGCTCGGCCAGTACGTGAGCAGGAGCGATCCGGCCTTGTCCTTGAGCGCGGCGTCGGCCGCGCGCTCCGACGCGTCGTAGCGCACGCCGGCGAACCAGCGCTGCGCGAACTGATACTCGCCGCTGGCATACATGCCGAACGCGTCGCTGTCGCCTCCCTCCTGCCCGCGGCGGCTCCACATCAACTCGGTGCGCCCGATGAAACGGCGGTAGATCGCGCGCCGCAGCGGCCGATACCGGAGCGTCGCATCGATGCCGTAGACGCGCGTCGTGAAGTCGGGACCCACGTCGTTGTGGCCGTACGCGATCGACGTGCCGAGGTCGAGGTTCGTGCTCTCCGTGATGTCACGATAGCCGCGCAGCCGTCCCACGTATCCGAGATTGCCGCGCTTGTGTGACTTGAAGAGACTGTCGTCGCCCTGGTACACCTCGCCGGTTGCCTCGAGGAAGACCCACGGGTTCAGGATCAACTTCGACGCCGAGAGCCCGGAATCGTTCAGACCTTCGTCGCTCCCGAGCAGGTTGGTCATGACGAGCGGCGTGTCCACCCATGGCAGCACGTGGCTGTGCATCGTGTTGACCTTGCCGAACTGCGCCTTCATCTTGCCGACCTTCAGCAGCACGCCTCCCGGCAGCGTCGGGAACGTGATGAAGCCCTCTTCGATCTCGAGCCCGTCCGGCGATGCGGCGAGGAAGAAGTCCGCGCGCGCGTACGGATCGACGATCGCCTGGAAGCTCATCTCCGCTTCGTTCAGGCGCAGCGCCGGCATCGGCGCGACCGTGTTCCGCCCCGCTGCGCCGATGAAGTTCCCGATCACGGCCATGTCGGGATTGAAGATCTTCGACAGCGCGCTGACGTTGCCGTAGACCGGCAGCTGCCCTTCCGGCCCGCCCGCGCCCGCCGCGCCGCTGGGCACCTGCACCTGCGTGCCCGCGGCCGGCGCCTGAGCCACCGGCGCCGCTTCCGGCGGCGGCGGTCCCGCCGGCTGATTGAGCGCCGCCAGCTTCGCCTCGAGCGCCGCCAGACGCGCGCCGTAGGAGTCGCGGACGGTTTCGAACTCGCTGCGCAGCCGATCCAGCTCGGCGCGCAAATCGGCCGCCGCCTGCGTCTGCTGCGCCGACGGGGCCGCTGCAGCGGGCGTCTGCGCGGCGGACGGCCGCGCGGTCCACATGAGCGCGAGAGCCGCGATGAACAAACCGCGAACGATATGACACAAACGGAACACGAGCACCTCCCCAGGGTTCTAGGGTTCTAGGGTTCTAGGGTTCTAAGGTTCTAAGGTTCTAAGAACCCTGAGGAGGCGGTGATCGGCCTGGGGTCGGAACGGACGGGCAGGACGCGGCGCGCTCGGTCGCGGGCGCGTCCGCGAGGCCGGCGTCGGCGAAGATGACGGCCGGGAGACCCGACGGCGCGCTGCTTTCGCCCGACGAGGTGAGATTGCAGCTCGAACAGTGCGTGCTCGACTTCGCGTGGCAGGCGACGTCGTGATGGCCGAGCGGCAGCATCGCCAGCGCGAAGATGTACGCGACGGCGACGAGCTTCAGCCCGAACCGCTCGCGCGCGACGGACCGGCCGGAAAAGGCCATCACTCGGATTATACCTGACGACTGTGCTAGTACTGGGGCGTGTTCCCCATCAGCGACGTGATCCCGTCGCGCACCTTCCCTGTCATCACGATCGCGCTCATCATCGCCAACTCGCTGGTGTTCCTGTACATGCTGACGCTGCCGGACCCGCTGCTGGAGCGGTTCGTCTTCATGTACAGCTTGATTCCGGCCTACTTCAGCTGGACGAACGTCCTCACGAGCATGTTCCTGCACGGCGGCTGGCTGCACGTGATCGGCAACATGGTCTACCTGTGGATCTTCGGCGACAACGTCGAGGATCGCCTCGGCCACGCCGGCTACCTGCTCTTTTATCTCGCGTCCGGCGGCGTGGCGGCGATGGCGCAGGTGATCCTCGATCCCGGGAGCGGCGTGCCGATGCTCGGCGCGAGCGGCGCGATCGCCGGCGTCATGGGGGCGTACTTCGTGCTCTACCCGCACTCGCGCGTCCTGGCCTTCGTGTTTCTGTTCTTCCTGATCGACCTCGTCGAGATCCCGGCGATTTTCTTCCTCGGCATCTGGTTCGTGATGCAGGTGTTCAGCGGCGTCGGATCGCTGGGTACGACCGCGACCGGCGGAACGGCGTTCTGGGCGCACGTCGGCGGCTTCGTCGCCGGGATCGTCGTCGGCGGGGTCCTGCGCGCGCGAACGCCGCGGTGGGTACAGGGACAGGAGTTCTAGAGTTCTACGGTTCTAGGGTTCGAGGGTGCGCGACACGCGGCCGGCATCGTTCGCGTAGGCGGAGTGAAGTGCAGCGAAGCCGCGGAGCCGGAGCAAATGATGGCGGCCGCCGAGCGCGCCCGGCGACCATCACGTCTTCTTGCGCAGCCGGATCTCGCGCGAGACCTTCGCGAGATCGATCATCAGCTTCTCGAATTCCTTGTCGTACTCGTCGCGCGTCATGAGCTGACGCCGCTGTTTCAGGTCGTCGATGTCGGCTTCGAGCGACGCCTTCTTCTGGAGCAGCCCCAGCATTTCCTCGTCGGTCGGCGCGGCCCCGGGCAGGTCGGCGTCGAGATACGTGCGGCTCGCGAGCGATCCGTCCGTCCCGTCCCCTTCCGCCTCCTTGCCCTGCCCGTCGCCGTTGTCGTCGAGGACGGCGCGTTCGGTCGCGAGCTGGCCCCGCTGCTCGTAATACCGCCGGACGCCGACGCTCGCGGCGATGAACGCCTCGAGCACCGACACACGGCCGTTCTTGTCGATGTCGGCCGCCGGGTCCGCGAGCGCGCGGATGAAATACTCGGGAAAGACCGTATCGAACCGCTGCGCCGGCGATTCCGTCGCGGCGATCACGATGCGGCGCGGCCCCGCCAGCCGTTCGAGGAACGGAAAGCTGGCCCCCGTCGAATTGACGATGACGAGGCGTCCGGCGATGGGGCGCAGCCGCGCGGCCCATTCCGTGGACTCGAGATCGGGGCCCACCAGGTTGAACTTCGCGTCGTTGCCGTCGAACGTCCCGTGCCCGATCAGGAACACGAAGAGCAGGTCCGGCTGATTCACGCGCGCGCGCAGCTTGTCCAGCGCCTGGCGGACGCCGGCCGCGGTGGACGCGCGATCCCCCTCGCCGCCGTCGAAGAGCACGATGATGTGGCTCGCATCGAACCCGAGCTTCTGCTCGAGCGTGTCGGCGAGCGCCTTCCGCCACGCGGCGTACTGCTGCGCGTACGACTCGTCGCCGTTCGCGCCCGACACGATCAGCGCGTACCGCTCCGCCGCCGACGCGGGTGCGGCAAGCAGCAACAAGGTCGTCAGACATCGAAGACCTCGAAGGCACAGTCGAAGGGGTCGAAGACCAATTTGGTTTGGGTTGGAATCCTTCACCGCAGCCCCCAGTGCCGCCGCAACAGCCACTCGGCGGCGAGGAGGAGCGCGATCGCGGCGAAGGACCAGCCCGTGTGCCACAGATCGCGCCGGATCGACAACGCCGCCGCGGGCGCGTGGGCGCGCAGGCGCTCGACGACCGAGCCGAGCGACGCGGGAGAGACGACGGCGCCGCCCGACGCGCGCGCGACGCGCTGGAGCACGTCCTCGTTCAGCCGCGGATCCGCCATCTCCTCGTCTCCGCCGCCGACGAGGAGCGAACCCGAGGCGCCGCCAAGCGCGATCGCACCGCGGCGCGCGTCGGCCGTCAGACGGTAGACGCCGGCCGGCGCCGCGCCGACAGGCGCCTCAAACACGCCGGGGCGCGCGGGGTCGGGCTCCGCGCGCACGCTGTCGACGCGGCCGTCCGGCCGCGTGACGCGCACGTCCACGACCGCGTCCGGCTGCGGCGCAAACGCGGCGTCCCGCGCGAAGACCGAGACGCGGACGTCATCGCCCGTGCACGAAAGCGCGGGAAGGACGAAGGCCACCGGATCGGGCGCAGCCTGGCCGAGCCACCGGACGGCCTGACGCCAGAAACGGTCGTACGACGGATCGCTCGACGGCAGCATCATGCGCCAGCGCCAGGCAGCCTCGCCCGTGAACACCATGGCGCGCCCTTCGCCGAAGCGCTGCACGGCGACGAGGGCGCGCGGCGTGCCGCCGGGTCCGCCGGTGACGGCGAGCACCGCCGCCCCGGGCCGCGCCGCGCCCAGGGGCGAGATCGACGCGAGCGACGGCACGTCGTTCCACTTCCTGCGGTTCTCCTCGGACGAGGGCGCCAGCTGCATCACGGGGTGCGCGTCCCCCTCGGCCGTCAGCGCGACGCGGTTCATGCCCGGCGACGCGGATGCGGGCACGACGCCCCCCGTGCGATCGCTCAGATCGAGCGGCAGCACGTCCTCGATCGGCGTGTTCCGGAGACTCTGCCGCTGGAACCCGCGCGCGCCGAGGACGAGCAGCCCGCCGCCGCGATCGGCGACGAACGCGCGCGTCATCGCGAGCTGCGCGCCCGTGAGCAGCTCCCCTTCCACGTTCGCGAGGACGATCACGTCGTACCCGAAGAGCGCGTCGCGCGACGCGGGGTAGCCGGCGGTCAGGGCGTCCGCCCGCGAGCGCGCGGCCTGGACGTAAAACGTGTCGGCGCCGCTCTCGTCGCGGCCTTTCCGGATCACCGAATCCACCTCGAGGCCGCGGTCCGCCGCGAGGCTGCGCTTGAGGAACCCGTGCTCGAAGCCGGGGGCGCCCTCGACGAGCAGGACGCGGCGCGCGCGCGCGGCCGCGGGCACCAGCGCGCTCCGGAGGTTGTTCTCCGGCACGAGTTCGTCCGGCCCCGCGGGCGTCTCGACCGTGTAGACGGTGGGCACCTCGCGGTTCGGCGAGACGCGGAAGACCTCGCGGACGGGGATGCCGTCCCCCGCCGGCGCGGCACGCCTCACGTCGATCGAGCGCCCGTTCTCGAGCAGCCGCAGCTCAATCGGCGCGCGGCCGTAGCCGTGGCTCACCGCGGAGACCGCGACGTCGACGACGGCGTCGCTGAGCACCGATTCCGCCGCGGTGACGCTGAGGATCTCTCGATCGCGCTCGACAGACGGCGATCCCACGCCGATCGCGTAAATCGGCGCGCCGCCGGACGCCGCGGCCGCCGCGTCTTCCCCGCCGCTGTCGCCGCCGTCGCTCAGGAGGATGATGCCCGCGACCGCGCGGCCGCGGTACCGATCCCGCACGCCGGCCAGCGCGCGGCCAAGCCTCGTGCGGGAATCCGTAGCCGACAGCGTCCGCTCGTCAGCGGGGGCGAGCTGATCGCCGAAGCGCAGCACGTCGGCGTGAAACGTCGCTCGAACGCGCGGCATCACCTCGTCGCGCAGGATCGCGCGCGCGCGATCGATGCGCCGCTCGCCGTTGACGTCCGCGATGCTCATGCTTCGCGATCCGTCCACGAGGATCGCGACGACCGCGTCGCGCGCGTCAGCGTCGGTGGACCGCGCCACCGGCCGCATCAGGCAGACGAGCAGCACGAGCAGCGTCACGACGCGCAGCGTCGAGAGGACCGCGCGAGCATGCCGCGGCAGCGCGGCGCCCCGGTACGCGTGCCACGCGAGCCACGCGGCCGCGGCGACGGCCACGAGCGTGGCCCACACGGGCAGGGGGGTGGCGAACGACATCAGTCAGTCCCTAGTCCCTCGTCCCTCGTCCCGGGTCCCTTGTCCCGGGTCCCTTGTCCCGTGTCCCTCGTCCCATGTCCCTCGTCCCATGTCCCTCGTCCCGTATCCCTCGTCCCGTGTCCCTCGTCCCATGTCCTTCGTCCGATGTCCTCTGTCCTTTTTCTGGTCGTCCTTTTCTGGTCGATTCTGATGGACTCGGGACCAGGGACTCACGACGCGGGACGAGGGACCCGGGACGAGGGACTAGGGACCAGGGACCATCCGGCTAGCGCCTTTGGGCGAGCGACTCGAAGTACCGGGCGATCCGTTGCCGGTAGGCGTCGGGTACACGGTCGCTTCCGCCGGCGCGCAGGCGATCGGCGGTGAGCGTGCGCGAGAGGCGTTCGGCGACGCCGGATTCGTAGCGCTCGAGCGCGCGGGTCACGTCCGCGTGGAGCGCCGCCCACGCGGCGTAGTCGTTCTTCCAGCTCTCCGTGCCGGGCGCCGAGCGGCTCCACTCGTGCTGCTCGGGGGTGGACTGCCCGCGGCCCGACTGC
>QHWR01000362.1 GCA_003223835.1 Acidobacteriota bacterium | reverse complement strand
TGCGCCTCGAGGTTGCAGCCGCCGGTGAACGCCGACGGATAGAAATAGACGACCACCGGGCCCTTTTTCAACGCGGCCTTCAGAGAGTAGTCGAACTCCTTCCCGGCGAGCGACGCCTTCGCCGAGAAGTCGGGGGCCTTGTCCCCCTGCTTCAGGGCCGCGAATGCCGGAAGCGCCATGACGCCACACAACCCGATGCCGACGAGGATCCGTTTCATGCACATGCTCCTTCGGAACCCAATCATACAGGTCTCGCCCTCGGGGAAGCACCAGACGGGGTTCGGTCACAGACGCGATTCCGCGCACGGGTAAGGCGGGATTCTACCCGAACAATACAAAACTTTATCAAGGACCAAGGGAACTTCGCAGCGATCGAACGTCTCACATGATGTGGGGCAAAAAACGAGGCAACCATCCGGGGCGCGAAGGTCGACCGTTGGAACGCTCCGCCGCATCAGCATCGTACTCGGTTGGGTGATCCTCGCGGACGCGGCGATGGCTCCGACGAGCGCTCAATCGCCCGACAGCGTGGCCGCCAAGGCGGTCCAGGATCAAAATACCAACGTCAGACCGGCAAACATGTTGCGGCTGATGAGGTTCCGATCCGTGGCCGCGATGTTCTGGGTGCGCCGCGCGGTGGCCGATGCGGCGCGCCGCCTCCAGGCGCCGACCTGCCAACTCATCTTCAAAGATTTCACGGATCGGTCTGGCAACGTGCTATCAGCCAATTTGAGCCGGCTCGGCATGACGCCCGCGGAATTCGTCGAGCGTGGGCTCCTGTTCGTCGATGCGAGCGACGAACGGCCGTGCCTGATCGGTTCCCGAGGGGCGTTTACCTCGCCTGGAAGCCGGCTGATTTTCGTCTGCGCCTCGCGGCTGGTCCCGATGAACTCGCCGCCCCGCTCGCAGATCGAGCTCTTGATCATCCACGAAGCGCTGCACGCGCTCGGTCTCGGAGAGAATCCGCCGACCTCGGCGCGGATCACCAGTCAGGTTTTCCTTCGCTGTGGCTCGTAGCTCGCCCTTGGCCGGGAACGATGACGCGAGCGACGCCGATTGGGTGTGGCGCTTCTCGGCGCGCTTTCCGTGTTGGCTGGTTGCGTGGCGGCTCTCCGCGCCGTGGGCCGTGCTCCGGCCTTTCACGGCGTTCAGCGCGGTCAGGACATCTGCCGGGCGACATGTTTCGTCGCGTCGATCAAGTGCCGGACCTTCGGCTGCCCTCGCACGAACCCGTGAATCCGGTCTTCGAGCTCGTGATCGGCCTGCGTCAGGCGCGCGTGCTGACGCAGGTGAGCGCGACGTACATCGGTCCGGCGCCGAACGACACCATGAGCCACGCCGCGCCGACACTTTGCATGAAGGTGCCAATGTCGGACAGCACGTCCGCAATGAGGAGATTGCGGAACGTCGGCGCCCGAAGCGGAGACCACAGGCCGCGCGCGATCCTTTTGAACCTTTCAGGCCTTCATGAACGCCAGCAGATCGGCGTTGATCTGATCCTTGTTGACGGTGCACATGCCGTGCGAGAAGCCGGGATACACCTTGAGCGTCGAACCCTTCACCAGCTTCGACGACAGCATGGCTGACGCGCCGATCGGCACGATCTGATCGTCGTCTCCGTGCAGGATCAACGTCGGCACGTCGATCTTCTTCAGATCCTCGGTGAAGTCCGTTTCCGAAAACGCCTTGATGCAGTCGATCACGCCCTTGAAGCCGGCCTGCATCCCCTGCATCCAGAACGAATCCCTGACGCCCTGCGAGACTTTCGCGCCCGTCCGGTTCGCGCCATAGAACGGCACGCTCAAGTCCTTGAAGAACTGCGAGCGGTCGGCCAGCACGCCTGCACGGATC
Organism: Acidobacteriota bacterium; assembly: GCA_003223835.1. GTDB lineage: Bacteria > Acidobacteriota > Vicinamibacteria > Vicinamibacterales > 2-12-FULL-66-21 > Gp6-AA38. The sequence continues at coordinate 540 of QHWR01000362.1, read as the reverse complement.
GCGTCGAAGGCGTCCATCGGCAGGCCGCCGGGGTTGGCGGCCGTCTTCAGCATCAGCGGCGGCACGGCGCCGATCAACACGGCCTTCGCGACGCGGCTCGTGCCGTGGCGGCCGATGTAGCGGGCGACTTCGCCGCCGCCGGTGGAGTGCCCCACATGAATCGCACCGCGCAGATCGAGCGCTCCAACGAGCGCCGCGAGATCGTCCGCGTACGTGTCCATCTCGTTGCCGCGCCACGGCTGGCTCGATCGTCCATGACCGCGGCGGTCGTGCGCGATGCACCGGTACCCGTGGAGGCCCAGAAAGACCATCTGATCTTCCCAGGCATCAGCGCTGAGCGGCCAGCCGTGGCTGAACACGACGGGCTGCCCCGTTCCCCAATCCTTGTAGTAGATCTGCGTGCCGTCGTTGATCGTAATGGTGTGGTGCGTTTTCTCGGTAATGGTCGCGACCGTCATAACGGATCTCCTTTCATAACGCGGAACTCCTTTGGCAGGATCCCCGATGATTCGTCGCGTTACACCGCATGTGCGAGCGGAA
>QHWR01000117.1:19943-29596 GCA_003223835.1 Acidobacteriota bacterium | reverse complement strand
CTCGTACATCTTCATGGGAGTGATCCCGTCGCTGCTGATCCTCGTGTTCTTCCTGTTCGCGGGCAGCCTCATCTTCATGAACGTGTGCGCGTATCTGTTCAAGGACGGGTACGACAAGGTGCTCGACGACGCGCGGGTGGCGTCGCTCGCGGCGGCGACGGAGATCGATCGCAATCCCGACGCGGCGGCGCAGACGATCGAGCGGGTCTACCGGATTCGCGGGAAGGATTACCCCGGTCTGTCGATCGCGTATCTCACGCCCGACGGGACCATGTGGACGATGGGCCGGTGGGACCATGCACCGCCGCCCGACGGACCGCCGGCGTGGTTGAAGGACGACACCTTCGCCGGCGCGATCGCGCTGCCGGCGTCGCAGACCCCCGGCGACGCCGAGCTGGTCGTGCGATCCGCGGTCAAAGTTGGATCGAACGGTACGCGCGGGATCGTCATCGCCGATATCCCGATTGACGATCAGGTCGCGCAATCGCTGCACGACAGAACGGGGGTGCGCGTCGCGTCCGTCACCATCGATTCCGACGCCGCGCGGGCCACCGCTCCGGCCAATACCGGCGGCTTGTTCGGCCGCAGCATGACGCAGCTCGAATACGTGGACTGGGACACGGGACGCCTCTCCCGCGCGACGCTGCTGCTGACGTATCGCTTCGGCGAGCTGTACAAGCAACTGTCCAACGCCCAGAACTTCGTCGTCAGAGGCATGCGGCTTGGCGACGCGCTCGTCCTGTTCGTCGTCTTCGTCGCCTGCCTGTTCCTGATCATCGAAGCGGTCGCGCTCGTGATGGGGCTCGCGCTCGCGCGCTCGATCACGAGTTCCGTGCACGAGTTGTTCATGGGCACCGAGCGGGTCCGCCAGGGGGACTTTACGCACCGCATCCGCGTGCGCTCGCGCGACCAGCTCGGCGAGCTGGCGGACTCGTTCAACCAGATGACCGGCAGCATCGAGAACCTGCTGCAGACGGCGGCGGAGAAGAAGCGGCTGGAGGAGGAGTTGCGCATCGCGCGGCAGATCCAGATGTCGCTGCTGCCGCGTGGACCGCTCGACATCCCCGGGTTGACCGTGACGGCGCTCTGCGTCCCGGCGCGCGAGGTGGGCGGCGATTATTACGACTTCTTCCCGATGGCCGAGAGACGCCTCGGGATTCTGATCGCCGACGTCTCCGGCAAGGGCACCTCCGCCGCGCTCTACATGGCGGAGCTGAAAGGCCTGATGCTGTCGCTGAGCCAAATCCATCAGTCGCCGCGGCAGCTCCTGATCGAGGTGAACCGGATCATTTCCGAAAACCTCGACAGCCGCAGCTTCATCACGATGACCTATGCCGTGATCGATCTCGGGGCGGGCATGATGACGTTCGCCCGCGCCGGACACACGCCGATGATCTACCTGCCGGCGCCGAGCAATCCGGCGCCGGTCGCGCGCATCCTGACGCCGAACGGGATGGTGCTCGGGTTGCGGATCCCGGGCGCGGCCGAGCGGTTTTCGGAACTGCTCGAAGAAGAGCGCCTGACCCTGCGCAGCGGCGACGTCATCGTCCTCTACACAGACGGGATCACGGAAGCGATGAACGGCGCGAGCGATCTCTTCGGCGAGTCCCGCCTCAGCCGCATCGTCGAAGAACATGGCCACCTCGAGTCCGGCGAGCTGCGCGAGCGCATCCTGCGCGAGGTGGAGGCGTTCGTGGGCGCCGCCGACCAGCACGACGACATGACGATGATCCTGCTGAAAGTCGAACCCGCGGCCGTGGTGAAGCAGGAAGTGGCGGTGTGAAGCTCGCGTGGCTCCGCACGGGCGCGGCCCTCGCGATCCTGCTCTCGTGGCCGCAGGCGCGTCCAGAGGCGCAGATGTGCACCCCCGACCTCGTCATCGTCAACGCCAACGTCCACACGGTCGATCGCGACAAGCCGGCCGCGCGTGCGGTCGCCGTCTGCGGCGAGCGGATCGCGCGCGTGGGTTCCGACGACGAGGTGAGGCGGCTCGCGGAAGCGAAGACGCGCATCATCGACGCGGGCGGCCGTCTGCTCGTGCCCGGCTTCAACGACGCACACGTCCACCTGATCGCCGGCGCGAACGAGCTCGTCGGCGTCGATCTGCGCCCCGCGAAAAGCGAGCAGGCGTTCGCGCGCGCGCTCGGCGAGTACGCGGCGCGCCTCCGGAAAGGGCGATGGATCCTCGGAGGCTACTGGGACCACGAGGCGTGGCCCGGCCGGCGGCTGCCGACGCACGCGCTGGTCGACGCCGTCACGCCGGATCATCCCGTATTCGTGCAGCGGCTCGACGGGCACATGGGCGTGGCGAACGCGCTGGCGATGAAGCTGGCCGGCGTCACGCGCGACACGGCGTCGCCCGACGGGGGCACGATCGTGCGGGACCCGAACGGCGAGCCGACGGGTGTCTTCAAAGACAACGCGATGGCGCTCGTCACGCGCGTGGTGCCGCCCGACGCGCTCGACGAAACGATCGAGAAGGCGCGCGCCGCGCTGGCGCACGCGGCGTCGCTCGGCGTGACGACGATCCAGGACATGACCGCGAGCGCGGCGGAGCTTCAAGCGTATCAGGCGCTGCGCGATCGCGGAGCGCTGACCGCGCGCATCTATTCGATCCAGAACCACGGGATCGACGGGCTGACGGCCGCGGGCGTCAGGACGGGGTTCGGCGACGACTGGCTCCGCATCGGCGGCATCAAGCTGTTCGCGGACGGCTCCATGGGGTCGGGGACCGCGGCGTTCTTCGAGCCGTACACCGACGACCCGAAGACGAGCGGCCTGCTGCTGCAGTCGCCGGCGGCGCTCGAGAAAGCGATCTTCGACGCGGACGCGGCCGGCTTCCAGGTGATCGTCCACGCGATCGGCGACCGCGCGAACGCGATCGTGCTCGACGCCGTCGAGAAGCTCCGGCGCGAGCGCGGCCCGCGCGATCGGCGCGCGCGCATCGAGCACGCGCAGGTCGTGCGCGACGCCGACAAGCCGCGCTTCCACGCCCTCGACGTCATCGCGTCGATCCAGCCGAGCCACTGCATCGACGACATGCGCTGGGCCGAGCAGCGCATCGGACCCGATCGCGTGAAGATGGCCTACGACTTCAAGTCGTTCGCCGACGCGGGCGCGCGCATCGCCTTCGGGACGGATTGGTACGTGGAGCCGCTGAACCCGATGCTCGGACTGTATGCCGCCGTCACGCGACAGTTTTCGGACGGCACGCCGCCCGGCGGATGGTTTCCTGAAGAACGGCTCTCGATGGCGGAGGCGATCGAGTACTACACGCTCGGGTCCGCCTACGCGGAGTTCGCGGAAACGCGGAAGGGCAGCATCGCCGAAGGCAAGCTCGCGGACCTGGTGCTGCTGTCGAACGACCTCTTCACGATCCCACCCCGCGAGATCCTGAAGACGCGGCCGGTCCTGACGATCGCCGGCGGCCGGATCGTCTTCGAAGCCCGCGCGAACCCGTGAACCGTGAACCGTGAACCGTGAACCGGTGAACCGGTGAACCGAGAAACGTGAGCGAGCTCGTCGTCATCTTCCGTACGCCGTCGGAAATCGAAGCCAACGTGATCAAGGGGCTGCTCGAGACGCACGGGATCATGTCGATGATCTCGAGCGACATGTCGCGCACGGCGTTTCCGATCTCGCTCAACGACCAGGTATGGGGGCTGCGCGTCGCCGTCCAGGAGCAGGACGCGGCGGAGGCGCAGCGCATCATCGAGTCTCACCGCGACGACGTCGAGGGGGGCCGCGTGGTCCCGTTCGGCAGCGAGCTGGAACCGCTCGAGCGGAGTGTGGGCTACCGGTTCCGCGACCGCGGCCTGCTCGAGCACGCGCTGACGCACCGATCGCGCGTCCACGAGGACGCCAGCGGCGGCGTGTTCGACAACGAATCGATGGAATTCCTCGGCGATTCCGTGCTCGGCTTCGCAATCGCGGACCTGCTGTTCCGCGAATTTCCGCAGCACAACGAAGGCCAGAAATCGAAGCTGAAGGCGTCCCTCGTGTCGTCGGCCTCGCTCGCGCGCCTCGGCGAGCAGCTCGACCTCGGGTCCTTCCTGATCCTGGGCCGCGGCGAAGAGAAGACGGGCGGCCGCCGCAAGCACGCCATCATCGCGGATTGCTACGAGGCGCTGATCGCGGCGATCTATCTCGACGGCGGGATCGAGCCGGCGCGCGCGTTCATCGAACGGCAGTTCGCGTCGCTCATCGAGGAGGCGCGCCGCACGGGCGCCGCCGCGGTCTTCACCGAGGACTGGAAGTCGGCGCTGCAGGAGTGGCTGCAGTCGCACGGCCGGGGACTGCCGGTGTACCGGATAATCGAGGAGATCGGTCCGCCGCACCGGCGGACGTTCGTGATCGAGGTGCAGGTCGAAGGGGACCCAATCGCGAGGGCCGAAGGGCGGAGCAAGAAAGAAGCGGCACAGGCCGCCGCGAAGGCAGCCCTTGAAGTGCTGAGTTCTGGATGACTGAATGAGAGCTGAAGGCCCTTCATTCAGCATTCAGCACTCAGCATTCAGCACTTCAGTCTATTTCAATGATCCCCCAGTTCTTCTGCTCGCCGGCTTCCGGCGCGGCGAGCGCCATGGCCGGCTCGGCCTGCGGGAGCCGCGCTATCACGTAGCCGTGCACCTCGCGCGCGATGTCGTCTTCCGACGGCGGCGTCGGCCGGCAGTGCAGGCGCACCCAGAGGCGCAGCATCGGATCCGAGAAGCTGTAGCGCTTCTGCCGCGACACGATCAGGTCGACGTCCTCGAGCCACGACAGGTAGTCCTTGGTCGAGCCCGGCGTGCGGCGCAGACGCTGCGCGATCTCCGTCAGCGTGAGCGGCTCTTCTTCGGCGAGGACCTCGAGGATCGCCTTGAGCGCGCCGTACCCGCGCGCGCGGTGCAGGCGCAGTTCGTACCCGAAGCGGCAGGCGGCGGCGAGTTGTCCCGTCGGCGAGAGCAACGCGACGAGCGCGCTGACAGGATCGGGCGCGTCGTGCGGCGCGAGCGCCGTCGCCGTCTCCGCGATCATCCGCGCGTAGACGGGACGGCCGTTCGCGATCGCCTGCACCAGATGCGCGAGGTCGTCGCGCTGCCGATCGCCTTCTTCGAGCGCGACGCCGGGTTGGTCGGCGTTGACGTGCGGCAGCGTGGCGCGCACCTCCGCGGACGTGAGCGGCGCCACGTGGATGATCTCGAACTGCGGCGGAGCGTCGCGGAGCAGCCGGTGCGCGCGGGCGGCGTAGCGCGCCGTCAGGACGAACCGGTTGCCGCTCGACCCGAGCGCGCCGGTCAGATCGCGGAGCACGCTGCGCAGTCCCGGGAAGCTCTCGAACGTGCGCAGCTCGAGGAACTCGTCGAGCAGAAACGTCGCGGGCGTTGCGCCCGGCGCGCGCGCGGTGTCGAGGAAGGACAGCGCGGCGTCGAAGGATTCGCGCGGTCCGGATTCGCTGCCCGCCGGCGTCGAGTACGGGTGCGCCGGGAAGGGCGAGCTGTCCCGCAGCGCCTTGAGGAAGCGCTCCGGCGTCGTCGCGATCCGCTCGACGTCGACGTATTGCGTTTGCGTGCGTCCGATGAGATCGCGCAGGCGCAGCAGCAGCGACGTGCGTCCCGTTCCGCAGCCGCCGAGGACGACCGGGATGCGCGGGCCCCCGCCGTTCGGCCCGTCGAGGGCGCCCAGCACGCGGCGTTCAAGCGATGGACGTTCCGGAATCATCATTGCTCCGTTCCTCCGGAACGCGTGGGTCCCATCGGCATGTCGATCCGCGCCGCCCGCGCGGTCTCGATTGCCTCGGGGTACCCGGCGTCCGCGTGCCGCACGACGCCGATGCCCGGGTCGCACGTCAGGACGCGTTGCAGTTTTTCGTCCGCCTCGCGCGTGCCGTCGGCCACGACGACCATCCCCGCGTGCAGGGAATAGCCGATGCCGACGCCGCCGCCGTGATGCACGGACACCCAGGTGGCGCCCGACGACGTGTTCAGGAGCGCGTTGAGGACGGGCCAGTCGGCGATCGCGTCGCTCCCGTCGCGCATGCCCTCGGTCTCGCGGTTCGGCGACGCCACCGATCCCGCATCCAGATGATCGCGCCCGATGACGGCGCGTTCACCGTAACCGAGCCAGAGGATCCGCGCCGGCAGGCCCTGGAAGGCGACCCGCTCGCCGGCCATGCGGATCCACCGGCAGAGCGCCGCGTCGTCCGCGAACATCTCGAGCGCCAGCCGGTCGGTACGCGCGATGTCGGAGGGGTCGCCCGAGAGCGCCGCCCAGCGGAACGGGCCCTTGCCGCGGCAGAACAGCGGCCGGATGAATTCGGGGACGAACCCCGGGATCTCGAACGCGTCCGCGACGCCGCCCTTCTGCGCCTGCGCCCGGATGTTGTTGCCGTAGTCGAACGTGACGGCGCCGCGGCGCTTCAACTCGAGCATCGCGCGGACGTGCGCCGCCATGGCCTCGGTCGCGCGCCGGACGTAGGTGTTCGGATCGGTCCGCCGCAGCGACTCGGCGTCGGCGAGCGACATCCGGTTCGGGACGTATCCGTTGAGCGCGTCGTGCGCGGACGTCTGGTCGGTCACGACGTCCACGACGACGCCGCGTCGCGCCAGTTCGGGCAGCACGTCCGCCGCGTTGCCTTCGAGCGCGATGGATCGCGCGCTGCCGCTCCGGCGATATTCCTCCACGCGGGCCACCGCATCGTCGAGCGTGCGCGCGCGCTCGTCCACGTAGCGCGTCGCCAGGCGCCGCTCGATCCGCCGCGGATCCACCTCGACGACGAGCGCGATCCCGTCGTTCATCGTGACGGCGAGCGGCTGCGCGCCGCCCATGCCGCCCAGCCCTGCGGTCACGACGAGGCGTCCGCGGAGCGTGCCGCCGAAATTCCGGCGCGCCACCTCCGCCAGGGTCTCGTAGGTCCCCTGAAGGATCCCCTGTGTCCCGATATAGATCCAGCTGCCGGCCGTCATCTGGCCGTACATCGTGAGGCCGCGGTCCTCGAGGTCGCGGAATGTGTCCCAGGTTGCCCACGCCGGGACGAGGAGCGCGTTCACAATCAATACGCGAGGGGCCCACGGATGCGTCCGGAAGACGCCGACGGGCTTTCCGGACTGCACGAGGAGCGTCTCGTCGTGCTCGAGGCGCCGCAGCGTCGCCACGATCGCGTCGAAGGCGGGCCAGGAGCGCGCGGCGCGCCCGGATCCGCCGTACACGATCAGATCGTCGGGACGTTCCGCGACGTCGGGATCGAGATTGTTCATCAGCATGCGCAGGGCGGCCTCCTGCGGCCAGCCCTTGCACGATGTGGCCGTGCCTCGGGGCGCGCTGACGTGCCGGCTGACGGTATTCATGTGGTGTGGGACGCGCCGCGTGTGCGCTCGCAGGACGGACACGCGAAGGTAAGCAATCTAAAAACGTACGGACGCGTTGTCAATTTGATTCTGAAAAATTTCTTACTTGACTTCCGCGGCGCATGCGCGTTGCAACGATCCGTCGGTGATCAATTTTGAGATCCGCTCGATGTCGGGCGATGGCGGACGGTCGGCGACGAGCGTCGGCACGTGCGATCGCACGCGCGCGTGCACCGGCGCGAGCGCCGGCGACGTCGCGAGCGGCGCCAGCAGGTCGATCGCCTGGCAGGCGAGCAGAATTTCGATCGCGACGACGCGCGTGGCGAGCTCGAGGGCGCGCGCGGCCTTGAGGGACGCCGCCATGCTCATGCTCACGTGGTCCTCGCGGTTCGCCGACGTCGGGATCGTATCCACGCTCGACGGGTGGGCGAGTGTTTTGATCTCGGACACGAGGGCGGCCGCTGTCACCTGCGCGATCATGTAGCCCGACTGCAGGCCGCTGTCGGGCGTCAGGAAGGGCGGCAGCCCGCTCAGGGCCGGGTTGACGAGCCGATCGGCCCTCCGCTCCGAGATCGTCGTGAGCTGCGCGAGCGCGAGCACGATGGCGTCGCCCGCGATCGCGACCGGCGCACCGTGAAAGTTGCCGCCCGACACGATTTCTCCCGTCTCGACGAACACCATCGGGTTGTCGGTCGCCGCGTTCGCCTCGATCTGCAGCGTCGCGCGCACGAACGCCAGCGCGTCGCGCGCGGCCCCGTGCACCTGGGGCGCGCAGCGCATCGAGTACGCGTCCTGGACGCGCCCGCAGTTCTCATGCGAGCGGTTGATCGGGCTCCCGGCGAGCAGGCGGAGCAGGTTGCCGGCCGACGCCGCCTGGCCGGCGTGCGGCCTGGGCGCGTGGAGCCGCGGCTCGAACGGATGGTACGAGCCCCGAAGGCCGTCGATTGAGAGCGCCGCGGCGATGTCGGCGGCGCGCGCGAGCCGTTCCGCGCCGAGCAGCGCCAACGAAGCCACGGCCGTCGAGGCCTGCGTCCCGTTGATCAGCGCGAGCCCTTCTTTCGGGCCGAGCGGCACGGGAGCGACGCCGGCGCGCGCCAGCGCATCCCGGCCGCCGAGGACCGTCGCGTCCCCCGCGACCGTCGCGCTCCCTTCGCCGACGAGGACGAGCGCGAGGTGCGCCAGCGGCGCGAGGTCGCCGCTCGCGCCGACCGACCCACGGCACGGCACGACCGGATGCACGCGGCGATTCAGCAGATCGACCAGCCGTTCGAGCGTCGCGACGCGGATGCCCGAATAGCCCTTCGCCAGCACGTTCGCGCGAAGCGCCATCATCGCGCGGACGGCGCGCACCGGCAGCGGATCGTCGACGCCCGCGGCGTGGCTGCGAAGGAGATTGAGCTGGAGCTCGCCGAGCGCGTCCTTCGGGATCGCGACTTCCGCCAGCGATCCGAAGCCGGTGTTGATCCCGTACACCGGCGCGTCACCTTGCGCCTTCCGGTCCACCACATCGCGTGCCGCCGTGACCGCCGCGACGGCGCGCCGCGCGATCGCGACCGGCGCGAACTCGTCCGCGATCGCGGCGAGCTGCTCGAGCGTCAGCGATTCACCATCGAGCTCGATCATCAGAGGGTTGAAGGTAGAATACTTCGGGAACGGAGCGTATGAACATAGCCGTCTTGGGCGCGCAGTGGGGCGACGAAGGCAAAGGCAAGATCGTCGACCTGCTGACCCCGCACTTTTCGATCGCGGCGCGCTACCAGGGCGGTCACAACGCCGGGCATACCGTTGCCGTCCGGCATTCTCCACGACGGGATCACCTGCGTCATCGGCAACGGCGTGGTCGTCGATCCACAGGCGCTCTTTGCGGAGATCGACGAGCTGGAACGCGCCGGCATCCGCGTCGGCGACCGCCTGGTGGTCAGCGACAAGGCGCATCTCATCCTGCCGTACCACCGCGAGCTGGATCTGCTGAGCGAAGCCCGCCGCGGCGAACGCAAGATCGGGACGACGTCACGGGGCATCGGGCCGGCGTACGAGGACAAGATCGCGCGTCGCGGCGTCCGCGTCGGCGACCTCGCGAACCCCGAGACGCTCACCGAAGCCGTGCGCCACAACGTGGACGCGCGCAACCGCCTCATCGCCGACTCGACGATGGACTGGCGGCAGGTGATCGACGAGTTGCGCGCCGCATGGACCAGGATGGCGCCGTGGGTGACCGACGTGTCGCTCTTCCTCTCGCGCGCGCGCGCCGCCGGGCGATCGATCATGTTCGAGGGGGCGCAGGGAACGCTGCTCGACATCGATCACGGCACGTATCCGTACGTCACGTCG
>QHWR01000117.1:10910-19893 GCA_003223835.1 Acidobacteriota bacterium | reverse complement strand
TCCGACCGAGCTGCACGGGGAGGCGGGGGATCGGCTGCGCGAGAGCGGCCAGGAATTCGGCGCCGTGACGGGACGTCCGCGCCGCTGCGGCTGGTACGACGCCGTCGCGGTGCGCTACGCGGTCCGCGTCAACGGGCTCGACGCGCTCGCGGTCACCAAGCTCGACGTGCTCGACCGGATGCCCCACCTGCAGATTTGCACCGCGTACCGGTGCAGGGGCGCGACCCTCACGGAATTTCCGAGCGAAATCAGCCAGCTCACCCACTGCGAACCGGTTTACGAGACGATGCCTGGATGGACGGCGCCGTCGCGCGGCGTGCGGCGCTACGACGATCTGCCGCGGGAGGCGCGGCGCTACATCGCGCGTCTCGAAGAGCTGACCGGCGTTCCCGCGACGATCGTGTCCACCGGCTCGGCGCGCGAAGACACGATCTTCCGCGAGGGATCCATCGCCGCGCGCTGGCTGGATTGAGCGGATGAGGGCGATGAGGGATGAGGGATGAGGGAGGGAAACCACCATCCACCATCTGTCATCCATCATCCGTCATCCGTCATCCATCATTCCCGATAGCGCGAGCAGAAGGCGTCGAGCGCGCTCGAGTCGGCGTCGGTGAACTCCACGCCGGCGCGGTATTGGGGCGCCCTCGACGGCGACTTCGGCAGCTCGAATTTCGCCCAGGCGATCGCGCCGCGAAAGCGCATCACGAAGTCGTCGTTCGGCAGCGCGATGCGCACTTTCTGGTTGGGACGGAGAATCGTCGGCGAGATCACCTGCGCCCCCACCGTGGACAGATCGATGACGGTCGCGGGGTTGCCGTCGAGTTGGATTTCGACACCGTCGCGGACGCGGTGGCGCGGCGCGCGCCGGGTGCCGTGCCAGTCGAGCCGCGGCCGCGGCGTCTCCGCCGTTTCCTGGGGCGCTTCGTCCGCCGCCGTGGTTCCACTCGACGAGTTCGAGGAGCCGATGGCCGTCGCGGCGACGGACGCCGTGGCGATGACCGACGGCTTCACGACCTGCCGCGTGTAGTCGCCCGTATGCGACATCACGCGGACTTCCGACGCGCCGAGCTGCGGATCGCTCTTGATGCGGTTGATGAGCGCGGCGCCGCGCGGCGTCGCGGCGAACAGCCGTTCGAGCACGATCAGCGTCGGCCGCTGCTCGAGAATGGCTTGGAGTGCTTGGATCGGTTCCGTGTCGGCGAACGCCAGAACCTCACCCTCCGTTTCGATGCGTTCGCGGAGGGCCGGCATGAGATTCTGCGCAGCTATGATCAGCGCGGCCGCTGGCATCAGAGGTCAGTCTAGCATGAGCTTCGAGATGGACGCCGACGTGATCGTGTGCGGCGCGGGCCCCGCGGGCGCGACCGCGGCGCTCCGCCTCGCGCGCGGCGGCGCGCGCGTCACGATCCTCGAGCGCTCGGCGCTTCCGCGGCAGAAGCCGTGCGGCGGCGGCATCAGCACGCGCGTGTTTCAGCGCTTCCCGTACTTGCGTCAGGCGCTCTCGCGCATCCCCTCGCGCGCGATCTCGAGCCTGTACCTCGAAGGACCATCGGGCGACGTTTTCCGCATGCGCTCCGACGGCGACGCGGTCGTGCTGATTCGGCGTATCGAATTCGATCACCTGCTCGTGTCGCTCGCGATGGACGCCGGCGCGAGGACCATCGCGCCCGCACCCGTCGTGCAGGCGCGGCAGGATTCCTCCGCCGTTACGCTGACGACGAGGGACGGGCGCACGTTTCGGGCGCCGATGGTGATCGCCGCCGACGGCGTCAACAGCGTCGTCGCGCGGCGGCTCGGCCTCAACCCGGGCTGGCCCACCGGACAAATCGCGCTCGACATGATGGAGGAGACGCCGACGACGGCCCTCCGCAGCGCCGATCCGGAGACGCTGTGGGTGTTCTACGGCTATGGCGGCGCCGAAGGCTACGCGTACGTGTTCCCGAAGCCGGATCACGTGAACGTCGGAATCGGCTACCTCTTGTCGTACTTCCGCGAGCGCGTCGAGGAGCATCCGTATGCGCTGCAGCGACGGTTCGTCGGCGAACTGCGCGAGCGCGGACTGCTCGACGGCGAGTCGCAGCGCGAGACCTTCACGCCGTACCTCATTCCTGTCGGGGGACCGCTCCGGCAGACCGCCGCCGGACGCGTGTTGCTCGCCGGCGACGCCGGGGGCTTCGTCAACGGCTTTTCCGCGGAAGGGATTTACTACGCGATGGTCACGGGCGATCTCGCGGCCGCCGCGGTGCTCGACGCCGCGCGCGGCGGCGCGTCGGTGCCGGCGAACGCGCGCCGTGCCTACGTGCGCGCCTGGCGCCGCGAGATCGGCGTCGAGCTGCGCGACTCCGTCCTGATTCAGCGTTACCTCTTTCACTCGCCGGCGATGATGGACCGCGTCGTCCGCGGCGCGAAGGCGTATCCGGAGTTCGCGGCGCTGCTGATCGGCTACGCGACGGGCCGGCTGACATACCGGGCCGCGCGCCGCGAATTCATGCGGCGCTTCCCGAGCCTCGCGCTGCGGTTCGCGTGGCTCGCGCTGCGGGCGAAAGGAGAAGGCTCGAGACAGGGAAGGTATCAACCACAGAGATAACAGAGTTCGCCGAGGTCAAAGTGAAGTACCCCGGATTCGCTCTCTGTTATCTCCGCTCTCTGTGGTGACATCCCCTGCGCTGGCTCGGTAACTTCTCCGCTGGCTCGCTATAATCACCCCGCATGACCGATCCCGGCATGTACCGGACGCCCGCGTTGCAAGGCTGGCAGCGCACGAACGTGATCGCCGCCGCGAACTGCCTCCGCGAACATCTCGCGCGCGCGCCCGAGGATGCCCGGCTGCGCGCCGCGTACGAAGGGCTGCTGGATCTGCTCGATCCCTCGCGCATGCTCGCGCGCAAGCAGCGCGAGATGGCGAACGCCGCGCGTCAGGCCGCGGTCGTCAAGGTCGAACGGCGTCGGCGCGATCGGCGCGCCGGCGGCGATCGGCGGCAGGCGTCCGCGGCAGCGCCGGGCTCCGAACGCCGCAGCGGCGGCGAACGGCGGAGCGGCGTGGACCGCCGCCGCCGGTGATGCGCCGGGCCGTCCTCTTCGATCTCGACGATACGCTCTTCGACCACCACCGCTCGTCGCGCGCCGCCCTGCAGCGCGTGCACGCGGCATCGCCCGCCGCCGATCGCGCGACGTACGAGGCGTTCGAGCGGCACCACAGTCGTTTTCTCGAGGAGATGCACATCGAGGTGCTGGCCGGGCGCGTCGGTCTCGACGAGGCGAGACGCGAGCGGTTCCGGCGCGTGTTCGCGGCGCTCGGCGTCGAGGTCACGTCCGGGGAGACGGCGTCGGCCGCGGCGGCGTACCGCGCGGGGTATCTGGAGGCGAGGCGTCCGATGCCCGGCGCGGTCGATCTGCTCGCGGCGCTCAAGCCGAAGGTGCGGATCGCGATCGTGTCGAACAATCTGGTGGAAGAGCAGCGCGAAAAACTCGACGTCTGTGGGCTTGCTCCCTACGTCGATGCGCTCGTGGTGTCGGAGGAGGTCGGCGTGTCGAAGCCGGACGCGGCGATCTTCCGCGCCGCGCTGACGCGCGTGGACGTCGAGGCGAGCGCCGCCATCATGGTCGGCGACTCGTGGCAGGCGGACGTGGCCGGCGCCGCGGCGGCGGGAATCGTTCCCGTCTGGTTCAATCCGTCGCGCCGGCCTCGCCCGGCGGAGCCCGGCGGCGTCGAAGAGCTCTCCGCGTGGACGCCCGCGCGGACGGTGGCGGCGCGCCTGCTGCGCGTGCTCGACACCGTGACGGAGGACAGGGAGCCGCGACGTGCGCGTCGGCATTGATCTCGGCGGCACCAAGATCGAAGCGATCGCGATCGATCGCGACGGCCGCGAACATTTTCGCCGGCGCGTGCAGGCGCCCCGCGGCAACTACGACGACACGCTGCGGGCGATCGCGTCGCTCGTCGGCGAGGCGGACCGCGCGACCGGCGAGCCGGCGCGCGTCGGCATCGGGATTCCGGGCTCGGCGTCCCCCGCGACCGGTCTGATCAGGAACGCCAATTCCACCTGGCTCAACGGCCGTCCGCTCCCCGTCGATCTCGAGACGACGCTCTGCCGGCCCGTGCGCCTCGAGAACGACGCGAACTGCTTCGCGTTGTCCGAGGCCGCCGACGGCGCCGGCGAGGGCGCGGCGGTCGTGTTCGGCGTCATCGTCGGCACCGGTACGGGCGGCGGCATCGTGGTGAACGGGCGCGTGCTCGTCGGCTGCAACGCGATCGCCGGCGAATGGGGACACAACCCGCTGCCGTGGCCGCAGAGCGGCGAGTGGCCGGGCCCGCCGTGCTATTGCGGGCGGAGCGGCTGCATCGAAACGTTTCTCTGCGGGCCCGCGCTGTCACGCGAGTTCGCCGCCCGCGGCGGCGGCACGCGCTCCGCCCTCGAGATTGCCGCGGAGGCCGACGGCGGCGATCGACGCGCCATCGAAGTGATGGACGTGTACATCAGCCGCATGGCGCGGGCGCTCGCATCGGTGATCAACCTGCTCGACCCGGACGTGATCGTTCTCGGCGGCGGCCTCTCGAACATCGCGGCGCTCTACGATCGAGTGCCGGCCATCTGGCAGCGGTGGACGTTCTCGGATGTGGTCGCGACGCCGCTCGAGCGCGCGCGTCACGGCGACGCGAGCGGCGTCCGCGGCGCGGCGTGGCTCTGGCGGCCGGAGGAATGACGGATTTCAGTGCGAAGCGGCGACGCGATCCAGTTCGTCGCCGGTAATGCGGAAATGCGACGCGTTCCAGGCGACCTCGCCGTCGCGCAACAGGATCGCCTGGGGCGTTTCGTGGCGGACGCCGAGGCGGCGCGCGGCGGCGTCCGATACGCCACGGTGCGTCTGGACCGTGATCATCTTGTACGCGGTCGATCCGCGCGCCCGCGCGATGTGGTCGCGCAGCTCATCGAGCGCCTCGCAGCTCACGCCGCAGTGACGGCTGTGTTTGAAGAGGAGCACGGGCCGGACGCGCGATTCCGAGATCGCCGCTTCCAGCTCGTGCTCGTCCTGCAGATGAGACAGGGATTCCAGTCGGGCCGCGTCACGCATGGAGAAGACGCTGATTATATCAGCGATTCACCATCTCTCGCGCCCCGCGCGGGCTGTGCCGCCCCTCGACGAACTCTTCGATCATCTTCTTGTTGAACGCGGGAATGTCGTCGGGCTTCCGCGACGTCACGAGTCCGTTGTCCACGACGCATTCCTCGTCCACCCAGTTCGCGCCGGCGTTGCGCAGATCGGTTTTGAGCGACGGCCATGACGTCACGCGGCGGCCGCGCACGGCCTCCGCCTCGATGAGCGTCCACGGTGCGTGGCAAATCGCCGCGATCGGTTTGCCGGCCGCGACGAACGCTTTCACGAACGCGACCGCCTTCGGGTTCACGCGCAGCTTGTCCGGATTCATCACGCCGCCGGGCAGCAGCAGCGCGTCGTACTCGTCGGCGCTCGCCTCGTCGAGCCCGCGATCGACGGAGACGCTCTTGCCCCAGTCCGTGTGCTTCCACCCTCTCACCTCGGATCGCTGCGGCGACACGACGTCCACACGCGCGCCCGCATCTTCGAGCGCCTTGCGCGGCTCGAGCAACTCAGACTGTTCGAAGCCATTGTCGACGAGCGCCGCCACTCGTTTGCCACTTAGTTCGGCCACTGGGTCACCTCCATCAGTTGTGCCAGGGATCTTCAACGCGTCATCCGCCACGGATCGACACAGAATTCTCAGCCACGAATCACACGGGATCACACGGAACCAGACAAGGAGCCGATCCGTGTATGTCCGTGTTAGTTCGTGGCTGTTTCTATCCGTGTCATCTGCGGCCGGTGACGAATCGATCCGTGGCCGGTCGTCTGTGGACGTGAAGGTGCAAGCCGCATTCCGCGGCTAACCTGGCGCCTGATGAGATCGCGTGTGGAATCCGGCGGACTCGAGGTGGCGGCGGATGTCGGCGAAGATCGAGCCGCATTCCGGCGGCAGCGGCGCCGCGCTGTGGGTCATCAGCCGATCGACGTTGTACATCCTGAAGCGGATGCCTTCGAGATGAAACGCGCCGATGGCGCGGCCGAGCGCTTCGGTCTCTTCGATGAGACGCGACAGCGCGGACGCGGTCGGTTGCCCGCGGAGCTGTTCGAGCAGGTCGGTCACGCGCCGGGCCGCCGCCTGCCGATGGTCGGTGGTGGACGTGGAAGACATGCCGGGCAAGAGGGTAGCACGAAGGGCTGAACCGCGACTGCCGCTGCGTTTGAAACCGCGACACCTCAACACGCAAACGTTCCTGGTGCACGTCGGAGGGCAGCGAAGCGCCGTGCCGAGGTAAATTGAAGGAGAGGGTTCGAGGATGAGCGATCAGGAAGCGCGGGGACGCGGAAAGCTCGAGGCGCCCGACCTGAGCGAAAAGGGCGGGCTCAAAGCCGGCCGGCCGCAGCGGTCCGACGAGCGGCTGTTCCTGCAGGTGCTCGCGTTCGGCGGCTGCGCGGACGCCCGCGCCGTCGGGACGCACCTCGAGCGGGGAGGCGCCACGGGAGCGGTCTACGCCGACCTCAACGATCCGCGCGGCATCGCCGTGGTGACGATGAGCCTGGCGCCGGACTTCTTCGTCGATACGCTTCGTCCGCTGCTGACGAGCGGGCCGTGCGCCTCTCTGACCGCGAAGCCGGACTATACGATGTTCGGCCGGACCTACTCGCTCGGGTACGAACCGGAGCTGCGCGAAACGCTGATCGAGCGTCCTCGCCGGACGGTCCTCAATCCCGCGTGGCCGTGGGCCGTCTGGTACCCGCTGAGGCGCAGCGGTCCTGGCGGAGCACGGCGCGGTGGGAATGACGTTCGGCGCGGCGGATTACGCGCACGACATCCGGCTGGCGTGCCACGGTCTCGATCGCGACGACAACGACTTCATCATCGGGCTCATCGGCAAGGATCTCTTCCCGCTGTCGGCGCTCATCCAGGCGATGCGGAAGACGCAGCAGACGTCTCTTTATCTCGACCGGCTCGGTCCTTTCCTGGTGGGCAAAGCCGTGTGGCAAAGCTCGGCCGATTCTATTCTGTAGCGTTCGCCTTCCGGCGGCAGGTACGATCGCCTTCATGTCGATTCCCACGCGAGCGTTCGGGCGACACCTCGATCAGCAGGTCTCCATCATGGCGTTGGGCGGCTTTCACCTCGGGCAGGTGAAGACCGAGCGCGAAGCGACGCGGATCGTGCACGAGGCGATCGACGGAGGCATCACCTTCATGGACAACGCGTGGGAATACCACGACGGAAAGAGCGAGGAACGAATGGGACGCGCGCTGAAGGATCGCCGCGACCGCGTGTTCCTCATGACGAAGGTGTGCACGCACGGCCGCGACGCGCGCGTCGCGATGCAGCAGCTCGAGCAGTCGCTGCGCCGGCTGCGGACCGACCGTCTCGATCTGTGGCAGGTGCACGAATGCGCCTACTACAACGATCCGGAGCGGCACTTCGCGCGCGGCGGTGTGATCGAGGCGCTCGATCGCGCGAAGGAACAAGGCAAGGTCCGGTTCGTCGGCTTCACGGGGCACAAGGATCCGGAGATTCACCTCCGGATGTTGTCGTACGGCTATCGGTTCGACAGCTGCCAGATGCCGCTCAACGCGTTCGACGGGACGTTCCGGAGCTTCGAGCGGCAGGTGCTCCCGGAGCTCCTGCGCCAGGGCATCGCGCCAATCGGGATGAAGAGCCTCGGCGGCGACGGCACGGCCGTCAAGGAAAAGGCCGTGACGGCGTCCGACGCGTTGCGGTACGCGATGAGCCTGCCGGTCGTCACGACCGTGAGCGGCATCGACTCGATGAAAGTGCTGCGCCAGAACCTGAAGATCGCCGCCCGCTTCCAGCCGTTCACGGCTGCGCAGATGGATCAGCTGCGGCAGAAGCTGGCGCCGGTCGCGGCCGACGGCCGGTACGAGTTGTACAAGGTGACGGCGCGTCACGACGCGGACATCGGTCGCGCGCAGCACGGCTTCCCGTTGCAGGACGAGGCGTCTATGTGACGGTCGTCACAGGTCTCGCAACGCCGCTGTCGCGCGCGCGGAGATTCGCTGCCGCGTCTTCCAATAATCCCCCCACGGATCGGGACGCTTGTCCGTGAAGCGCTCGGGGATCGTCAGCACCGTGAACGCCGCGGCGTCCAGATCGGGCGTCAATTCCTTCCAGGCGATCGGCGCGGAGACCGGCGCGCCGGCTCGCGCCCGCGTGGAGAACGCCGCGATGGACGTGTTCGTGCGGTTGTTGCGCAGGTAATCGATCAGGATTCGCGGCTCGCGGCCGCGCTTCGCGTATTCGACGGTGAACAGATCCGGGTCGTGGCGGACCATGGCGTCCGCGACGGCGCGCGAGAACGCGAGGCACGCCTCCCACTCCGCGCGGCGTTCGAGCGGCACCACCACGTGCAGGCCCTTGCCGCCGGTCGTTTTCACCCAGCTCTCCAGGTCGAGCGCGGCGAGCAGTTCGCGCACCCGCCGTGCCGATTCAACGACGGTCTTCCACGCGACGGCTTCACCAGGATCGAAATCGAACACGATGCGGTCGGGGTACTCGACGTTGTCCACGCGCGCGTTCCAGGTGTGGATCTCGAGGACGTCCATCTGCGCGAGGGCGACCAGGCCCTCGACCGACTCGATCACGAGGTAGTCGCCGGTCTTCTTTTTCTCCTGGATGCGCACGCGCCGCAGCGCCTTCGGCGCCCACAGCTTCGAATGCTTCATGAAGATGCAGTCGCCGGTGATGCCCTCGCCGCAGCGGACGAGCGTCAGCGGGCGGCCGTCCACGTGCGGGAGCATCCAGCGCGCGATCCGCTCGTAGTAGCGCGCGACGTCGAGCTTGGTCAGCGGCGGCTCCGGGTACATCACCCGATCGGGGTGCGTGATACGCACGCCGGCAACCGAAGGCGCAGCTGCACATCCCGCAGCCGGCGCGGCTGCAGCGGCCGCGGCCGGGGCCTCGACTTC
>QHWR01000117.1:0-10898 GCA_003223835.1 Acidobacteriota bacterium | reverse complement strand
GGCGCGCAGGCCCTGAAACGAGGGGTGACGAATGTGCGCGTCGCCGGTCCACTCCGTGAACGTGACCTCGGCGACGAGACGCGGCTTGACCCAGTGTGCGTGGCGTCCGAGCCAACCCGGCGGACACGGCGTGAACGGACAGTCCGGCGTCTCGATCTTTTCGAGCCGCGCGCGCAGATCCCGCGCGACGCTGACGCTGAAACCGGTCCCGACCTTGCCGGAGAAGACGAGTCGATCCCCGTCGTAGTACCCAACGAGGAGCGCGCCGATGCCCTGGCGCGATCCCTCCGGATCGGTGAAGCCGCCGACGACGAATTCCTGCCGCTTGACGCACTTCGTCTTCACCCAGCCGCCGCGTTTCCCGGGCTGATACGGCTGGTCGCGCCGCTTCGACACGATGCCCTCGAGCCCGAGACGGCAGGCGTGCTCGAAGGCGGCGCGTCCGCGTCCCTCGATGTGGCCGGCGTAACGAATCCGGCCGCGGGTGCGTTTTCCGATCACGCGCGCGAGCGCGGTTTTCCTCGCGTCGAGCGGCTCCGGCATGAGATTGCGGCCGTCGAGGTACAGCAGATCGAAGACGAAGTAGACGAGGCCCTGCCGCGAGCCGCCGCTGAACGCATTCTGCAGCGCCTGAAAACTCGTGCGCCCGTCCGGCAGCACCATGCAGACTTCGCCGTCGAGCAGCGCGCTCTTGACGCGGAGCGCGGCGGCGGCCTTCGCGATTTCAGGGAACTGCGCCGTCCAGTCGTTCCCGTTGCGGCTGATGAGGGTTGCGCGCCCGCGCTCGATGGCGCAGCCGATGCGGTAGCCGTCGTATTTCAGTTCGTGGAGCCACTCGGGACCGTCGGGCGGCTGCTTGACCAGTTGTGCGAGCTGCGGCCGATAGTTCACGCACGGCCCCGGATCTTCGCGAACCACCAGCGCAGTCCGACGAAGAGGAAGCGCGGGTCCTTGAAGAACTCGGGTGGCTTGCCTTCGAAGCCGTGGCCGATGAACTGACAGATCCAGCCGAGGACGAAGAGCGCGGCCGGGAGCGGCCACCAGGCGGTCTTGAACCAGGCGGCGGCGAAGAGCGGAAGCGACACGACGATCATCGGGATCCCGATCGTGTGCATCGCCCGGTTGACCGGATGCGTGTGACTCGTCGCATACTGCGCGATCCATTCCTCAGACGTGCGCATGGGCCTCCTAATTGCCGATTGGCGATTGGCGATTGTTGATTGACGATTGACGATTGATGGTTGCAATGGCGAATGACGATTGATGATTGCAATGGCGAATGCTGATTGCTGATTGCTGAATGTGGACTTCATGATTCTCAATCAGCAATCAGTAATGACCAATCCAAATCAGCAATCAGCAATCAGCAATTAACAAAATCGGCAATCACGAATCAGCAATTAACAGAATCGCCAATCGCCAATCGGCATTCGGCAACCAGGGAGTCGCCCTGAACCGGGGGTTGGCGGAAAGCGACTCGTCGCCGCCGGGATTCTCGAGGTTGAGGCCGCCGAGCGATTGTAATTCATGGGCCCGCACGGGGCGCGAACTCAGCCAAATAGCTGCTCGGCTTCCTTGTGGCGTGCATCCTGCACTCCGGCGGAGCACAGGAGGGTTCCGTGCATCAGATCAATCACATTCTCGTGGCGACCGCGCTCGCGGCGGCAGTCGCCGGAGCGGGATGCAAACGCACCATCACGGAAAAGGAAGCGGCGCCGGACACGCAGGTCGGGCAGGCGCGGCAGACGGCGATCACCACGACGATTACCGGATGCCTCCGCGCCGGCAACGCCGACGGCACGTTCGTCCTCAACGAAGCGCAGAGCGCCGGCGGCAACCAGGCGGCGACCTATCAGCTCGTCGCCGCGAACGCCGACGATTTGCGGGCGCACCTCAACCAGCAGGTGCAGGTGGTCGGCACGATCCAGTCGGACCAGCAGGTCGCGAGCCGCTCAACGCGCGTCGAGGATGACAAGAAGGCCAAGGGCACCACGGGCACGCCGGTCGTCGAGACGACCACGGACGTACGAATCCGGCGGATGCAGGTCAGTTCTGTGACGCCGCGGGGAACGGCCTGTAATGAATGAGTGGCGTGTGGCGCGGGTGTTGCTGTCGTCATTCCGGATGAGCGCTGAGAGGAGCGCCCGCCTGTTGCGGGCGGGGCCAGGCACGAGGATCGTGTGGCGAGCCTGAAGGGACGGCGCCCCCGGCGTCTCTCGCCCGAGGAACGGAAATCGCTGACGCACGGCGATTTCTGGATCCCCGAAGAGGAGCGCGACGTGTATCGGCGCGCACTGCAGGCGCTCCACAACGCCGCGGTGCCGTTCGTCATCGCCGGCGCCTACGCGATTTACGAACACACGGGCATCTACCGGCAGACCAAGGATCTCGATCTGTTCTTCGAGCCGTCGGCCGTCGTGTCGGCCGCGCGCGCATTGCGCGTGGCCGGCTTCGTGACCAAGCTCGAGGATCTCCACTGGCTCGCCAAAGCGACGATCGGCGAACGTTTCGTGGACCTCATCTACGGGATGGGGAACGGCGTTGCGTTCATCGACGAGGGCTGGTTCCGCTACAGCCGATCCGGCGTGCTCGCGGCGACCCCCGTCCGCATCGCGCCGCCGGAAGAGCTTATCTGGCATCGGCTGTTCATCAGCGAACGCCACCGCCACGATATGGCGGACATCCTCCACCTGCTCTTGTGTCTGGGGGACACGCTGGACTGGGAGCGGCTGGTGGACCGCGTCGGTCCACACTGGCCGCTGCTCCTCGCGCAGCTGCAGATGTTCAGCTACGTCTATCCGGGTTACCGGACGAACGTCCCGGCGTGGGTGATCGAGCGCCTGATCGAACAGGCCCGCGCCGACATTTCCCGCGACGAGCAGGAGACGGACCTGACGCGCGGTCCCCTGATCTCCCGGTTCAGCTTCGCGATCGACGTCCGCGAGTGGGGCTTCTCCGACCCGCGTGGCGATCTGGTGCGCCAGGCCCGGAACCATCCGGCGATCCGCGCGATCGCCGCCGCCGACGTCTGGGATGAGCGCACGGACGATCGCGCCGAGCCTCGAGACGAAGCGCAGGTCTTGTAAGCTGTCAGTCCCTGGTCCCTTGTCCCTCGTCCCGAGTCCCTCGTCCCGAGTCCCTCGTCCCGCGTCCCTGGTCTCGCGTCCCTTCGGAAACCTTCAGCGGTGGTCCGCCGTCTAAGCTCCACCAGACGTTCTGATGAAGCGAGCGATGAACACCGAACTCGCGACAACGGACGCGGGACCAGGCACCCGAGACGAGGGACGAGGGACCCGGGACAAGGGACCCGGGACAAGGGACCCGGGACAAGGGACGAGGGACCAGGGACTGACCAGTGACCTTGAAAAAACGGGCCGCGCAAGAGTTGCTGCAAGGGACGCTCGACATGCTGGTCCTGCAGACGCTCCGTCTGGGACCGGCGCACGGGTACACCATCGCGCGCGTGATCGAGCAGCGGTCGGACGCCGTGCTGCAGGTCGAGCAGGGGTCGCTCTATCCGGCGCTGAACCGGCTGGAGGATCGCGGGTGGATCGCGTCGTACTGGGCGACGTCCGAGAACAACCGGCGCGCCCGCTATTACAAGCTCACCGCCTCCGGCCGGCGGCAGCTGACCGAGGAGACGAGCCGCTGGGATCGGATGGTGCGCGCGATCGGCCGCGTCATGCGTGCGATTGAGGAGTGAGCGATGGGGTTCCGCCGCTTCCTGCGGCGCGGCCGGATTGACGCCGAGCGCGCGCTCGAGATGCGCGCGCACCTCGATCACTACGCCGACGATCTGATCGCCGCCGGATGGACGAAGGACGCGGCCTGTCGCGAAGCGCGGCGGCGGTTCGGCAATCCCACGGCGATACGCGAGGAGATCTACGACATGAACAGCCTGCCGATCCTGGAGACGCTCGCGCGCGATCTGCGCTACGGCTTCCGCATGCTGCGCAAGACGCCGGAGTTCACGATCGCCGCGGCGCTCACGCTCGCGCTCGGCATCGGCGCCAACACCGCGGTCTTCAGCGTCGTCAACGCGCTGCTGCTGGAGCCGCTGCCGTTTCCGCGCCCGGATCGGCTGGCGTTCCTGGAGCGCCACTTCCGAAGCCCGCGCGGCGAGAGCCGCGACATCGGCGCGGACGGCCAGATGTGGCTCACCGTCCGCGACCATGCGACGGCCGTGGATGCGGCCGCCATCGGCGGCACGTCGGGCGTGAACCTCGTCGCGAACGACCAGGCCGCCTACGTGCAGCAACAGCGCGTCAGCGCCGGCTACTTTCACGCGGTCGGTATTCCGCCGGTCATCGGGCGCGAATTCACGAAGGACGAGGACAGGGAAGGGGGCGCTCCGGTTGTCGTGCTCGGCCACGAGCTGTGGACACGCGTGTTCGGCAGCGATCCGTCCGTCCTCAATCGCACGATTACGCTGAAGGGGGAAGCCTACACCGTCGTCGGCGTGCTGCCCGAGAACTTCCCGATCACCCAACGCAGCAGCTTCACCGCCGGGCACGGGATCGACCTGTGGACGCCGCTGAAGGCGTCGACGACCGGAGAAGGCGGCGGCACGAATTTCGTGGTGATCGCGCGGCTGCACGACGGCGTGAGCTGGGCGGAAGCGCGAAGTGACGTCATGCGCCTGGCGGAGCAGGCATTCGTGCGCTGGCGGTTGCGGCCCGATACCCTGAAGGAACTGAGTTTCGTACCGATGCAGGGCGCGATGACGCAGTCCGTTCGTCAACCGCTGCTGATGTTGTGGGGCGCCGTCGGCATCGTCCTGCTGATCGCCTGCGTCAACATCGCGGGACTCCTGCTGGCGCGCGGCTCGACGCGCACGCGCGAGATTGCCACGCGGATGGCGCTCGGCAGCGGCCGGCGCGCCGTCATCCGGCAACTGCTCGTGGAGAGCGCGCTGCTCGCAATGGCGGGCGGAGTGCTCGGCCTGCTCTTCGGCTGGCTCGCGGTGTCGTTCCTCGGCAGGCTGGGCGCCGACGTGTTCGATGTGTGGCAGCCGATCGGTGTGAACGGACGCGTCGTCGCCGCGACGCTCGGGATTGCGCTCGTCACGAGCGTCGTGTTCGGCCTCGTGCCGGCGGTGCAGACGTCACGCCTCGACGTGCAGGCCGGCCTGGCGAAAACCGGCACGCGCGGCGTCGCGGGCGCGTCGAGCCGCTGGCCGCGGCGGGTGCTCGTCCTGGCTGAAGTGGCCCTCGGTGTCGTGCTGCTGGTCGGCGCCGGCCTGCTGATTCGGACCTTCATTCATCTTCGCGATCTCTCCCCCGGCTTCGACGAGACCAATCTCGTCACCATGAGCGTGTCGCTCCAGGATGCACGCTACAAGGAAACCGCGCAGGTCAGCGGCCTGTTCGAGGACGCGCTGCGGCGACTGCGCGCCGTGCCGGGTGTCGTGAACGCCGGCGTCGCGCTCGGGATGCCGTACACGCGACTGCTGAACTACGGCTTCCGGCGGATCGACGGTGCTCACGTCGACGGCGAGCGCGAGGGTCAGATCACTAACCAGAGCTACGTCACCCCCGGTTTCTTCGAGACGCTGAAGGTGCCGGTGCTCGAGGGACGCACGATCGCGGAGTCGGATACGGCCACTTCTGCGGGCGTCGCCGTGGTCAACCGCGCATTCGCGGAGGCTTATTACAAAGGGGATCCTCGAGTCATCGGACGGCATATCTCGAGCGGCGGCACGGTCCGCGAGATCGTGGGCATCGTCGGGAACACGCAGCAGGGAGAAGTGGGCTGGGCGCCCGACGGCGTCGTGACCGGTCCGCTGACGGCGCTGCCGTGCGCTTACGTGCCCGTGACGCAGACGTCGCCAGGGTTCCTCAGGCTGGTTCACACGTGGTTCCAGCCATCGTGGGTCGTGCGCACCACGATGCCGATCGAACAAGTCGTCCCCGAGTTGCGGCGCGCGATCCAGGACGTCGACCCCCGCCTGCCCATTGCGACGGTCAGCACAATCGACGATCTGCGCGGCAACCGGCTCGCGGCGCAGCAGTTCATGATGTCGCTCGTCGCGGGTCTCGGGTTCATCGCTCTCGCGCTGTCGGCGATCGGCATCCATGGCTTAATCGCCAGCAGCGTCACGGAGCGGACGCGCGAGCTGGGCATCCGGCTCGCCCTCGGCGCGACGACGCGGCAGGCGATGCACGCGGTCGCGCTACCGGGGATCGCGCTCGCGGCCGTTGGCGTCGCGATTGGCGCCGCGGGCGCGGTCGCCGTCGCGCGGCTGCTGCGCTCCTTCCTCTGGGGCGTTACGCCGACCGATCCCGGCACGTTTGCCGGGGTGATTGGCGTCCTCCTCGCCGTCGCGACGCTTGCCAGCGTCGTCCCCGCACTGCGCGTGCTGCGGCTCGATCCGGCACAGACACTCCGGGCGGAATGAGCAAGAAGTTGACGGCAGGCGCTTTTGGCAGTTGGAACCTCAAGCTCAACCGTTTCGTGCCCTAACGGCCTCGCGATTGCACGAGGTGCCGTCGATGGAGCGTACGACCGAACCGCGCCGCCTCCTGGATGTGTCGGGCGCCGCGCTTGTCAAGGTCCTGGCGGCCGTCGTGATGGTGTGGGTCTGGCTGCGCCTCTGGCAGTTCATCATGCTGCTCGCCCTCGCCGTCGTGCTGGCGGTCGCGTTCGCGCCGGTGGTCGCATGGCTCGAGCGGCGGCGCTTGCCGCGCGGCGTCGGCGCGGTGCTGGTCGCGCTCGTCGTCGCCGGTCTGACCGTCGGATTCTTCTGGATGGCCGGCGCGTCGCTGATGGACCAGGCGAAGACACTCGGGTCGCGGATCAGCGACGTGGAGCGGTATGTCGTCCACCGCACGCCGCAGCCGATCCTCCGGCTGTTCCAGGAATCGGACGGCGGGCTGCCCGACGCGTCGTCGCTCGTCCCGTACGTCATCCGGGCGGGCCGCCTGGCGCTTTCGGCCGTGATCGTCGGCGTGCTCGCGCTGATCGTGATGGTGTACCTGTTGGTCGAGGGGCGTCAGACGTATCAGTGGCTCATTGCGTTCGTGCCGGCGACGCACCGCGCGCGCACGGATCAGACGGCGCTCGAGGCGCAGGAAGCGGTGAAGGGATACGTCCTCGCCAACATCGCCACGTCGGTGTTCGCGGCGATATTCGTGTTCGTCGCGCTCAGCGTCCTGCACGTACCGGCCGCGCTCCTGCTCGCGCTCCTGGCCGGCATCTTCGATTTCATTCCCGTGCTCGGATTCATCTGCTCAGCGGCGCCCGCGGTGCTCCTTGCGCTGACGGTCTCGGGGCCGACGGCCTTTCTCGTCGCGATGCTGTATGTCGCGTATCACGGCGTCGAGAACTACTTCATCGCGCCGAAAGTGTACGGCGGCCGCCTGCGGCTCTCGAACCTCGCCGTCATCGTCGCTTTCGCCGCCGGGGCCGAACTCGGTGGCGTCATCGGCGCCCTGCTGGCCCTCCCCGTCGCCGCGATGTATCCCGCCATCGAGCGCATCTGGCTGAAGGACTATCTGGAACGCGACACCGTCGAGCGCCACCGCCGCATCGAACGCCAGAGCGCCTAGCCGGCTGCCTTTCATCTCTTAACTGCAACCTCCGGACGTCCGGTCATCCGTCATCCGCCATCTGCCATCCGTCATCCATCCCATCCGGCACGCCGGTTGCGAGTCGCTCCGCATTCCGCGCTCGTGATGGCGGGCTCGCTTGTATACTCGCAGGATTCTCAGGGAATCGAGCATTCCCTTGAAGCGCGGATTCAAGTATCCGTAGCAATGCGGGAGGGGAGGACCACAATGTTCAGGAGTGCCTTCACGTCGCTGCTCGTGGCGATCTTCGCGGCCGCGGCGACCCCGGTCCGTGCACAAATCCAGACCGGGAGCATCCTGGTCAAGAGCGTCGACGAGCAGGGGGCGGTCGTCCCGGGCGTCACGGTCACCATCAGCAGCCCGGTGCTCGTGGCCGGATCGATGAGCGGGACGACGGATGCCGGCGGTGTCTACCGGTTCCCGTCGCTGCCGCCGGGGTCCTACACCATCAAGACCGAGCTGCAGGGTTTTCAGTCCATCACGCGTGAGGGGGTGACGGTCAGCGTCGGCGGCACCACGCCGGTGGATTTCACGATGAGGGTCGGTGCCGTCACCGAGAGCATGACGGTGAAAGGGGAATCGCCGACGATCGACACGACGAGCGCGAACGTGGGCGTACACCTCGACGCGAAGCTGCTCGAGACGACACCCGCCGGTCGCGACATCTGGTCGATCATCGAATACAAGGTGCCGGGCCTCGTGATGGATTCGCCGGACGTCGGCGGCAATCAGGGGGGCCTGCAGCGCGGGATCACGGCGCGCGGGACCGGCAACGGCCAGAACACGCAGATGCTGAACGGCGTCAACGTCGGCGACCCGGCGGCGATCGGCTTCGCGGGTTACTACTACGACCCGAGCTCGTTCCAGGACATCCAGGTGTCGAGCGGCGCGAACGACATTACGGTGCCGACCGGCGGCGTCCTGATCAACATGGTGACGAAGAGCGGGACGAACAAGTTCTCCGGGCAGGCGCTGGATACGTATCAGGGCAAGAAGACGCAGTGGGACAACATCGACGCAGCCCTCCAGCGGCAAGGGGTGCGTCCGAAAGGAGCAGCCGTCGATTACATCAAGAACTTCAACCTCAATGCCGGCGGCCCGTTCGTGAAGAGCAAGTTGTTCTATTTCGCCGCGCTGAACGATCAGCGGACGGCGGTGCACTTCGTCGGCTTCCCCTCGCCTGTGTGGACGGGTGCCCCCGAGCCGGATACGACCAACATCACTTCCATATTCGCGAATCCGACCTATCAGGCCACCACGAACAACCGGCTCCAGGCGACCGTCAGCCGGCAGGTCTACGACAAGATCAACCGCGGCGCGGATTCGTCGAACGGCACGCAGGATCCGCAGTCGGTGTGGCACGAGCACGACGTCCTCGCCGTATATCAGGGCTTATGGAACTGGGTCATCACCGATCGCCAGTTCGCCGACACGCGTCTGAGCTACAACAGCATCAACTTCCCGCTGAATCTCAAGACGAACCAGCAGGTGCTGACCGATTCGACGACGGGGATTCGCACGCGCGCAAACAATATTCAGCAGGTGATGGATCGCCGCCGTCTGGAGATCAGCTCGAACTGGCAGTACTACATTGCGCAGGCGCTCGGCGGCCGTCACGAGATCCGCGCCGGGTTCGACAACGCCTACACGCCGGAGACCGTCGATTTGTCGATCAACGACGACGTGCGCTTGACGTACCGCAGCGCGCCGTCGGCGACGGGCGCGCCCGCGGGCCCCGTGTCCGTGCAGCTGTTCAACACGCCGCTGCAGCAGAAGCGCGCGGTGATGATCACGTCGCTCTACGCGCAGGATTCCTACAGCTACAAGCGGCTGACCGCCGTCGGCGGTCTGCGGTGGGAACGTGTCGAAGGCTGGCTGCCGAAGCAGGTCGATCCGGCCGGCCAGTATTTTCCGGAAGGCACACCCGTCACCACCGTGTTCGGTGCGTATGCCTTGTCGCGATCGTTTCCGGAAGTCCGCGGCGTGCCGCTCTGGCACAACGCGGGTCCGCGCGGCAGCGTCGTGATCGATCTCTTCGGGAACGGCAAAACCGCCGCGCGCGCGTCGCTCGCGCGGTACTACGACCAGATCGGCACCGGCACGCCCGGCTCGGTGAATCCCAACGGGCTGGTCAGCCAGACGTTCACATGGCTCGACAACGGGGACCTCATCTTCCAACCCGGCGAGCTGGGCACGCCGGGCACACTTTCAGCACCGCTTCCGGCGGACCAGTTGAAGCAGCACTTCCGCCTGACGAAGCGGCCGTATCGCAACGAGGTCACGGCGGGAGTCGATCACGAGCTGGTGCCCGATCTGCGCCTCAGCCTCACGTACATTCAACGGCAGGAGCACAATCAGATCATCACGCTCGAGCAGAACATTCCGTTCAGCTACTACGAGCCGGTGACCGTCACGGATCCGGGCCCCGACGGCGTGATCAACGGCTCGGGCGATCGCACGTTCACGTACTTCAACGAGCTGACCCCGCTGCTGCCGTCGTTCACGGGTCCTGCGAATGACGATCGCGCGGACCAGAAGTACCACGGGCTCGAGGTGACCGCGACGAAGCGGTACAGCAACCGCTGGACGCTTCTCGGCGGGTATACGTTCTCGCGCACGACGCTGAACGGGACAACGACGATCACCTCGCCGAACTCGCTGATTAACATCAACGGCAAAGCGTCGATCGATCGCGCGCACAACTTCAAGCTGACTGGTTCGTACCTGCTGCCCTGGGATATCCTGTTCGGCGCCAACCTGCGCGCGGTATCAGGACAGCCCTACACGCGCGTGATTATGGTGTTCCCACGTCAAGCGACGAACGGCCAGAGCCTCAACGCGGAGCCGCGCGGCACGTACACGCTGCCGTGGCTGAAGACGGCGGATCTGCGAATCGGTAAGGTGTTCCGCTTCGGAGCGAACGAGTTCGAGGGATCCATGGACGTCTATAACCTGACGAACAGCAACGCGATATTCAACGTCAGGACCGGCACAGGCCTCGTGAACGTCACCGACTTCACGACCGGCACGACGGTGAGCCTGCCGCAGTTCAACCTGCCCATCGGCGTCCTGGGACCGCGGATTATTCGCTTCAACGTCACGTATCGGTTCGGTCAACGATAGAGCCGGGGAGAGCAGCGAAGGGTGTTATCACCACAGAGATAACGGAGTGAACAGAGACACATTTTCGTCTTCGTCGTGTTCTCTGTTGTCTCTGTTAACTCTGTGGGGCGGCCGCCGCGATCTGGCTGAGCCGTTTCCTGAGTCTCTGCTGTTCGGCGTGGCGCCGCTCGACCGCGCGTCGTTTGCCGGCGTGGGCCTGGTGCTGCT
>QHWR01000361.1 GCA_003223835.1 Acidobacteriota bacterium | reverse complement strand
CGCCAGAACCGAACGAGAAGGCGCCGCGCGGCCCTTCGCCCAGCTCCGGCTGCCAGTGATTCATCAAGTGGTGAACGAAATCGAAGCCAAACCGGATGTCGTGCAGCCCCTTGATCCAGCTTGCATTGGTATTGAAGGTGTACGACTGGTCGTTGCGGAACAGGGGATTCCAGCCTTCCGGATTGCCCAGCGTTGAAAACCCGGTGATATTCAAGGGCGGCATGCCACTTTCGCGCGGGTCCGGGCCGTTGGTTCCCGGAATTCCGAGAATCTCCGAACCGAAGTTGGTTCCGAGATCGGGCGGATTCACGTCCTGTCCAAACCGCGTCCAGCCGAGCGTGCCGTCGATCAGGAACGTGGGCGAGACGGTGTACGTCTGCCCGATTCCTGCGATCTGCACGAGCGTGTCGCCGGTGCCGAGCCCACCTCCGGCGCACAAGCAACTGCCTCCTGCCTGGCCAAGCCCGAAGTCGCCATGCACGAGCGCTTTCATCGCGCTGTACTTGAACCACAGCTGATGCCGCTCGCTACGGTTCCAGTTGACTTTCCCGTCGAAGTTGTTGCGGTTCAGGCGCTGAATGCCGGTGTTGAAGTAATTCGCGTTATCGCCAGGTCGGTTTGGCAGCGGCACCAGGGCGAGCATCTTCATCATCGGACCGTTCAACCGCGATGCGGGGATCACGTTCGCGCGTCCGCCGCTGGAGAACACCGCACGGCCGGTGCCATCCGGATTGCCGGAGAACGGATCGAAGATCATCCCCTGCTGAAGTGGAACCGAGCCTCCTTCCGTGGTCGGAACCATGATCGGGCTGCCGTTCCGATCCAGAATCTGCGCCCCCAGCTTTCTGGTGAAATCCCCCGTGCGAAAATCAGCGGTCGGCACGGAGAAGAGCACGGAGTTGCCCAGGTGTTCGAACGTGCCTTCGTAATTCGCAAAGAAGAACAGCTTGTTGCTCTTGATTGGGCCGCCGAAGTTGCCGCCGACGATATTGCGGTTGCTGATCGGCTTCTCTCTGACGCCGGCCCGGTTCTCATCCCATGTAAACGTGCGCAGCGCCTTGTTGTCGTTCATCCCGAAGGCCGTCCCGCGAAAACTGTTCGTGCCCGACTTCGTGATCACGGTGACGGCAGCGCCGCCCGTCATGCCCTGCTCGGCATCGAAGCTGTTCGTCGAGATGTTGACTTCCTGAATGCCTTCCACCGGAGGGACGTACACCGCATGATGCGGCATCGTCACCAGAATGTCGGCCGACCCGTCGACCCGCGTGTTGTTGGCACCACGCTCCTGGCCGTTGACATTGGTCGTCAGGGCGCGTCCCGGCGTATCGGTGACGGCGTTCTGAAACCGCGCGGGTACGGCGCCGGGCACGAGATTGATGAGCGCCTGGAAGTTGCGATAGCCGGAGAGTGGCAGATTCTCCATCGCCGGCGTATCGAAGCTGACGCTGACGTCCGACTTCGTCGTCTCGAGGACTGCCGTCGTGGCCTCCACGCGCACTTCTTCAGACACGGCACCGACCTGAATCGTCGCGTCCACGCGTGTCACGGCGTTGATGGAAACGCTGATGCCTTTTTGCACGTACGGTTTGAAGCCGCTTGCGCTGACCGAAAGGTCGTACACCCCCTCGAGCAGGTTGGGAACTGAATAGTAGCCGGCCTCGTTCGTCGTCGTCTGGCGAGACAGGCCGGTGGACGTGTTCGTCACGGTCACGGTGGCCTTGGGAACCATGGCGCCGGTCTGATCGGTCAGGGTTCCAGCCATCGAGCCATAGAGAACCTGCCCCGAGGCCGGACGGGCTGGATACACCGTCAGGAAGATGCCGATGGCCAACCAGGACAGCACGACTGGAGCGCGTCGTACACCTTTCATACTCTTCGTCACAGTACGCCTCCCTTTGACTGCGGTACGAGCAAGCAATGAACGACCGTCGCCCGTCGCGTCGACGGGCGCCGATCCATCGTGTCGGTCGGTGGCCGAAGAACACCGACGCAGCTCAGGCGTGGACAGACGGAAACCGAACGTGAACCAGCGCGCACGAGGCACCTCGCGTGGTTCGCCCGTCCTCCGGGGCGGCGGACGCGAAATGTTTGCGTCCGCCGAACCGCTTTGTCAAGTGGAATGAGAGACGTGTATAGGGGTGACTCTTGTAACCCTGCCGAAGGAGAAAGGTCCCACGACGCGGACGGAACACCCGTCGGGTGACTCCTATCTCGCAGGTGTTCTTCTTGCATGACAGCCGGCGCCCCGGCAATGCGACTCTGGATCGCGCAGACGGCGTTGATGCTTGCGGCCTGCACGGGCGCCGCCGACGCGTGCGCTGCGGAAGACCCGATCGCGCTCGCGCGCGCAGGCACGGCGGCGATCGAAGCCCGGCGTTTCGGTGATGCGCTGGAGGCCTTCACCAAGGCAGCGGAACTGCAGCCGGGCGACGCGAGCCTCTGCTTCGGCGCGGGCGTCGCCGCGTTCATGCTCGGCCAGAATGACGTGGCGCAGACCCGCTTCGAATGCGCTCTCGCTCGCGATCCGGATTTTCTGCCCGCGACGGTCTGGCTCGCGGACCTGCACTACCGCGCGGGCCGTCTGTCCGAGGCGATCGCGCTCTACGAAGCCGCACGGCAGCGCTCGCCAGGCGAGCGCGAGCTGCAGCCGCAGCTCGATCACTGGCGCAAGGAACAGGAGCTGCAGAGCCGCTTCCACGAAGCCCGCTCGGAGCACTTCACCGCCCTGTTCCAGGCGCCCGCCGATGAACCGCTCGCGCGCGCGGTCGCCGAACGGCTGGAGGCGGCGTATTGGCGAATCGGCAAAACGCTGGGCGTGTACCCGTCCCGGCGGATTACCGTCGTGCTCTACACACGCGAACAATTCGGCGACATCACGAGATTGGCCGCCTGGTCGGCAGCCGCGTACGACGGCCGCATTCGGGTCCCGATCGGTGACGCGCTGAAGGACCCCGACGAGCTGGATCGCGTGCTGTCACACGAATTCGTTCACGCCCTCGTCTCCATGGTGGGGGGCCGCGCCGTGCCCGCGTGGATCAACGAAGGTCTCGCCACCGTCCTCGAGCCGGCGGGCTCTCATGAAGTGGAAGCGGCGCTGGGGCGCACCGACGATCGGCCCGCGTTATCAACGCTGCACGGCAGCTTCGTCCGCTTGTCCGCGCGCGACGCCGAAATCGCATACGCGTCGGCCGCACGGGCCGTACGCCGCCTGATCGAGCGACGCGGCGTGGCCGCAGTCGTTGCGCTGCTGGAGGATCTGGGGAGAGGCGCGCCGTTTGCCCGCGCGTTCCATCAGCGACTCGCGATGCGCTACGAAGCGTTCTCGGCGCTCGTGGCGCGGGAGTCGCATTGATTTCGCCTCGGGAAGACGAAGCCGAATATTGGCGGCGTGTCGAATTCTTTGCGAATTGGCGATGCCGCCACATTGCGCGCACCGTCGATCGAGCCGGAGCCAAAGCCGCGGACCGTACGATTTCTGACGGTATTCAATCGGCGATCTACGTTCTCGCCGGGGTTCCAAGTTCCGGCCAATTCTCAACTGCTCAATTCCTTGCAGCCTGAGGCATTTGAGCGGGTCGCGAACAAGCTGACGCGCGTCAAGCTTCGGCCAAAACAGGTCGTGTATAAGCCGAACGAGCCGATCGATCACGTCCTCTTTCCTGAGAGTACGGTCCTGTGCCTGATGACTATCATGTCGAACGGCGACACGATCGAAGCCGCAACCGTCGGTCGCGAGGGCGCGTCTTGGATCTCGGCGAGCGTCGGCGCGCTCAGCATGCCGTGCGAAACCATCGTGGTCATCGAAGGCACGGCGTGGAAGTTGCCGATCGCCGATGTCGATCGAGAACTGAAGGAAAGCGATCACTTCCGGACCGTCCTGACCGAGTACTCGCATGCGCTGTTGATTGCGTCGATGCGCACAGCGGCCTGTCACGGGCTGCACGGACTGCAGGAGCGCTGCGCGCGCTGGATCCTGATGACACTTGACCGGGTAGAGTCGGACCGCTTCGCCGTGACGAAAGAGTTCCTGGCGCAACTACTGGGCACGAACCGACCGACGGTCAGCGTCCTCGTCTCGGTACTCGAAAAGGCCGGAATTCTCAACGTGGAAGGCCGTTGGGTGACCCTGGCGGATCGAAATCGTCTGAAGGAGGCGGCCTGCGAATGCTACGACGTCATCCGAATGAACTACGAAGCCGTCGGTAAATAAACACCCGACCCGACGGTCGGGTCGGCAACCCACACAGTGTGGACGTACGATTTCTGACGGCATTCAAGCCCCAAGCGTCGCACACTACCCCTCAATTCACTCGCGAACAGACAAGAGCGGACGTGACCATGCGAGTGTGGCCGCGGCGACGTCGTACTTCACGTGCTCGATCGCGAATCGCTCGCGAAAGCGGCTAGTACTTGGCGCCGTCTGGCGCGGAGACCACTTCGCACAGTGACGCATTACGTATTTCCGTGATGTGGTCTACGTCACGCTACATTCGGGACCGCCTTATGGCGCAAGCTCTCGAGGCGCGGATAGACCGCCACTACCGGATTGCCGGGCCCGTCTCCGCTGCAATTGAATGTTTCACACACGCGCGGGTGTCGCCATGGCCGTCCTGAACGTCGATGGCAACGATCCCGCCCGGTTTCTGCGTACCAGTCTGCTGAAGAGCGGCGGCTACACCGTCATCGAAGCCGCCACCGCGGCAGCGGCGCGGCGCGAGGGGGCGATTCTCGACGCTGAACTCGTCGTGCTCGACATCAGGCT
>QHWR01000364.1 GCA_003223835.1 Acidobacteriota bacterium | reverse complement strand
GGGGATTTCTGGGTCGTGGAACCGGGCCGGACCATCACGATGCAGAACCCGGGAGAAGCCGCCGTCGTTCGCGCGCTCTACATTTTCACCGGCGCTCGATAACCCAGGAGGACGGTCTTGTCGATCTACAAAGCCGCTCCGTGGCTGGTTTCGCTCGCGCTCGCGTTCTGCGCGCCCGGCTGCGCCGATACGAGCTGGCCGTCGTACGGGCACGACAGCCGGCAGTTCTCGAAGCAGCCGAACGAGTCGACCTTGAACGCGTCGAGCGTCTCGTCGCTGCATGTCGTGTGGGACTTCGCCGTCCCCGGAGGCGGCGCGCTGACGGCGTCGCCTTCCGTGTACGGCAACACCGTGTATGTCGGATCGCTGAACGGCCATTTCTACGCCGTGTATGCGTCGGGCGCCAATCAGGGGCAGGTACGATGGGAGTATCCGCCGTCGACGCCGCCAAGCCCGCCCGACGCCTGCGGCACCAGAGGATCCAGACTGGCGCGGGGTCGCAGCCTTCGGGCCCGGGCATTGCGTCCAGCGGCGCCATCGTCGGCGGTGTCAGCGGGCACACGGCCGTCATCTTTGGCGCGCCGGATCCGAACTCGAACGGCGGCGACGGCCGGCTCTGGGCGCTCGACGCGGCCTCGGGCCAGTGCATCTGGAAGTCCGACGTGCTCGCGCCGACCAGCGGGATCAACAAAATCGGCTATTCGTCGCCGGTCATCGCGCACGATCGTGCCTATGTCGGCGTATCCGCCAAGAGCCCCGATTTTCCCCTGTCGGTCGGCAAGGTATTCGCCGTGATGCTGGCGACCGGCGCGATCGATTCGGCCTTCCAGTTTTCTTCCGTCGGCGGCGGGCCTCCCGGCGGCGGAATATGGAGCTCCCCTGCGATTACGCCGAGCGGCAACGTCGTCGTCACCACGGGCAATAGCTGCATTCATGAATTCCAGCCGGCGGGGACTCCGTGCAACGTGGTCCCCACGCCGGACTACACGAACAGCATGCTGAAGCTCGACTGGCACAACGGCAACGTCCTGTGGCAGGTTCAACCGGTTGCGATTCAGTACGACAACGATCCCGATTTTTCCGCGTCGCCGATCGTCGGCCAGGTGAGCTGCGGCAGTGTCGCGATTGCCGTTCAAAAGGACGGCTACGTCCACACCGTCGACATCAAAACTGGTGGGCCATTCTCGAATCCAGCCTGCTCGTATGCCGGGCACAGTCTCGAGTGTCCGCGCTGGTCGTTTCCTCCCGCCCAACTGCCGTTCCAGGATGACGGCCACGGCGATACTCATTTCAAGCGGCAGGGTGCGCTCGACGGCGATCACCTCTTCATCACGGGTGGGGGCCTCGACCTCGAGCCGCCTCCGGGCAACAGCGTCCAGTTGATCTACAACCGGCTCTATTCGCTGAACGTGTGCGCTTCGGACGCGGATCGCATCCGTTGGCTGCTCCCGAATCTGGCGGCCAATGCCGGCGGCGTGAGCGTGGCGAACGGCGTCATCTATCTTGGAACCTTCAGCCCCTTTCAGACCGGCGGCACATCCCACCATTTTTATGCGATCGCCGATACCGACGTGCTGCCGCCTTCAGGTTTCGTCTGCAGCTATCCAAGCCTGCCGACCGGGTTTACGTGTTCGTCGGCGGGCTTTCGCAACGTGCCCGTTCCTGTCATCGTGAAGGATCTGACGCTCGTCGGCTCGATTCAGAGCATACCCGCTGTGTCGAGCGGACGCGTGTACGTGTCGACGGCTGGCGGGCACTTGTACGCGCTGGGATTGTAAGGTGGGAGAGGCGCGATGATCCTCTGCATGCGGCGTGCTTTTTCCGTAGCACTTTCAACCGTCGTTTGCGTGACCGCGCTCATCGACCTCGGGTGCTCGCGTCGAGAGGCGGAGCCGACGCCGCCCGAACCAGCGCTGCCGGCCCCAGTGCAGCGAGCTGCGCCACAGTTCCGCCCGGTCGCCGGCGCCGAGGGACTGCAGGAAACCGTCCTCTTCACGCAACCGTTGCCCGAACTGCGGTCCCACCTCGAAATACGCACAATTCTGATTCCGGCGGGGCGACCCGTCACGCTCGAGTCCGCTTACGAGGGTGTGTTGGAGGTTCGCGCCGGTTCGGTGACGCACGTCGTCGGCGACCAGCGCCGCGTCCGCGAACGCGGCGAGTTGTGGCAAGTCGCCAAGGGCTCGCGTGTCGTCTTGCAGGCAGCCGGAGAGCTCGCAGCGCTCCGCGCGATCTACCTGATTCCAGATCGAGCCGCGCGGTAGCCCGTCCCGTCGCCTCCAAACAGCCGGCTTCCGGATCTACGTCGTCGCGTCCCGCGCCAGTGGCCGTCCGTTGTTCCGGGCCGCACCCGCGTGATGGAGGAGTTTCCTGTGACGTACGAATACGCCCCAACAGGACCTTCGACAGCGTCAGCGCCAGCCGTGTGGCCCCTCAGCGGGTACGGGTTGACCGAGCGGCCGCGAGAGTTCCTGGTGACCCTAACGTTCGCGAGTTGGAACCAGATCACGTCGCTCCTACGCCAAATCGACCGGCTGCGGTTGGCAGCGTAGGGGACCGGCCTCGACCGCTCGCCGCCGTCGGGGTGGCTCGCAGCCGGGTGCTGCCACGCGGGGCTTGAAACGAGTTCAATCATTCTGCGGGACAGCCTCTCACGCGTCGGGATGCTGGGACCGCTTTGCAGATTCAGTCGTGCGTTTTCCGCCGTGCTGCTGCAGGAGCGCGGCGATGCGAGTCGCGCCGCACGCGTCGGCCATGTCGAGCGCGGTGAGCCCGTTGCCGGCGACGATGTTCGGGTCCGCGCCTTTCTGGAGGAGAAATCTGACGAGCTCTTCCCGGCGCGTTTCGTCATGCGAGTGCAGCCCGTCGACATCTTCGATTCCCAGCCACGCCGCCCAGTGCAGAGGGGTGCACTGCGGCACGTCCCATTGATCGATTCGTCTGTTCACCGACGCCGGATCCTCATTCAGCCTTGCGTGGACATGCTCACGCAGGTCGAAGCACACGGCGTCGTGCAGATCGATCGCGCAGTGCGCACGCAGCCAGTCGAAGACCTCCTGCTGTTTGTTGTGCTGGGCCCACGAGAGGGCAGTCGAATTGAATGGATTGTCGCGGTTGCTGATGTCGGCTCCCGCCGCCACCAGCCGCTTCCTTCACCATCTCGAGATCGCCTTCCCAGGCCGCGCGATGGAGCGCCGTGCCGTTGTTGACGCCGATGACGTTCCAGTTGCCGTCCTTCTCCAGCAGAAAGTCGACGGCCTCGCGCTGTCCGCGCACGTACGAATAGAGCAGCGCGAGCCCGATCGCGTCACGCTCCGGCATTTCCTTGCCGTCCCGCCGAGGGCGCGCCAGCAGCCCGCCGTCGCGATCGAAGAAGTCGTGCAGCAGGTCCATCCGGCCGAGCGCCGCCGCGGCGAGTACATCGGCCTTTGCGCCGAGCTCGATCATCTTCTCGGCAGCACGCGGCGAGTGATTCGTCAGCGACGCGTCCAGCGCGTCGTCGCGCGTCAGATCGAGGCGCGCCCCGCGTTGGAGAAGCAGGTCGATCAACGGCCCGGTCACGCCCATGTCAC
Source organism: Acidobacteriota bacterium (assembly GCA_003223835.1). GTDB lineage: Bacteria > Acidobacteriota > Vicinamibacteria > Vicinamibacterales > 2-12-FULL-66-21 > Gp6-AA38. Next base: position 1,085 of record QHWR01000364.1, on the reverse strand, counting down.
TGGCCTGCTTGCCCGTGACCAGCAGTCCCATTGTGTCGCCGCCGTTGGGCCCGAGCGTTCGAGCATGCACATCGGCGCCGGCGGCCAGCAGCACGCGGGCGAGGTCGACGACGTTCGGCGGAAGCGGTTTGTCGCGATAAGGATTGCCGGCGACGTGATGCAGCAGCGTCGCGCCGCTGAAATAGCCGTACGGCGGATCGAGGTTCGTGCGCGCGTGAACGAGCGACGGATCCGCTGCAAGCAGGGCGCTCAGGCGATCGACGTCGCCGTCATCCAGGGCGGCCAGCGCTGCGTCGAAGCCGGGATGCGATTCGATCCGCTCGATCTGTTGGGCATGCTCAAGCCGATGTTTTAGTTCGCCCCAGTTCCGGAAGCCGTACTCCCGGGCGACGACGAGCTGGGCGTCCGCAAGGGCCAGCGGCTTGTCGAGCACTGCTTGGGGCAGCCATCCCTTCCTCTCTGGATGATGCGCGGAGATTCGTCCTGCCGCGGAAGGGTCGCGATCGCGATGCGCACGGTGCAGCTCGTTCGCCTGAATCTTGAGCTGATGGAGGCTTGGACGTGGAGGGAGAGTTCGGGTAGGCACGCGCGCTCCTTTCGTAAGCGCCCGATGTCCGCGGTACGGGCTGAAAGAAGCGTGATTCGAATTCGGATTTAGGTGGGACTCGGTCCCTTTCCGCGGGTCGAGCAGACTCGCGCAGTTTGTCAACCCGTCGATTCTGGCGCTCGCGATTCGACGTCAGGATAGAGTCAAATCCGCAGGCCATCTGTCGATCGGCCCGTATGCCGAGCGAAGAGCACCCTGAATCCGCAAGGGCCGGGGCGGAGGGAACTGCGAGTGGACCAACGCGCAGCGTCGAACAACGAGCAGCCCGAGCGCGAAGCAGCGCGGGAATCTGTATTAAGGCCGACGCGAGCCAAGTTAGAAGAAGATGAGCCACATTCTCGCGAGTTGGAACCACGCGGGAGCCTGGCTGCAGGCTGTGGACTCCCTGCCGCGCGCCGCCTGCCCGTCATGTCGAAGAACTCGAGCGAGTAGCCTTCCTCGCTGGCGCCAGGGACGACATGGCGCTCCACGACCGTGC
>QHWR01000116.1:36458-37005 GCA_003223835.1 Acidobacteriota bacterium | reverse complement strand
GTCGCCATCGCGGGTCCCGATCTGCTCGTTGATGATGATACGGCCGGCGGATTCGCTCGTGTTGGTCGTGCCTCTGAACGAGGATCTGTACGAGGGATCCGCCCAGCACACCGAATCGCGATCGACGTTCGTCTGCGGCGCCACGATGCGGTCCGCGGCTTTGATCGCTTCCACGCCGGGAACGATCGCAGCCGGCGGTGGGAGCGATGCGGTTGGCGGGACGGCGGACGCGGGCGCGTCGATCGAGATCGACGACCGGATCGTCGGTGTGGCCGCCGCGACGGAGATCGTCAGCAAGGCGACGCCGATGGCGGGAAGCAACAGCTGTCGACCGGACGCGGGCGTGACGCGGTCTTTCAGGATAGCCATGAGTCGTGTCTCCAGCAGCGAACGTTCAACCATGGGCAGCGCCGCGAGCGCCGGCGCGGCCGGCTGCAGCGAATCCGCGAGATCGAGAAGCACGCGCGCGTAGGTTGACGGCCGCGTGCCCAGCGCGATGACCGCTTCGTCGCACGCCTGCTCGCGCGCGACCGACGACTCGCGCGCG
>QHWR01000116.1:34773-36435 GCA_003223835.1 Acidobacteriota bacterium | reverse complement strand
GACGCAGCGGGTCCTGTTTCGCCAGATGCGCGAGCTCGTGCGCGAGGACGACGTCGCGGCGTTCGGCGCTCCATGTTCGCGCCGACGCGGGCAGGAAGATGACGGGGCGCCAGACGCCTCCGGCCATCGGCGTCCGGACGGCGTCGCTCACGAGGAGGCGCACGGGACGCCGCAGGCCGAGACGCGCCGCGCACGCGTCCGACACGTGTCGCCACCCGCTGTCGTCCATCGCCGCCGCCGTGCGAGCCAGGCGGCGCACGCGAATGAGGGAGCGCACCAACGCTGCCGCGGCGACAGCCGTGCCGATGGACCAGACCCAAATGAGGACAAGAGGGAAAATGGAAGACGAAAGACGGAAGCCGGAAAAAGAAAAACGCACACGCGCCGGCTCCGCCGACGCCGGAACGGAGTGCGCGGCGTCGGCAATCACCCGCTCGCCGCTACGCGATGAACGTTGTGCCGGGGCACTTCCGGTCCTCGTGTTCGCACCGGCAGCGGCCGGGGCCGTCGTCGGGATCGGCAACGAGTCCCGCCACACGGCTGGCAGCGGCACGTGCACCGGCGGTATGGCGGACGACAGGAGCGGCAGCGCCAGCAGCGATGCGAAGGCGACGCTCCAGAGCCGGTGTCGCGCCGACGCCGGCGCGCCGCGCGAGAGACGTGAGGCGATGAGCGTCGCGGACCAGAGCAACGTAGCCTTGAGCAATAACGTCGCGTCCATGTGCCGGCCTTTCGTGCCCTATCGGCCTTGTTTCGCAGCCTTGTCGATCAGTCGCTTCAGCCGCCGCCGCGCGTCCACGCTCAGGGTTGCCGGCGCGAGGTCGAGCAGCGTCGCGAGCGCGCTCTCGGTCGAGCCGCCGAAGAACGTCCGGAGGACGTGCCGCAGCTCGGAGCGCCGCGCGGTGTCCGCGGGAACGGTGGGCCAGTAGTCGTATCGCGGACCGTCCTGCTCGATGCGGAGGTGTCCTTTCGCGACCAGGATGCGCAGCGTCGTCCGCACCGCGGCGTCGGTCGGCGCGTCGTGCATCGCTTCCCGGACCTCCGCCGCCGTCGCGTGCCCGCGGGCGTACACGATGTCGAGGATCTCCTGCTCGCGGCGACTGAGTCTGGGCTTCGCGCGGGACATTCGGCCTCCGGGTCCGCCGGTCGCGACAACGATATCACCGGTTATGTGTAAAAATCAACATACCGTGGATAAATCAACACCGTGCCGGTGCCGAGCGCGGCGGCGTGGTGCCGGGTGGAACCGTGCGCCGTCGCCGTCAGCGACCCGGCGGCCGTGTCAGGTAGGAGACGGCGAGGACGACCAGCAGCGCGAGCGGCACGAGGGCCTCCGGCCCGTCTCCGGCCCGGTAATGCGCCACACCAGCGGCGATCCACGCGAAGGTGAAACCGGCGTACGCCCACTCCTTGAGCGTCACGAAGCCGGGAACCAGAAGAGTGATCGCGCCCAGCACCTTCGCGATGCCGAGCATGATCCGCAGTTGCTGCGGATACCCCACGTGCGTGAACCCGGCCACCGCGTCCGGCGCGCCGCTGAGATAACTGAACGCGGCGAACCCCGCCAGCGCGGCGACGACGACAGTGCTCACCCAATACGCAGTTTTTCGTGCCATACGTGCTGTGCTCCTCCGTGGGGCAGCTTATCAGTCCGGGCTGGAC
>QHWR01000116.1:30105-34561 GCA_003223835.1 Acidobacteriota bacterium | reverse complement strand
CGCAACTCGCCGCGCAGACGTCGCGGTGGGACGAGATCGTCCGCGCCGTCGATCGCATCCTGCGCCCCGCCGACTGAGGAACGCCATGGGCTGGTCACGCTTCGTGCGCCGCGGATGGTGGGACGACGAGCGTGCGAGAGAGCTGCAGGACTATCTCGCCCACGAGATCGACGACAACGTCGCGCGCGGCATGAGCCGCGACGAGGCGGCGCGCGCCGCGCACCGCAAGCTGGGGAATCCGACGCTGATTCGCGAGGAGATCTACGAAATGAACACCCTTCGCTTCGCCGAGACCGCCTGGCAGGATGTTCGCTACGGTGTGCGCCTGCTGCGGCGAAATCCGACGTTTGCGATCGTCGCGGTCCTGACGCTCGCGCTGGGCACCGGCGCGAACGCCGCGATCTTTCAGCTCGTGAACGCGCTTCGCCTCAGGCCGCTGCCCGTCGAACGGCCGCGGGAACTCGTCTCCATCGACGTGAACACGAACGGCAAAGCGCACGTCGGCTGGGGGATGAGCCGCCGCGCGATCATCACCGAGCCGTCGGCGTCACCACGTGGAATCTGGCGACCGACGGCGAGTATCGTCCGGCGCAAGGCCTGTACGTGAGCGGCGGATTCTTCGAGGGGCTCGGCGTGCGCGCGCAGATCGGACGCGTGCTCACCGAGGCGGACGATCGGAACGGGTGCGGCAACCCCGGCGCCGTCCTGACGCACGGTTTCTGGCAGGCCCGTGACGGCGGCAACCCGAACGTCGTCGGGCAGCCGATCACGCTCGATGGTCATGCCTTCGAGATCGTCGGCGTGACGCCGCCGGGCTTCTTCGGCGTGGAGGTCGGCCGTGCCTTCGACGTCGCGGTGCCGCTCTGCGCGGAGCCGGTGATCCGCGGGGAGCACAGCGGCTTCGGACACGCGGAACGGTGGTTCCTCGATTCGATGGGCCGGCTGAAGCCAGGCTGGACCGTCGAGCGGGCGAGCGCGCACCTTGCCGCGATCTCCCCTGCAATTTTCGCCGCGAACGTGCCGCCGACCTACAACGCGGAGACCGCGAAGAATTACGTGGCGTTCAGATTCAGCGCGGTCCCCGCGAGCACCGGCGTCTCGGGCCTCCGCAGGGCGTATGCAACGCAATTGTGGGTGCTGCTGGGCGCCACGGCGCTCGTCCTGCTGATCGCGTGCGCGAATCTGGCCAACCTCATGCTCGCGCGCGCGACGGCGCGCGAACGCGAGATCGCGGTCCGGCTGGCGATCGGCGCCTCGCGCCGGCGGCTCGTCCGGCAGATGCTGTCGGAGAGCCTGATCATCGCCGCCGCCGGCGCGGCGTGCGGGAGTCTCGTGGCGCGCTGGCTCAGTCAGACGCTCGTCGCGTTCCTCAATACCGGGAACAACCGGGTCTTCCTCGACCTGACGCCGGACTGGCGCGTGCTCGGCTTCATCACGCTCGTCGCCGTGACCGCGTGCCTGACGTTCGGGCTCAGCCCGGCGCTGACCGCGACCGGCAACGATCCCGCGCGCTCGATGCAGGCGGGCGGGCGTTCGCAAACGGACTCGCGCGAGCGCTACTCGACGCGGCGCGCACTCGTCGTCGTGCAGGTGGCGCTTTCGACGGTGCTGATCGTCGGCGCGCTGCTGTTCGGCCGGAGCCTGCAGAAGCTGACAACCGTCGATCCGGGTTTTCGCACCGAGGACATCATCGCGCTCGGCGTCGACCTCCGGCAGACGAGCATGAAGTCCGAGGCGCGGATGCAGGCGCACGAACAGATCGCGGCGCGCGTGCGCGCGACGCCCGGCGTGCGCCATGCGGCGCAGACGTTCATCACCCCGATGAGCGGCTCCAGCTGGAACGAACGCGTCGTGATCGGCGGAGCCGTGAAGGACGGAACCGTCCATCTGAATCGGGTGAGCGGGGATTACTTCCAGACGATGGACACGGCGCTCCTGGCGGGACGGACGTTCGACTCGCGCGATCGTCTCGGCGCGCCGGAGGTTGCCATCGTGAATCAGGCGTTCGCGCGCCGGCACTTTCCGAATCGCTCGCCGGTGGGGCAGTCGTTCCAGCTCGAGGCCAGCCCCGGACGTCCGCAGCCGTCATATCAGATCGTCGGGCTCGTGCGCGACACGAAGTACGTCGAGCTGCGCGAGGCGTTCACGCCGATCGCGTATTTCGCCGCGGCGCAGGACGACGAGCCTTCGCCGTTCATCGACATGCTCGTGCGGTCGGACCTGCCGGCGGCCTCGCTCACGCCGGCGCTGACGCGCGCGATTACGGACGCCGCGCCGGGCGCCACCGTGTCGTACGAGACGATCTCGGGCTACATCCGCGACTCGCTCGTCACGGAGCGGTTGATGGCGTCGCTCTCCGGATTCTTCGGCGTCCTCGCGATGCTGATCGCGACCGTCGGGCTGTACGGCGTCATCTCGTACATGGTCACTCGGCGCCAGGCGGAGATCGGCATCCGGATGGCGCTCGGCGCCGATCCGCGGAACGTGGTGCGCATGGTGCTCGGCGAATCTGGCATCCTGTTGGCGCTCGGCGTCGTCATCGGCGTCGCGCTGGCAGTGCTGAGCGCCCAATACGCGCGGAGCCTGCTGTTCGATTTGGCGCCGTGGGATCCCGCCTCGTTCGTCCTCGCGGCGGGCGCGCTCGCGCTCGTGAGCCTGCTCGCCGCGTGGATCCCGGCGCGGCGCGCGTCGCGCGTGGCGCCGACGATCGCGCTGCGCGAATAGCCACGCGCCGAGTGGAAATCGCGCCCATATGACTCTATGGCGCGATGACGTACACGCTGACGCAGCCGCAGAATCTCAGAATCGTGAGAGATCGCTTGATGCATTGACAAACGGTGGCGGCCGCGTGACGAACTCTGTCAACGTCCGCGTCGCGTCGTTCCGTTCTCCCCGCAACTCTTTCTCTCGCAAGATCCGACGTTCGTTCCGACTCGCCGGTATGCCGGTTGCAGCCTGCGCATGCCTCGCTGTTCCCCGGCCAGCAAAGAGAGAGAGAGACGGAGTCATGCCAAAGACGCTGCGAGCTATTGGTGTCCTCGTTCTCGTCGTTCCGTACTCGTTGTTCGTGTCGGCGTGCAGCCGGCAGTCCGCGTCGCCGACCGCGCCGACGTCTTCATCATCCGAAGTTCCCGCGCCGCCTCCGCAGGGGGCGACGATTACCGGCGTGGTGTCGTTCGCGTCCGGTCCGGCTTCGTCGGTCGCGGTCGGCGTGGAGGCGTCGACCGTGTCCGCCGTTTCCGATGCCGCCGGCAACTTCGTGCTGGCCAACGTGCCGGCGGCCGACGTGGTGCTGACGTTCACGGCGCCCGGCGTCGCGGCGGCGCTGCCGCTCGGGACGGTGTCGACGAGCGATCGCATCCACGTCAACGTCACGCTCAGCGGATCGGCCGCCACCCTCGATTCACAGGAACACATGGGGACGTCCAACGTGGTCGATGCGGACGGGACGATCGAAAACCTTCACGTGACCACGCGCACCTTCGTGTTGAGCGGCGTCACGGTGAACGTCGCGGCGGACGCGGTGATCCGCCGTGGCAGCCAACCTGTCGATCTGGCGTCGCTGTCCAACGGGGACCGCGTCCACGTGCACGGCACGAAGAACGGCAGCGCGATCGATGCGTCGGAGGTAATCGCGCAGGTCAACACGCCAGCGCCGCCGAATCCGGACGTCACGCTCAAGGGGGTCGTCGCCAGCCTGACGGGAACGTGCCCGGCGTTGTCGATGAGCGTGGGGGGCGGGTTGGTGAAGACCGGCAGCGCGACCGTGTTCAATGCGAAAGCGTGCGCGCAGCTCGAGAACGGTGACACGGTCTACGCGATCGGACCGAAGCAGAGCGACGGCAGCGTGCTGGCGTCGAAGATCTATTACGTGGCGCCCACGCCGCCTCCGGCGCCGACGCCGACGCCGGCGCCGAATCCGGACGTCACGCTCAAGGGGGACATTGCCGGGCTGACGGGGACGTGCCCGGCGTTGTCGATGACCGTCGGCGGCGCGGCGGTGAAAACGAACGCCGCGACCGTCTTCAACGCAAAGACGTGCGCCGAGCTGAAGAACGGCGACACGGTCTATGCGATCGGGCCGAAGCAGAGCGACGGCAGCGTGCTCGCGTCGAAGATCTATTACGTCGCGCCCACGCCGCCTCCGGCGCCGGCGCCGACGCCGAATCCGGACGTCACACTGAAGGGGGACATTGCCGGGCTGACGGGGACGTGTCCGGCGCTGTCGATGACGGTCGGGGGCGCGGCGGTCAAGACCAGCAGCGCCACGGTGTTCAACGTCAAGACTTGCGCCGAGCTGAAGAACGGCGACACGGTGTACGCCATCGGGCCGAAGCAGAGTGACGGCGCGGTGCTGGCGTCGAAGATCTACTACGTAACGCCGCCGTCGCCGTCGCCGATTCCGGTCTACGTCAGCGGCATCGTCGACGGCAGGACGGGCACGTGCCCCTCGCTG
>QHWR01000116.1:19359-30051 GCA_003223835.1 Acidobacteriota bacterium | reverse complement strand
CGTGATCGGCTCGCAGGTGAACACGCGCAACCTGAAACAGAGTGACGGGACGCTGCTCGCGACCGACGTGCAGGTCGTGAAGTAGATCCCTTCCGGACTCACGCAGAGGGGCGGGGAAGTCCCGTTCCCTGCGTCTCCGCGTGAGATCTATCCGGCGCCGTCAGCGCTGCACTTCGAGGACGGTGAACACGCACGTCTCGTTGCCGGTCTCCACCGTCAACGTGGCGCCCGCGGGCACGACGAAGAATTCGTCGTCTTTGCGCTGGGTCCGGGAGCCGTCCACGGACGTGAACACCGGACCGCCGCCACGCAGGTGGACGACCAGCAGGCCGCCCGCGGGCAGACTCGCCTTCTGGCGGTTGCGCACCACCCACTCACGCAGGCTGACGCGCACCGGCTGCGCCGCCCCCTCCCGCGTGCGAATCGACAGCGACTGCTCGAAGCGGACTCGGGTCTCGGTCGTGCGCAGCGCTTCCGGCTGCTGCGGCGGCAGCGCGCCCACCGCCAGCGTCAAGAGAAGCTCGTGCATCTTCCCGCTCCTTCCGCTCAGGGTTTGAGCATGTAAACGTTGCCGCCGCCCGTCGCGACGAAGAGGCGCCCTTCCGCGATGGCCGCCTCGGTGTACAGCATCGATCCGGACAGCGCGATGTTCGCGAGAATGGCGGGCTGCGGAACGAGCGTATAGCCGCTCGCGACGCAGCTCGCGGTCGGCACGTCGATATTCGAGCAGCGCCAGCCGGCGGCCGGCGCGACGCTCGGATCCGCGATCGCGACGAGATTGCCGCTGCTGGTCCCGACGTAAACGATGCCGCGTGTCACGGTCGGAGGTCCGAGCGTCCACGGGCCCGACGCGCCGGGCACGTCGACGATCCAGCGGATGCGGTCCGCGTCCGACGCGCACGCGTTCAACGCATGCAGCCGGCTGAAACCGGCGTTCAGATCGCTCGAGACGGTCAACCCGCCGGTGGACGTAATCAATACGTCTCCCCATGCAGCCGCGGCGCGCCTGTAGTCCGTGTCGCCGTGGATCGTTCCGTCGGCGGAGTTGAAGGGGATCGTCGCCGGAGGGAACGTCCACTTCCGCGCGCCCGCCTTCGCGTCGATCGCGTGCGTCCAGCCGTCCTTCATCGTCGACACCGCGAGCAGCCCGCAGCTCGCCAGCATGACGTTCGGTCCCGACGACCAGTCGGGATCCCAGTCGAGCGCGTACGGCACCGGCTGAAACTTCCAGAGCACCGCGCCGGTCGTCCGGTTCAGCTTCAGCATGCTGAGCCCGTGATTCGGCGACGGCTCGGACCCGCCGGTGTTCGCGTTGCCGGTCGTGGCGTAGACGCCCTCGTCCCAGACGGCCACGCCGCTCCACACGCCGCCGCCGCGCGTGGAATCCGCGCACGTCCCCGCCGAGCAGTACGTGAACGCGGGATCGATCGAGCCGTCGTTGAGGCGCACCGAGACGACGCGTCCCTTCTGGATCGGATTATCACAATGGTCCGCGACGCCGACGTAGATGCGATCGTCGTAGACGACGGGCGAGGAGTAGCCGATTTGCTGATGGAGCTCGGCCGGACTGCCGGTCGTCCCTGTCAGCCGCGCGATGACCGGCGACTTCCAGATCACCGCGCCGGTCGTGGCGTTGAGCGCGAACAGCCGCCCTTCGCCGAAGCCCGTGCCGAAGCTGGTATCGGGGGCGCCGAAAATGATCGCGTCCGTGCCCCCGATGCGCGCGATTGCCGCGCTCGCGCCGATCCCCTCGCTCGACGGATTGCACACCCACTGACTCCGCAGCGGGTTTGCCGGCGGCGCGGGGAACTTCCAGAGCACCGCGCCGGTGCTGGCATTGAGCGCGTACATCCGCCCGTTGCCGCTGCCCACGAAGACCCGGTTGTCGTACTCGATCGGCGACGCGTGGAACCCGGCGTTCATGCCCGCGACGGTGTCCGCCGCCGGCACGCTGAACGTCCACTGCACCGCGAGCGACGGAACCTTGGCGGGATTCGAGAGATCGCTCGCGTTGATCTGCCCCCCGCTGCGCAGCACGTTGTGCCGATACATCGGCCAGTGCGTCGAGCACGCGACGAGCGAGACGAGACCGAGAACCGGAATCAGAGCGCGTAGTCTCACGGCGTCCTCCAGCGGTTTACGGGATCGTCACGACGTAGAGACGCAGCACCAGCGGCGCCTTTCCGCTGTTCTGCACCCGGGCAGTCTGCCCCTGCGAGAGGCCGACGGTCGTTCCGGCCGCGAGATCGATGGGCCGGTCCCCCACGGTCGCCACGCCGGTGCCCTCGCGCGTGTCGACGACGACGACACCTTCGTGAGCGATCGTGGTCGTCTTGCCGGGTGGGATGAGCACGTCGCGGATCTCGGCGCGATACGGTGCCGCACCGTCGGTACGGAAAATCGGACGCGCGAGCGCGCCGTCGGGCTGCGGCACGAACGGCCGTTCCGGCTGGTACGGCGACGGGGTGAACGCGGCGGGATTGGCGGGCGGGAGCACGCCCTTGCCGTTCGCCCTGGTGGCGCACGACATCGTGGCGGCGATCGCGACGAGGGCCGCGACTCTTCTCAGCAGGACCATGGCGCCCTCCTGTGTGCGAGTGTTAAATAAGGATAACGACGGCGGCTGGCGGACCGAACAGCGTCCCGGCGAATTCTGTCAGGGGATGTCCAACGCTGCAATGCCGCGCCAACGGTCCTTGCCGTAACGTCCCTCCTGTCACGCAGTTTGGCCGTTCGATCGGCGGCACCTCGCTTGCTGGCTCGGCCTTTCAGCCGGTATGCCGCAGGACAACCCCACGCCGGATCGGGTCACGCCACGAGCGAATCGCACGACCGCGATTGGTGTCGTCGTCGTGCTGGCCGCAACCTTCTTGATCTCCACCGGCACGGCGCGCGCGGCGTGGGAGGAGATCTCGCGCTTCCTTTCTCTCGAAGGGCCGCCGAAGCCGGCGTCGGCCAACGTGCTCTCGGAACACGAGCTCGAGGCGCTCGACGGGATGCCGTCGCAGAGCCAGGCCGAGCTCCTGCTGGAGCGTTCTATCAATCACTATCAGGGCGCGAACGATCAGATCGCGTCGCATGCGGCGCGGTGGCGCGGCCACATCACGCTGAACGATCGGCTGAACAATCTGTTCGTCACCGCGATCAACTCCGACGACCTGCGGGTACGCGCCGCGGGGATCGAAGTGGACATCGCCGCGCGCAACCTCGAGAAGACGCCGGCGACGGTGGATGCGCTCGAGCCGGTCGCGCGGACCGGCGCGCAGGGACCGCGCGCCAACGCGCTGTGGGACATCGGGCTGCTCGGCAATCGCGGCATCGAGCCGGAACGCGCCGCGCGGATCCTCATCGGCGCGACCGACGACGGCAACGTCAACATCCGCTACTGGGCGGTCGAAGGGCTGGCCTATCTGGGGACCGACGAGGTCATCGAGCCGCTGCTGGCGATCTTCCACGACGATCCGTCGCCGATGATCCGCGAGCGCGCGGCGTGCGGCCTGGCGCAGTCGGGCATGTTGAGCCGCGACCAGCGCCGCCGCGCGATTCCGAAACTCCTCGACTTTGCCGGCGACGGCGCGCTGGACGAGACGACGCGGACGTGGGTGTTTCAGGCGCTGCGCGACATCACGGGCAAATCGCTGCCGCACGAGGCCGCCGCCTGGCGGCAATGGTACGCCGGCGGCGGCGAGTAGCGCGGGGTCTCAGCTCCGCGTAAGAGACGTCCGCGTGGCTCATCGCGCATAATACCCGCCGGTGCCTCTCGCGTCGGTCTCCGGCCACTCATCCACAAGGAAACGCTCATGGACCGCCGTCGCTCGATCGTCGTGTTCGTGTTTGGACTTCTCGCGGTGGCCTCCGGCATCGCGCAGCCACGCGGCGCCGTGCGGGTCGGCTACTGCACGCGATTGAACGACGTCGAGGCGGCCAAAGCCGCGGGCTTCGATTACCTCGAGCTGGCGGCGACGGAGATCGCCGGGCTGGCGGACGCCGACTTCGACGCCGCGGCCGCGCGCCTGAAGTCGCTCGGGATTCCAACGCCGGCGGCGAACTTGTTTCTGCCGGCGACCCTGAAGGTCACCGGTCCCGACATCAACCAGGCACTGCAGGCCGCCCACGTGCGGAAGGTCTTCACGCGGCTGGAGACGCTGGGCGTCGAGGTCGTCGTGTTCGGCAGCGGCGGCGCGCGTCGTGTGCCCGACGGGTTTTCGAAGGAGGACGCGTTCAAGCAGCTCGTCGACTTCGGGCGGCGCGCCGCGGCAGAGGCGCGCGGCCACAAGATCACGATCGCCGTCGAGCCGCTCCGGCGGCAGGAGACCAACATCATCAACTCCGCGGCGGAAGGACTCGAGCTGGTGAACGCGGTCAACGATCCGAACTTCCAGTTGATGGTCGACTTCTATCACCTCGCCAGCGAGCAGGAGAACCCTGACGTCATCGTCCGGGCGCGCGACCACATCCGTCACCTGCACATGGCCAACCCGCAGGGCCGGGTGTTTCCGCTGCGGTGGGAGGAGTACGATTACGCGCCGTTCTTCGCGAAGCTGCGCGAGATCGGGTACGACAAACGGATCAGCGTCGAGGCGTCGACGAAGAATTTCGCCGCCGACGCGCCGCAGGCCATCGCGCTCCTGCGCCGCGCCTTTGAGCGCTAGCCCTCATCCCTGCCTGCTCACAATCGATCTCGACGTCGAGCGGCGCGTACGCGCATGGCGACATGTTCTCGCCCTACCGCGTGATGAGCGTGTCGTCCTTCTTCAAGAACGGCACGCCCTCCGTCAGCCACTTCGGCGCCGGCGCTCCCTTCAGGTAGTGATCGAAGAACTCGAAGTACCGCACGGTGAGGTCGCGGCGGTTCGCCATGCCGCGCAGGCCGTGTCCTTCGCCGGGATACGCGAGCAGCACCGCCGACTTGCCGTTGTAGCGGAGCGCGTTGTAGAACGCGAGCCCGTTGGTGAATGCGACGGTGGGGTCCGCGGTGCCGTGCATGATCAGAAACGGCGCCGTCACTTCCGGCACGTGCGTCAGCGCGGACTCGAACATGTACATCTCGGGCTTCTCCCACGGCGATGCCCCTTCGCGCCCCTGGCTGTACAAGTAATAGTCCGACCCGTTCGCGCCGCTGCCGCCGGTCACCTGATACGACCAGCCCCAGTTCTGGCTGAAGTCGAAGTAGAGATCCGTGACCCCGGCGCCCATGCCGACCGCCGCGAACAGACGCGACCGCGTGCCGATGAACGCCGCGCCTTCGCCGCCGTAGCTGTGGCCGTTGATGCCGATTCGTTTCGGATCGGCGTAGCCCATCTCGATCGCTTTCCGCGTCGCGGCTTCGACCGCGTCGAGCATGTCGCTGTGCGACGCGCCCGTGTGGAAGTAGACGTCGGGCAGCATCGTGATGTAGCCGTCGCTGACGGCCTGCATCGGCGACGCGCCCATGCCGGTCAGATACGACGGCGCGTTGTAGCGGTGCAGGTTCTGCGAGTTCTTCTCGTAGAAGTTCACGATCATCGGGCGCTTCTCGCCCGGCTTGTAGTCGTCGGGGATCGCGAGGATGCCCTGGAGCCGGTGGCCGTCCTTGTCCTTGAAGTCGAAGAGCTGCCGATGGCCCCAGAGGTACTCCGCCTGCTGCGGATTCGCGTCGCTGATCTTCTTCGCGTCCCTGAAGCCCGCGCCCGACACGCGCAGGTCGGGGAACTCGACGAACGTCTGCCGGGTGAACAGCCACGTGTCGGCCTTTGCGGCCTTCGCCGGGTTGCTGAAGGACGCATCTTCGTAGACGAGCTCCTTCAGCTGGCCGTTGGCGAGTTCGTAGAACCCCGCCTTCTTCGTCCACTCTCCGTACGCCGACAGCGTGACCGGCTTCGACAGATCGATTGGCTTCTCGCGCGGCAGGCGTGCGGCCTGCGCCTGGAATCCGCCGGGCCCGCCCGGACCGCCGCCCGGACCACCGCCGGACGAAGGCGGCAACGTCGTTGGCGGATCGTTCGGCTCCGTCCGGACGTAGCGGAACCGGATCTCGCTCTTCGCCCCGACGCCGTTGGTGAGATTGCGCGGCGCCGATCCGTCGAGCGGCAACGCCCACAGATCGTACCGCTGCTGGACGATGGCGGACTTGCCGTCGCTGGTGTAGCCGGCGACGCCATACGCGGGCTTCGGGCCGGGATGATCGAACTCCACGTCCACGAAATTCACCGGCGTCGCGCCGCCGAGCGTCCGTGACGATCCGGCATCGAGGTCGTACGCCTGATATCTGTTGTCCTTCCAGTACAGGAAGCAGCGGCCGTCGGGCGAGATGCCGAACGTGTGGCTCCCCGTCGACGTGTTGATAATCTGGTTCTTGACCATCAACGTGCGTTCGCCGGTCGTCGTGTTGACGCGGTAGATGTCCGCGGCGGGCCGCTTGTAGTCGTGGACGTAACCGCGCGTATCGCGTCCCACCGCCCAGCGGCCGTCCTGCGCGACCTCGAGATCTCGCATCGTCTCGTCCGCCAGCTTGACGAAGCGATCCGCCACCACGTCGAACGCCTCGCGGAACGTGAAATTCCGATCGGCCTCCGCGCGGATCATCTGGACGGACTGAATGCGCTCGTCGGCCGTGTTCCACACGTCCACGTCCGCCTGCTCGTCGGTCGTCTTGCGTTCGGTCGGCGCCGCGGCTCCCTGTTCCCTCATCCCGAAGAACACGCGCTTGCCGTCGTCGCTCCACGCGAGCGGCGCGCGATCGCTCACGACCCAGCCTGTCGGAAGGCCCGTCGCCTTCTTCGGGTCCAGCGTCACCGGTTTCACGGGGACGTCGTCGTCGCCGATCAGCGACGGCACGTCCGGAAACGCGATCAGCACGTTGTCGCGCTCGCGCATCTTCTCGACCTCGAGTCCTTTGAGCACGGCGACCGCCGTACCGCGCTCGCTCCACGCGAGCCGGTCGTACACGCGAGCGTCGTTGTCGAGCGGCGTGATGCGGCCTCGCTGCGCGTCGAACACGAAGACGCCGTTCGCGTCCTTGACCGCCGCGTCGACGGTGTACGCGAGAAGATCGCCTTTCTTGTTGAACGCGACGTCGCTCACGCTGCCGAGCAGTTGATGACGCCCGGTCCTGAGATCCAGGAGGATCGTGTCGGTGCCGCGCGGTCCCGCGGGCGTTTCGGCGGGTGCGCCGCCGGCGTTCGGACCCGTTGGCGCACCGCCGCCGGCAGGCGCCGCGCCACCGCGACCCGGCGTCGCGTTCGCCGCCGTGGCGGGCCGCCGCTTCAACACGAGGTGAGTGGACGCCGGAGAGAACAAGAAGGACCCGATGTCCTGCCACGATTGCACGGCGCCGGTCGCGAGATTCCGCAGCTCGACGCGGCGGGGAGGGGGGGGCGGCTCGTTGGTGGGCGACGCCGCCGGTGCTGATGATGACGGCCCAGGTGCTGCAGGTGCTGCAGGTGCTGCAGGTGCTGCAGGTGCTACAGGTGCTACAGGTGCTACAGGTGCTACAGGTGCTACAGGTGCTACAGGTGCTGGTGCTGACGGTGCTGGCGGCTGTGCGGGTGCCGCCGGTACAGTGGGCGCGCCGGGGGGCACGCTCGTATCGGGCGCGGTTGCCGACGGCGCGCTGCTCCCGCCGCGGCCGCCGCGTCCTCGTCGTCCCGGCGCCGGATCGACCTGATACGCGAGCCAGCGTGAATCGGGCGAGAACGTGCCGCCCGTCGCGTTCGGCACCGTGACGTCCTCGTGGGTTTCCAGGTTCAGCAGGTGCAGCACCGGCTTCGTCTCGGTCGTCGCCACGTTCGTGAGCTGCAGCACGTACGTGACCCACCGGCCATCGCTCGAAATGGACGAATCGTTGATGCTCTTCCACTTCGTGTAGTCGTCGACGGTCAGCGATTTCTTGACCGGGCTCTGCGCCGAGGGCCACGCGTGCGAGACGAGCAGCGTGACGAACAGCGCGAGCGAGGAGATGGCGATCGGGCGGTGTCTGCGGAGGAATGTCATGGCGGGGTGATGATACCTCCGCCGGCGTGCGTCGGCGACCCGACGATGCGGCTGGAGTAACATAGCTCGCTTCCGGCGCAGGGATCCTCCGCCGTTGCACGGCGTCTGATGGGAAGACCCGCGAACTACGAAAGAGACGACGGTTCTTCATCAATTCGTGAGGAAGGAGGCGGACGATGAAAACGGGGATTCTGCTCGTCGCGTGTTGTGTGCTCGTCTCGGCCGGATCGGCGCGCGCGCAGACGTCGGGGACTGCGAGCGATGCCCTGTCCGGAACCTGGACGGGACAGATGGGGCCGGACGGCGGCAAGCTGATTCCGGTCACGATGCAGCTGAAATCCGATGGCAAGGGAGGGATGTCGGGCACGATCACGGGCCCGCCTCACCCGGGCACCGTCAAGAGCGCGACGTTCGATGCAAAGACCGGCGCGCTGAAGCTCGACGTCGCCGTGCAAGACGAGGCGAGCACCCCCGTCAGCTTCGACGGCACCCTCGTCGACGGCACGGCGACGGGCCGTGTCGCCATTGGAACTGATGGTCGCGGCGTGTTCAGGCTGACCAGGAGCGCGGGCGCGACGGCGGGAACGGCGAACGACGCCGCCGCGTCGGTGCGCAAGAACTTTGCCGAGGTGAGCGGCTGGATCGCCAGCGCGGCGGACGCGGTCCCGGCAGACAAGTACAGCTATCGCCCGACGGAATCGGTGCGCACGTTCGGCCAGCTGATCGGCCACGTCGCCGACGCGTACAATTACTTCTGCGCGCGCGCCGCAGGACAGAACGTCCAGTGGGCGGATCCGATCGAGAAGGGGAACACCGACAAGGCGACGATCGTGCCGAAGCTCAAACAGTCGCTGGCGACGTGCACCACCGCGTACGGCGGCGCGAACCAGGTCGGACCGCTCGTCGACAACGTGGCGCACACGAACCTGCACTACGGCAACGTCATCACGTACATGCGCATGATGGGACTCGTGCCGCCGTCAAGCCGGTGAACCGATGACCCGATGACGGCGACGGGGGCGAAGCGGGCGAACCGTTACTTGCGGAACCAGTACAGAAGGATGCCGTAGCCGACGCCGGCCGGATCGGTGGTCTTCGCGGTCTGGAATGCCATGAACCGGCCGTCGGTGGACACGACCGGGTTGGATGCTTTTCCGCCTTCGTAGTCGTTGAAGTGCGTGAGGCGGACGAAGTCCTTCCCGGTGCCGTCGAGCGCGAGCTTCCAGACGTCGATGTTGCCGGATCCGCGCGCCCCGCCGAGCGTGTCCACCTGCCGATCGGCCTCGACGCAGGTGTAGCGTCCATCGGGAAAGATGCCCTCGACTTCGTTGTACGTGCCGGGCGCTTTCGAGAAATTCGTCATCACCCCGGTCGCGACGTCGAGCCCCATCACCGACGCCAGCCCCTGCGGCTCGTAGCACGTCGCGGTCATCTTCGAATCGCGATCGTAGAAATCCTGCGCCTCGAGCGTGCAGCGATTGTCCGCGCTCTCGTACACGATCTTCTTGTTCACGAGCGTCGCGCCGCCGCTCTCCAGCTTCACGTCAGCGACGACGAGCCGCGAGGCGCCGGGCGCGACGTCCGGCGCCTGCTCGTGCGTTTGAGAGTACGCGACCTTGAGGCCGGTCTTCGACACCGCCACGCCCTCGCTCATCTTTTCGTGGAACTTCACGGGCTTCGATCCGCGCTCCCTGCTCAGGAACCACAGCTCGTTGTCGCGCGTCCGGCTCACGCGGATGTTCTCGAAATGGTCGGGACCGATCAGGATGTAGTCGCCCGACGCGAGGTGCATCACGCGCAGGAAGACGGCGCCCGGCACGTTGCACGTCAGGCAGCGGATCCGGCGCGACGCGAGGTCGATCACCATCGCATCGCCGAAACTCTTCGCCATGAACGCGACGCGCTGGTTGTCCGGCGAGATGTCGGCGCGTTCGCCGAAGTCGGTCAGGACCTCGATGTTCGGCGGCAGGCGATCCAGTTGGCTGCCGGGCTGCCGCTGCACGGCGAACAGCGCGGCGAGGCACGCACCGACGATCAAGGATTTCATGAGCTGACCTTTCTCATGAGGTGCCGTTCCTTGCATCCCCGGTCATCGGCCCCACGAGGCGGCCAGTTGGGGGGAGAAGTGGGCAAATCGAGACGCTCTTTGGTGAGCGCCGTTCCTTTGGTGTTCCTGCTGAGCGGCGCGGCATTCGCCGATCCTGTCACGATCATGTTCGACATCACGCTGACGAGCACGCACGGATCGCTGCAGGACTTGTTCGGCGTGCCGCTGAGTCCGGGCGACATGCTGCACGGCACCTTCGTGTACGACCCCGCCACCGCGCGCCCTGCCAGCGATCCGCTCTACGGCGGATACGGCCCGGTCGGGAGCATTACCGTGGGGGCGGCGTCCAGCGTCCAGTTGCCGCTGCAGGGGATTGTCGTCATCGACGACCGGTGGGACGCTCATCCGGACGGGTTCGACTATTTCGGCACCTTCGGACAGAGCACATCGTCGCCGGGGTATGCGCTGCTGGAATCCGTCCTGGAATTCAATGCGCCGACGACCGGCCTGCGCGGTTCCCGGCTCGCGCAGACCGCGGCCGAGTTCCAGGCGGCGTACACCGCGGGCCTCTTTCATTTCTCGGGATTCGCCGGCGAAAGCGCGGGTGAAGACGCAACGCACGAATTCTTCGGCAGGGTCGCGGTGACGCCTTCCGCCGCGGCGACGCCCGAGCC
>QHWR01000116.1:0-19236 GCA_003223835.1 Acidobacteriota bacterium | reverse complement strand
AGAAAAACATAGCGGTCGCGGTGCCGTTCCGGTTCCGCGCGCGACTGCACGTCGATGTGCATCACCTGGACGACGTCGCCATGATTGGCGGCGGGCCACGCGGGCAGGCCTGACCCGTTCGGATCGCCGGTCTTGATGAAATTCGCGAAGTATCCCTGCATCAGCTCGGAGACCTTGTAGTCGTCGGGCGTCCACGCGAAGACCTTGTTCGTCGAGAGATTCCCCATCGCGTATTCGATCTCGGCGGAGTGGACGGCGCCCCGCGCGGGCGGCGGCGGAGCGGGCGCGTCGGGATTCGTCGACGGGTTCATCGGGGGCCGCGGCCGCGCGTACAAGTAGCGATAGACGGGTTTTCCGCCCGTGCGGCCGTGCAGGTCGGACCACTTCCACGTGCTGAACCCGATGAATCGATCGCTCGCCAGGTCGGTCGCCGCCTGCGTGACCTCGTCGTTCGTTGTCGCCGCGTACAGCTCGAGGACGTCGCCGGCGCGTTCCTTGTAAAGCCGATCGAGCGCTTTCGCGTAGTTCTCCGGCGTCGCCGGATCGGCGCCGAGCACCGCGCGAGCGTTGTTCTCCTCGGAGTTCCAGCCGACGAGCAGCGGCACGTGCGCCTGTTCGCCCGCCGCGAAGATCTCGGCGGGCAGCTTCGGCAGGAAGTAGCCGTCGACGGTGGCCCCGAATCGCGGCAGTCCCTGACGCGCCGTCGCCTCGAGCAGTTGATCCGCCGGCATCGCGCGAAGCGCCGCGAGCGTTGCCGCGCCCACCGCCGTGGCGAACTTGACGCCGTTCTGCTCCGCTTCCTCGAGCGAGACCGGACCGAGCGTCGGATTGATCAGCGCGCCGCTCTCGCCGATCGCGCCCGCGATCAGCCCCCTCGACAACGGCGACGCCATCTGCGCGCTCACGGAAAGGGATCCGGCGGACTCCCCCGCGATCGTGACCTTCGCCGGATCGCCGCCGAACGCGGCGATGTTCTGCCGCACCCATTCGAGCGCGGCGGCCTGATCGAGCAGCCCCTGATTCCCGGACGCATGGTGCGGAGACTCTTTCGTCAGCTCCGGGTGCGCGAAAAATCCGAAGACCGTCAGCCGATGATTCACCGTCAGCGCGACGATCCCTTTCCGCGCCATCGCCTCGCCCTCGTAGCGCGGCTCCGAGCCGTCGCCGGCGAGGAAGCCGCCGCCATAGAAGTACACCAGCACCGGGAGCCGCTGATTGCCCGCCGACGCGGGCGTCCAGACGTTGAGATACAGGCAGTCCTCGCTCACGCCGTTCGATCGGAACACCATGTCGCTGAAGACGCGCCGCTGCATGCAGCGCGGGCCGAACGCCGTCGCCGCGCGCACGCCGTCCCAGTTCTTCACCGGCTGCGGCGGCTTCCAGCGCAGATCGCCGACCGGCGGCGCCGCAAACGGGATGCCCTTGAAGGCGCGAACGCCGCTCGCTTCGGTGGTCCCTTCGACGATGCCGTTGGCGGTGGTGACCTTGTCGGCGGCCAGCAGGGGGAGAGCGGTCGTGAGGAGCGTCGCGGCGGCAAGACAACTTCGAACGGTTGATCGCATGTGACACCCGCTGATGATTGCGCTGGCGAAATCCTATCCGATCCCGCCCGGCGCGTCTCGTCCCTCGCCGTCGCCCCCTAGCGCAGGGCTTCCGCCCTGGTCGTGATCACGAGCAGCCCTGAAAAGGGCTGCGCTACGACGATTTGCGATCAGCCGTAGCGCAGGGCTTCAGCCCTGCTCGTGGTTACGAGCAGCCCTGTGAACGGCTGCGCGACGACGATTCGCGATCATCACGCCAACCGCGAACTGATCGGACACGACTCTTTCAACATTCGACGTTCGGCATTCCCCGCCTTCGCCGCGAAGCGGCTTGGACGCGGCCTCGCCATAGCGGGGGCATTCGGCATTCAGATCGCGTACGCTGTGTTGATGTCGTCCGGCGCCCCCACCTCGACGAGCCGCGCGCAGCGCGTCCGGCGCAATCTTCGGCAGGGGATCGCGCTCGCGTGGGACGCGTCGCCGCGATCGCTGATCCGCTACTCGCTGCTCGGCATGCTCAACGCGGCGATGCCGCCGATCTCCGTCTTCCTCGGCGCCAGCCTCGTCAATCAGATCGCGGCGGCGCGCGTGCGCCCGCTGGAGTTCGCGGATCTGCTCCCGACCGTCCTCGGGCTGTGGGTCGTCACCGGCGTGCAACGGTCCATCGGCGCCTACATGGGCTACGGCCGCAACCTGTTCGTCCGCCGCGTGCAGCTCGAAGCGGAGCGTCGTCTGCTCGCGCAGGCGTCGAAGGTGGACATCGGCCACTTCGATCATTCCGACTGGCACGACCGGCTCGCGCGCGCCAAGCGCGACGTGTCGTGGCGGCCGGGCGACCTCACGTGGTCGGTCCTGGGCCTGTCGGGCAACATCGTGACGATCGTGCTGATGGCGGGGCTTCTGGCGAGCCTTCACTACGTGCTCGTGATCCTGGCGCTCGCCGCGGCATTGCTCTCGCTCGCGCTCGAACGGCAGGTGACGTCGCGTCTCTACGAGTTCTTCTACCGCGAGACCCCCGAGGAGCGGGAGCGCGAGTACCTCGGCGATCTCCTCGTCCAGCCGCGCACGACGAAGGAAATCCGCGCCTACGTGCTCGCGGATTATCTGCTCGGCCGCCACCGCGACGTCTCCGAGGCGCTGTTCCGACAGCGCGAGCAGATGTATCGCTCCGCTACTCGCATCTCGCTGCTGAGCGGCCTCGTGAGCGGGACGACGCTGGCGCTGGCGTACGTGTTCGTGGCCGCCCGCGGCGTCGCCGGCACGATCGATCCCGGCGGCGTCGTGCTCGTCATCGGCGCGTTCACGTCCGTGGCATCCACGCTCGGCAACATCTCGAGCACGTTTGTCGCCGTCGATCAACACACGACGTTTCTCGACGACTACTTTTCGTTCCTCGCCATCGAGCCGCTCGTGCCGGCTCCGGCGACGCCGTACTCCGTGCCGGACTGGCTCATCGACGGCATCGAGTTCGACAACGTCACGTTCAAGTATCCCGGCGGCAGCGAGCCGGCGCTCGCCCGGCTCAATCTCCACATCCGCAACGGGGAGCTGATCGCGCTGGTGGGGGAGAACGGCGCCGGCAAGAGCACGCTGGTCAAGCTGCTCCTGCGGTTCTACGACGCGGACGCCGGGTCCGTGCGCGTCGGCGGCGTGGACGTGCGCGATCTGGATCCGGAGCTGCTTCGCAGCCGCATCGGGGTGCTCTTCCAGGATTACGCGACGTACGAACTGTCGATCCGCGAGAACGTCGTCATGGGACGTCCGCAGGGAACGGTGGACGACGAGCGCGTGATGGAAGCGCTGCGCGACGCGCGCAGCGACTGGCTGCTGAAGAAAATGCCGAAAGGGCTCGACTCCAAGGTCGGACGCCTCTTCGAAGGGGGGCACGATCTGTCCGGCGGCGAATGGCAGCGTCTCGCGCTCGCGCGGATCATGTATCGCGACGCCGACGTCTGGATCCTCGACGAGCCCACGTCCTCGCTCGATCCGGAAGCCGAGGCGGCGATCTTCGCCGAGCTGAAGGAAAATCTGAAGGGGCGCATCGGCATCGTGATCTCGCACCGCTTTTCGACGGTGCGCATCGCGGATCGGATCGCGGTCATCGCCGACGGGCGCGTCGCGGAACTGGGATCGCACGAGGAGCTGCTCGCGGCCGAAGGGCGGTACGCCGAGCTGTTCGAGCTGCAGGCGGCGGGCTATCGCTGAACGCGCGGTCACCTGGCATTCTTGAGGAGGTTGACCACCGACTGGACGGGAATGTTCAGACCCCAGACCCACGATTTCGTCCAGCGATCGCCGGACGGCGTCACGAGCGAGCCCGTCGGCGTGTTGCCCTCGACGGACGACACGACCTGCTCGCGCCGGTCGAACCGCGCGCCGCCGAACACCTGGACATAGTTGAGCCCGATGCTCGCGCCCACGAGGTGGTGCTGCAGAGGTTTGCCCGTGATCGGCATGCCGTAGATGAGCGTCGGGACGAGCTGGAGTTGCACCTTCTTCGTATCGCGCGGCACGCCGACGTCGATCACCGCGAAGAGATCCGCTTTCTGGACTTTCTTCGCCGCGATCTGCCCCGCTTCCACGTTCACGGTCAGGTCGTTGCGCGTCTGCAGCGGCAGCGCGAAGCTCACGTCCCACCAGGACTTCGCTTCGTTGTCGAACGTCTGGTGACCGACCTCCCTCTCCTCGCTCCCGTCTTTCATGAGCGCGTGCACCAGCACGTTCGACGGCACGTGGTTGATCGCGACGAGCCGGCCGGCGCAGACGCTCGTGGTTTCGTTCACGCTGACGAAGACGCGCTTCGAGACCGCGGCCTGGCCGACCGCCAGCCTCGCCGCGCTCTTCAGGTTCTGGAGCGGCGCCGGCTCCTTTTTCGTGACCTCGAGCCGGTAAAACACCGTCGACAGCGGCTGGAAGCTCGCGGTCGTCATCAGCGTCGGCGAAAGCGGGACGAGGGATTCCCCCGTCGCCGAATTCGTGAACGTCAATTCCTCGCGCTGCGTCACCTCGGGCCGGTCGGGCACCGCGCGAGGGACGGCGTTCTGGGTTTCGTACGTCGGCACGTTGATGTACAGGTAGACGAGACCGACGTGCGACGCGCCGAAGATGCGCGTCTCCGGGAAGTGCTTCGCGAGCCGCGAATCGATCACCCACCACAGCGGCGGACGCGCGCGCCACGGTTTGTAGTAGACGTACCACCGCTCCTGCGCGATCGTCATCCGCCCCTTGTTGAACTCCACGGCGTGCAGGATGTAATAGGTGTGCGGGTCCGCGGTCTCCAGCGCCCTCGCGATCACGGCCTCGGCGTCCGCTTCGTCCAGCGTCGCGTGCGCGGTGGACGCACACGGCTTCAGTGGCTGATCGACGACGATGGTCTGGTCCTGCGCGACGGCCGCGGTCGAGGCGAGCGCGCAGACGAGCGCGGCCGCAAGACACGCCTTGCCATTCATGTTCATACGCCCCCTTCCGGTATCGAGCGGCTCCTGCAGGACCGCCGTTGACTCCGTTAGACGGACGCGTCGTTCGAACTCGCAGCGCTGGAGATCTGATCGTGAGCCGCGACGGGCCGCGCGGAATCGCTCGGAGGGCGGAACGTCACCCAGCCGTCGTCGCCGATCTGCCACCCGAGCGCATCGGCGTGCCGTTTGAGTCTCGCCAGCAGGCGTCGCGTGATGTTGTTGCGGCCGCGGCCGACGCGCGCCCGCGTGATGCCGGGCAGGTGCGCGGCGTGCGCGACGAAGTCGAGCAGCATCACGGCCGCATATCCGCCCCCCTCGAGCCCCTCGGGAACGGCTGTCGAGAAGCCGTGGAGGGCGGCGCCGTGCCGCTGCCAGAACACGTGGCCGACGATCCGGCCGCCGCGTGCGTAGATCAACCCGTCGTACCCGATCGCGAGCAGCAGGCGCAACACCACTTGCGCCGGCAGCCAGCGCACCCAGCGTGTCTTCGCTTCGAACGCGCCGTCCGTTTCGGGATGCCGGATCCACCAAAACACGTAGTCGCGCAGGGCCGCTTCGGATTCTTTGGGATGCGCGGTGACGAGCCAGGGGAATGGCACGTCACCCGTGATCCCGGCCACATCCGGCGCGAGCACGCGGCGCGCCAGCCACCGGACACGATCGAGCACGGATTCGGCCGGCGTCACGCCGGCTGGACCGGCTTCGATCTCCGGATCGCCGCCGACGCCGCGCGGCCTGCCCTGAGCCTGTCGAAGGGGCCGCACGCGCGCGGACTGCGAATTCATCGCGCCGCGTCCTCGACGGCGCGGAGCACCGGCCGCACGTGGTCGCCGTAGGTGATGATCTCGGAGTACAGACCTTCGTTCACGCGCATCTGCCCGTGGCGCTCGTAGGTTGGCGGTTCGTGTTCGAAGCGCGCGCCCGGCGACGTCACGCCTGCGGGCTTCAGCACTTCGACGGCGAACGCCTGCCGGCCGAACCGCGCGACGGCGGCTTCGACCTCCGCGCGCATTTCGGGATATCCCAGCGCCGCGGCGATCTTGCGTTCCAGCGCCGCGCCGTCGAGCCGCAGCACTTCCGCGCCGTCCGTCGGGGACGCCGCGGCGCCCCCCGGCGCCGAGTCGAGCACGAACTCGTAATTGCGAAGCTGACGCCGGGTCTGCCGGCGGACCATGGCGACGGCACCGTCAATCAGAATCCGGCACACGTCGTGGACGGGATTGAACCCTTCAGTCGCGTCTCCGGCGACGCACTCGACGCCCGCCGCCGACAGCGCCTCCGCCAGTTCACTCATGAGGCCGACGAACGCGTGGACCTGCTTGTCGAGCAGCAGCCGATAAATCTGCTTGTCCGAGTACCGCCCGCAGATGGGACCACGCACGGCGCCCGCGCCTTCGAGCAGACGCGTCGTCGAGGCGACGCGCGACACCGCGCGGCCGCCGGAACCGTCCGTCAGGCAGCAATAGAGCGGCCGATGACGCTCGATCCAGTGGTAAATCATCAACTCGTGGCCGGGGTGCGCGACGATCACCGCGCTCTTGCGCTCGCGGCCGTTGTTCTCAACCGTCATCGTCACGCGCGTCAGATTAGCACGGCGGTTCCCGGAATTGTTGGCCACGGATCGCACAGACCCTTTCGCCACAGACCACACGGACTCTTTGGCCACGGATCACACGGAAGGACACGGATAAGACGTGAAAGCTCAGACACGACCTGACGGTCAGTGGTATCCGCGGGCTGCGCGCGCTCCTTCGCCAGCGCGAGGCTGTCGAGAAACGTTTGCCTGGGCGTCTTGCCGTCGCACCATCGGCCCTGATGCGGCCCCGCCTGGAGAGCGTCCAGCGTGTCGTAGACCGCTTGCGAAAGGCCCACGCGGTAAAACTCGTTGAGATGCCACTCGTACGGGTGACGATCAGCCGTGCCGCAGTCTTCCCCGGTCCGCCTGGCGAAGCGACGGCCCAAAGGCGCGGGCGTGACCGATTGTCGCGTGGCGCATCGCAAACGCTACGCTTTAACGTGCGCGGTCAGCCTCTCGACTTCGAACTTTGGGAAGTCCGGCACACCCAAGGAAGAGATCGTCTTCGCGAGGTGTCCCCTGGATCTGTGATTTCTAGGATAAGTGGCCTCATTGACCATGGACCTGCTGCACGCGAAGGCCGAATCGTCGCATGCTGTCGAGGATCTGATCCGCAGTCTTTATCCATTTGAAAGGCGTGCCGCGCTCGTTGTGGGCGACGACGTACGCCAGGATGGCCGCGCGCAGTTGCGCAATGCTCGTATGCGATCCACGTTTCAGCGCCTTCTCGGTGAGCAAGCCGAAGAAGCGCTCCACGAGGTTGAGCCACGAGGCGTAGGTCGGCGTGAAATGAAACTGCACACGCGGATGGCGCAGCAACCATCGCTGCACGGGCGGCGCCTTGTGTGCGGACAGATTGTCGAGCACGACGTGAATGTCCAACGTCGGCTCGACGCTGGCCTCAATCTCGCGCAGAAAGGCCACCAAGTCCTGCGCGCGATGCTGGGCCTTGCACCGGGCCAGGACCTCGCCCGTGGCGACGTTGAGCGCCGCGAAGAGATCGAGCGTCCCGTTTCGGATGTAGTTGTGCGTCCGCCGCTCGGGTTGACCGATATCCATCGGCAGAATAGGCTGCGCGCGTTCGAGGGCTTGAATCTGCGACTTCTCATCGACGGAGAAGACCACGGCATTCGTCGGCGGATTCGTATACAGGCCGACGACATCGCGGATTTTGTCGACGAGTTGCGGATCGGGCGAGAGCTTGAACGACTCGACACGATGGGGCTGCAGGCGAAACGTTCGCCAGATCCGCCCGATCGTACTGTGGCTCAAGCCCGCGGCCTTGGCCATCGACCGGGTACTCCAGTGCGTTTCGCCTGGCGGCGTGGTCTCCAGCGTCTTGACGATCACCGCCTCAATGGTCTCGTCGGCGATCGTACGCGGCGCACCCACACGGGGCTCGTCGTACAGCCCGTCCACACGCTAGTCGACAAACTGACGGCGCCATTTCGCGACCGTCGTTTTCGTCGTCCGAAGGCGGCGGGCGACTATCGTGTCAGAGGCTTCGACGCAGGCCATCACAATGCGCGCGCGAAACGCGATCGCGCGATTGACCCGCGCACGGTGAGTCAGGCGGATCAGTTCCGCCCGTTCACTTTCGGTGATCACAACTTCGGCTCGTGGCCGTCCGATTCGCGCCATGCCGCTGTTAGATCACACATGCGACCATTTCTCCTAGAAAATTCGGTTCCAGGGGGACTAGCTAGGCGATGGTCATTCTCCGGCCTCTTGGACGAGCTTGCGCGGATTGGGGAATATGCGGTGATTCAGGGGATTCTCCATAGCTACGCGATGAGTAGTCACCTGATCCATCAGGATGGCGATGCGATTCAGGTCATTGCGGAACGTGAAGAGAGGGGCCTGAGCGGATCGCAGCTATCGAGCTTGCCCACGGAGCGCGACTGATGTCGGAGGTCATGTCATATGCAATGCTCAGATCAGTCGCTGCGCTGAGCTCGAAGGAGCTTCCAGTACAGCCAGCGTTAGACACGATCAAGTCATACTCCGACCTCGAGCAGCGGTTCGACCAGGCGCACCGAACGTGGCGGGCGATCGAATTTGGTGGGCAAAGGTGAGTTTGACGATAAATGAACTGCTGAGACACCGCTAACGCGACCGCGATGAGACGGCAATCAGTAGTAAAGGCATCATCCGAGCGCCCGGGCGCGAATCGTCTTCAACAACGACTCCAGCTTGCCGGTCGGAGCGTTGTCATCTAGCTCTGTCCGCGTTAACAGCCGCACGATATCTCAGCACCCGCTGCAACCGAATCCCGTGCTCCTCGAAAAGCCCATGATCTTGCAGGCCTTCGACACGTTCCCGAGCGGCTTCGGCAGCTCGAGAACGCCGACTTTTGTCTTGATGATCTTCTGTTCGGTCGTCATGGTGCCTCCAGACGACCGTCAGATTATGTCGTAGCTGACGCACCTCGTTTCCGTGTGATTCCGTGTCATCCGTGGCTGAATGACGGTGTGATCCGTGGCCGTATGACCGTGTGATCCGTGGCCCGTGTCGATCCGTGTCATCCGTGGCCGCTCACGGCTCGCCTTGTGTGGGTTCACCGCGCCGCCGCTGGCTCGCCTCGAGGCGCTCGGCGTCCGTGAACAGGGTGTGATACAGCACGTGCGTCGTCGCCTCGATCCACTCGTTCAGCTCCGCCCTCGACAGGTGGGGGGCCCGCGCGAGCAGCGCCCAGAACATGCTGTCGACGACGTGCGCGAGCGCCGGAATGTTGACGTTGCCGCGCGCGCCCGGAAGCTGCTGGAGCGCCGTGAGCACCGCGGTCACGCGCGCCGTCGTCCACCGGTCGATCTCCTGCTGTTTCTTCGCGAGGTCGCGGTCCGACAGGGCGGCTTCCTGCCACGCGCGGTACGCGCCGAGATAGCGAAGATCGCTCGCGAGCGCGCCGGAGAGCAGCGCGTGCAGCCCGGCGCGGACGCCGCCGCTCGTGCGCGGACGAAGATCGAGGCGGCTCAGCGCCTCGAGGAGATCGTCCATCAACACGAGGAGCACCTGGCGTTTGGATCGAAAGTGCTGGTAGAAGCCGCCGACCGCGATGCGGGCGCGCCGCGCGATCGCGCCGATTGACGTCGCCTCGTATCCGCGCTCCGCGAACAGCTCGAGCGCGGCCACCTTGAGCCGCGCGCGTTTGCCCGCGCTGCGTTGTTGCCGCGGTTCGTCGGGGATCTTCTCGGCGACGAGGAGGAACGGACGCGTCGTCATGGACGCGCGTGCGCGCGCATCGTGACGCCGACGAAGGCGCCGGCGCAGCACCACAGCATCCAGCCGCCGAACACGCCCGCGGCCGCCGCGGGGATGTTCGGAAAGACGACGGGAAAGAACGCGCTGGAAAACGGGTCGAGCAGCAGCGTGGGCAGCAGCAGCGATACGGCGCCGGCCGGCCACTGGTCCGGGGGCAGGCGCTCGCTGCGGCAGGCGCGGCGGGCGACCCAGGCCATCAGGGGGAAGCTGACGGCGAACAGCGACAGCGTGCCGAGCGTCCAGTCGGGATGGAGCACGGCCTGACCCGCGGCGCGCAGGATCAGGGTGGCCGCCAGCCACACGGCGGCGCCCAGGATCAGGAGCCGGCGGTTGAAAATGAACATGAATTCATATTCACACGAACGCCGCGCGAACGCAAGCGCGCCATCCCGCGTTCGGATTTCCGTCGCGCACACTTCGGACGCCGGCTGACAAATCCGTCAGCCGGCCGCGATCGTCAGCACGGGAATCAACAACTTAGCGCCGCGCAGCCAGGCGGGAGGATTGCTCCTACCTTTTATATATATGTGGATGCCCTCCGCCGCGTCCCTGGTCCTCGTCGTCAAGCTGGTCGCGTTCGTCGCGCTCGCGTATTACCTGTCGCTGCGCAAGACGCCGACCCTGCGCGGGATCATCGCGTTCCTGATCATGATGACGGGCGCGCTCGGCTTCTACGAGGGCTTCACGCTGGCGGTGCGCGAGGACGCGCGCGCACGCTACGGCCGCGTCGTCCCCGGCGTCGTCGTCGAGATGTATCAGTCCGACGGACACGGGCGCACGAACGCGAGCGGCGGCCGGGAGGGTCCGAGGGCCGGCACGAGCGGCTTCCTGATATCCGGCGGCCTCGCGCGAACCTTCGCGCTGGGTTCCGGGCGCATCCGCTTCGTGGATTATCGCTATCCCTGCGACGCCGGCCGCGGCACCTGTTTCGGACGCGACTACGTCGGCCCGGGCCTGTGGTCGCGGCTCGAGGTCGGCAAAGCGGTGAACGTGCGCCAGGCGGACGGCGAGAGCGTGACGGCGCGGCTCGACGAGAACCCGCAGTGGGGCGTCGCGATCGCGGAGATGGGATTCGCGTCCCTGTTCCTCGGCATCGCGGCGCTAATCTCCGGCCGCTGGAAACCGCGCGCGCGAACGAAATACATGACGGCGCCCGCCGTCGTGATGGCCGTGGACCCGGTGAAGTACCGCGACACGACGCGCTGGAAGGTGCGCTTCGCGTACTTCGACGGGAACGGCGACGCGCAGGAAAGCGCGGACGAAGTCACGCAGCCGACGTGGAAGGCCGGCGACGACTGCGTCGCCGTGTACCGTCCGGATGAGCCGGACCTCGCGACGCTGCAGCCGCCGCATCACGCCTGACGCCTTGCCCTCGCGGCTCGACATCCGCTATCCTCCCATAATCGACTTATGGGAGACATCTCACCGCGACGCGACGACCGCGATCTGATTGCGGGCACGCTCGACATGCTGATCCTGCAGGCGCTCAGCCGCGCGCCCGCGCACGGCTACGCCATCGCGCGCTTCATCGAGGACGCGTCCGCCGACGTGCTCCGCGTCGAAGAGGGGGCGCTGTATCCGGCGCTGCATCGGCTGGAGGTGCGCGGCGAAGTGCGATCGCAGTGGGGCACGTCCGAAAACAACCGCCGCGCGAAGTATTACCGCCTGACGGTGCTCGGCCGGCGCGCGCTCCACACCGAGGCGTCCCAGTGGCGCCGATTGTCGGCAGCCGTCACGCGCGTGATGCAGACGGCGTGACCGATGCCGAATGTCGAATCTCGAATGCCGAATGGCGAATCGCCGAATTGCTGAATGCCGAATAGCGAATCGCCGAATTGCTGAATGCCGAATGGCGAATGGCCGAATTGCTGAATGCTGAATGCTGAGTGCTGAATGGCCGAATGCTGATAGCGGATAGCTCGATGTGAGACTCGAACGCGCGATCGAACGGCTCATTGCGGCCTGGCAGCGGCTGCTCGCGATCGTGCGGCGGCGGCGCCTGGACCGCGATCTCGACGAGGAGATCGCCTTTCATCTGAGCATGCGCGAGGCGGAGTACCGCGCCTCCGGTGCGAGCGCGGACGACGCGCGGTACGCGGCGCGGCGGCGGTTTGGCAACGTGACCCATCTCAAGGAACGGACCCGCGACATGTGGACTTTCCCCTCGTTCGAAAGCGTGCGGCAGGACGTGCGGTATGCGCTGCGGACGCTCCGGCGATCGCCCGCCTTCACCGGCGTCGCGATCGTCGTCCTCGCGCTCGGCATCGCCGGCAACACCGCGATGTTCAGCCTCGTCGACGCCGTCCGGCTGCGCGCGCTGCCATACGCCGAGTCCGACCGCCTCGTGATCCTGTGGGGCAACGTGATGCGCGCGAAAGTGGAGCGGCGCGGCGCCTCGTACCCCGACTTCCTCGACTGGCGCGCGCAGGCCACCAGCTTCGAGGGGATGGGCGCAGGCGACGAAACGCGCATGACGCTGTTGGGGGCCAATGAGGCCAGCCGGATCCTCGTCGAGACGGTGTCGGCCGCGTACTTCCCGCTGCTGCGCGTCAACGCCGCCCTGGGACGCACTTTCACAGCCGACGAGGACGTCGTTCCGCAGAAGATCGCCGTCGTCGTGCTGTCGGACGCCTTCTGGCGCCGGCAGCTCGGCGGCGATCCGCAAATCGTCGGCCGTCCGCTCGTGCTCGATGCGCGTCCCTATACGGTGGTCGGCATCATGCCGCCCGGCTTCCGGGGCATCGGCGATCGGGCGGACGCCTGGATTCCGTTCGTCATGAGCAACACCGCTGAAGGGCTCGCGCAGCGCGGCAGCCGCGGATTCCAGGTGGTCGCGCGGCTCAAGCCGGGCGTGTCGCGCGCGCAGGCGCAGGCGGAGCTGGACGCGATCTCGCGGCGCCTCGAACGGGCGTACCCCGATACGAACGAAAAGCGCGGCGTCGAAGTGAGCGCGCTCGACCAGGAGGTGTTCGGCGACATCCGTCCGGCACTGCGCGCGCTGATGATCGCCGTCGCGTTCGTCCTGCTCATCGCGTGCGCGAACGTCGCCAACCTGCTTCTCGCGCGATCCGAGGCCCGGCAGCGCGAGATCGCGGTGCGGACGGCCATCGGCGCCGGATGGCCGCGGCTGTTGCGCCAGCTGGTGACCGAGAGCTGCGTGCTGACCGGCATCGCCGCGATCCTGGGCCTCGGGCTCGCGGCCGCGGGGCTTCGCGTCCTGCTGCGCGCGTCGCCCGTGACGTTCCCGAGCTTCGTGCAGCCGCACGTCGATCTGCGCGTCGCCGCGTTCACCGCCGTCGTATCCGTCGCGTGCGGGATCCTGCTGGGGCTCGCGCCAGCCATGCACGGCCGCGTCGCACGCCTGGCGGACGCGTTGAAGGAATCCGCGCGCGGGAGCGACGGCGCCCGCGCGCGCAAGGTACGCTCCGCGCTCGTCGTCGCGGAAGTCTCGCTCGCCGTGCTCCTGCTCATCGGCGCCGGGCTGATGATTCGGACCGTTCACCGCGCGCGTCAGCATTCCACGGCAGGCGGCGATCGCCGCGTCCGATACGCCGGCGCCGTTCGTCGTCGCCGCGCGCACGCTGCTCGATCGCGTCCGCGCGCTGCCCGGCGTCGCCGCCGCCAGCCTGGCGTCCGATCCGCCGCTCTCCGGCCTGGAGTCCGCGATCTTCTACTCGGCTGAAGGCCAGGGGGCCACCAACGCGCAGACGATGCCGCGCGCGTACTTTCATCGGGTCACGCCGGACTTCTTCTCCACCCTGGGCATTTCACTGCGGAACGGCCGGACGTTTCTGGAATCCGAGCTGAGGCCTGATTCGCGCGTCGTGATCGTCAGCGAGCACGTGGTGACCCGTTTCTGGCCGGGACAGGATCCCGTCGGCAAGCGCATCAAGTTCGGTCAGCTCGCGTCGCAGAATCCGTGGCTCACGATCGTGGGGGTCGCGGGCGAGGTGAAGTATCGCGGTCTTCCCGAAAACCCGACCGCGGATCCCGACCTGTATCTGCCGTTCGTCGATCGGGCGCAGGTGTCGATGGTCATGCGCACGAACGTGGACCCCGCGTCGGTCGCGCCGGCGGTTCGCCAGGCGATTCGCGACGTGGATCCGACCATTCCGGTGTTCGCGGTCTCCACGATGACCGAGCGCATCGCGGATCAGACCGCGCGGTCGCGCTTCACGACGTGGATCATGGGCGCGTTCGCCGGCATGGCGCTGTTGTTGTCGGCGATCGGGATCTACGGCGTCATGTCGTACCTCGTGTCGCAGCGGACGCGCGAGGTCGGCATCCGGATGGCGCTCGGCGCCACGCCGCGTGAAATCGTCCGGCTGATCGTTGGCCGCGGCGCGCGCCTGATCGGCGCCGGCCTCCTCATCGGCGCGGTCGCCTCGATCGCGCTGGAGCGGCTGATGTCCACGCTCATCTACCGCGCGTCGATCGTGGACGCCGCGACGGCGGCGGCGATTGCCGCGCTGGCCGCGGCGGGGTTGCTGGCGTGCTACCTGCCGGCGCTTCGCGCCGCGAGGGTCGATCCGCTCGTCGCGCTGCGGACGGAGTGAACGATCAGGTCGCGACGGCGATCCGCGCCGTGCCTTTCCCGGCCAGCGTGACCTGTCCAGCCGCCGCCATCGCCGTCAACGCGCCCTCGATTTCCTCGGCCGTGAGAAACTGACGGAACATCGCCGTCATCTTCCTGATCGAGCAGAACACCGCACCGCCGAGGTACGCGCGCAGGAACCGGGCCGCCGCGTTCTCGGGCGAATGGCGCGCCGCCGCTTTCGCCAGATCCGCGTGCACGACATGGAAGAAGTGGTAGGGGTAGCCTTCCTTCGGCAGATACGGAATGCCTGACCGCTGCACCTCGAAAGGTCCGCGATCGACCAAAAGCCGCCGCTGCAGTTCGGCGAGCGCCTCGTACGCCGCGTCCGATTTGGGAGTGCCGGCGACGCCGAGCCGCTTGCGCAGCATGCCGGCCGTTATCTCGTTGCGATCGCGGATCATCTGATACGCGACCCGGGCGCCGAGCGTCAGATCGCTCACATCGTCGGCGGTCTGCCGGCGCCGGACGAGCGCGTACAGAAACGGCATCGCGGATCGATGCACCAGAGCGAGGCGTTCGGCGATGACGTTGACTTCGATGCCGGCGCCCGTGCCCATCAACCCGTTCGTCAGCTCGATCGCGCGGATCAAGGCCGCCTTCTCGCGCTCGGGGCCGGCCGCGGCGTGATACAGGCTCGCCAGCGGCAGGCCGGCGCCCGCGCCGTAGCGCAGCGCGACGGCGACCTTCGCCAGGAAACGTTCCGCGGCGGCGGCCGTCTCGAACAACGGCGGCGGGTCCAGCCCCAGCGCCCGATTGCGCTGACGTTCGAGCGCGGCGCGGTCGGTCGATTTCGTGGTCTGACGGTTCGCCACGACGGCAGAGCATAACAGGCCCAATGATGACAATTGGTGAATTGGTGAATTGGTGAATTCGTGGGTTCGTGCTGAATGCCCAAGCACAGCGTTGTCGGCATTTGGCATGTAGCATTTGGCATTGACAGCTTCGAGTACGACGCGCTGATAGAATTTTGCGTATGGTCTGGCGGATTGCGCGCGCCGGCGTCCGCGCGCTGACGGCATCGGCGATCGTGGTGTACGCGTGCGCCGCCGTTGCGGCGCAATCGGCGGCGGGCGAGCCGGAAGCGGCGCTGCTGGCGCGCACGGCGCAGCTGATGCACGCCGGCCGTCTGGATGCGGCGCGCGACGCCGCGCAACAGGCCGTCGCCGCCTATCCCGATTCCGCGCGCGCGCACGACCAGCTCGGGTTCGTGCTCGGGCTCCAGGGCGCGACCGACGAAGCGATCGCCGAATTCCGGCGCGCCATTGCCCTTCAGCCGGCGCTCGCGGACGCCCAATATCATCTCGGCGCGACGCTCTGGTGGACGAAGCAGTTCGACGCCGCGCGCGCGCCGCTCGAACGCGCCGTCGCGCTCCGGCCGGCGCACGCCGAGTCGCGATACTACCGCGGACTCGTCAGGAAGCAGCTGGGCGATCTGCCGGGCGCGGTCGGCGACCTCCGCGCCGCCGTCAGGGC
The DNA here is from genome assembly GCA_003223835.1 of Acidobacteriota bacterium. Lineage (GTDB taxonomy): Bacteria > Acidobacteriota > Vicinamibacteria > Vicinamibacterales > 2-12-FULL-66-21 > Gp6-AA38. The sequence goes on along the minus strand of QHWR01000116.1, from coordinate 3,330 downwards.
GGATCCCGGGCTCGCGGCGGCGCACATGCAGCTTGGCGTCGCGCTGCAGGAGTACGGCGACATCGACGGCGCCATTGCCGCGCTCGAGACGGCGGTGAAGCTCGATCCCTCCCGCGCCGACGCGGGCAACAGCCTCGGGCTCGCGCTCATCAACAAAGGCGAGGCGGAACGCGCCGTCGCCACGCTGCGCCGGGTCGTCGAGCAGCACCCGGAGTTCGGGAGCGCCCGGCTCAATCTCGGGACGGCCCTGCTGCAGAACGGCGATCTGGACTACGACCTCGGCCTGGCGCTCAAACAGCAGGACGCGTTCGAGCCGGCCGAATCGGCGCTCCGCGAGGCGATGCGGCTCGACGCATCGATGCCCGAGGCGCCGTTCACGCTCGGCGTCGTGTTGTGGCAGACGGGGCGCGCCGAGGAAGCCGTGCCGCTGTTTCGCGAGGCGCTTTCACGCCGCCCCGAGTACGCCGAGGCGCATTACATGCTGGGGACGATCTTCAAGCAGCAGGGAAATACCGAGGCCGCGCTGAAAGAATTCCACGCGACCGTGCGGATCAACGCCTCGTCTGCGGAGGCGTATACGTCGATCGGCCAGACGCTCAACGCGCGTGGCGACCGCGCGGGCGCGGCCGCGGCATTTGCGGAGGCGGATCGGCTGAACAAGATCAAGGCGGACTCGCAGGCGGCGATCTTCGCGGTGAACGCGGGGCTGTCGCTGATGAAACAGGGGCGGGTGGCGGCGGCGATCGGCAAGTTCCGCGGGGCGGCGCGACTCGCACCCGAGAACGCGCAGGCGCATTACCAGCTCGCGCTCGCACTCCGCCGCGCCGGACGTCTCCGCGAAGCGCGCTCGGAGTTTGCGACGGCGATGCGGTTGGCGCCGTACCTGAGACGGTGAAAATTCAGAATTTCACCGGCTCTCCATGAGCCACCGATACACGAGCCGGCGGGCCTTCGGGCCTTCGACGCGGCGGCGGACGGCGTCGATGACGGCGATGCGCGCCTCGTCGCCGCGGCCGAAGAATCCGACCCAGTAGGGCACGTACAGCTCGGCGACGCGGGCTTCGATCGCGATCGCGCCGGCGCGCACGCCAAAGAAACCCCTGCGCTGGAAAAGCATGCGCGCGACGCGCGTCTGCAGACGGTCCCGCACGATGGCGTCCGGCAGCGCGCGGCCGATCGCGTTGCGCGTCGTGACGGTCACCACCGCGTCGCCGCCGGGCTCGTCATCGAAGCGGTACAAGTCGAGCGCACCGGTCACGCGATCGATCCCGAGCAGCTCGGTCTCGCGGCGCGCGCCGCGCGTGACGCGCACGCGAAACACATCGAGGGGTACGTAGAGGTCCGCGATCGAACGCAACGGACCCAGCGCCAACGATCGCGCCGTTCCCATCAACCCGCCGCCGAACGTCCGCAGCGCATCGTCGCGGGTGACGGCGGGCCGGAGCGCGTGAATCTCCGTCGCGGGCGAAGACGCAGGAGCGGCCGGCGTCATCGGAAATAGATCCACAAGCCCAGAACGATCGCCACGAGCGTGGCGCTCGCGATCAGGTTGACGACGTGCTGGTAATGGCTCTCGGGCGCGGGCTTGGGCGCCGACAATCCGAGGTCCGCGCCGGTCGTCACAATCTTCTCGTCCACGGTGGCGAACGTCAGGCCGCCGAGGCGCCGGCGGTCGGGCGCGGGCGTCGCGAGGCCCACCGCGATGAGCACCGCCGCGCAGACGACGAACATGAAGACGGCGTAGTGCAGGAAATTCATGTCGATCAGCCAGCGCACCGCGCCGGACTCGTAGTGACGCGTCTTGTCGAGCACTTCCAGGATGAAGCGCACCGAACCGAGCACGAAGCCGGTCAGCAGCGACGCGATCGCCCCCTGCGCGTTCATGCGCGTCCAGAGAATCCCGAAGATGAAGCACACCGCAATCGGCGGGCTGATGTACGCCTGCACGGCCTGCAGGTAGATGAACAGCTGCGCGTTGATGAGACGGATGAACGGAACCCAGAGGACGCCGAGCAGCACGAGCACGCCCGTGGCCGCGCGGCCGAAGTTGACGAGCTGCCGCTCGCTCGCCTGCGGCGCGACCTTCTTGTAGAAGTCGAGCGTGACCAGCGTGGACGCCGAATTGAACACCGAGCTCATCGCGCCCATCAAGGCGGCGAGGAGCGCCGCAATCATCAGTCCCACCAGACCGGCCGGCAACAGGTTGATGACGAGCATCGGATACGCGATGTCGCCGTTGACGACCTGGCCGTTGCGGATCACGAACGCGTCGCGATACAGCGCGAACGCGATCAGGCCCGGCAGCACGAGGATGAAGACGGGGAGGATCTTGAGGAACCCGGCGAAAATCGTCCCGGCGCGCGCGTGCCCTTCGTCTTTCGCGGACAGCACCCGCTGTACGATCACCTGGTCGGTGCACCAGTACCAGATCCCGAGTATCGGCGCGCCGAAGAAGATGCCGGTCCAGGGAAAGTCCGGATCGGTCATCGGCTTGATCATGTGAAAGTAGCTGTCGGGCACCGCCGCACGCAACCCGGCCATCCCGCCGACTTCGTTCAGCCCGACCACCGTCAGGCTGACGGCGCCGCAAATCAGAATCAGCGTCTGCACGAGATCCGTGTAGATGACCGCCGCGAGGCCGCCCGCGACGGTGTAAATTCCGGTCGCGACGACGAGCACGAGCGCCGCCGTCAGGGGATTCCATCCGACGACGCGCTCGAGGACGACCCCGGCGGCATAGAGGTGGACGGAAATCTTCGTGAAGATGTAGGCGATGATCGAGACGCCCGCGAGATACACCGCGCACGCGCGGCTGAACCGCAGCTCCAGGAACTCCGGCATCGTGAAGACGTTCGACCGCAGATAGAACGGCACGAACACCCATCCGAGCAGCAGCACGATCAGGCACGCGAGCCACTCGAAGTGGCCGACGGCGAGCCCCGACGAGGCGCCCGACCCGGCGAGGCCGATGAAGTGCTCGGTCGAGATGTTCGACACGAACAGCGACGCCCCGATCGCGAACCACCCGACGTTGCGGCTCGCGAGGAAGTAGTCCGCCGACGTCCGCTCCTTCAGAGAGAAGTACAGCCCGATCCCGAACACGATCAGGAAGTAGACGACGATGATCGCGATGTCGACGCCTTCGAGGCTCCGGTGGGTCAGCACTTGTGCGGCCTGTGGCATGAGCCGTCCTCTCCCCGCGCCCGTGCGCGTGCGGCGGAGTCTATCACCGCGGCGCTAGCGGAGATCCAGCGCCACGATCGTGTCGATCGGGTCCGTCGCGTCGCGCGGAAGCGTGAGGACGACCCCGGCGTCGGTCTGCGTGAAAGG
>QHWR01000115.1:18597-19077 GCA_003223835.1 Acidobacteriota bacterium | reverse complement strand
ACCGGCCAGCGCATCTTCGTGTACACCGGCACGTACACCCAGGGCATCTCGCTGAACACGAACGAGTGGCTGATCGGCCAGGGGGCGACGAATTCGCCGACGAACACGTTCGACGCGCTGATGGGCATCACGCCGCCGGCCGGAACATTCGCGCGCCCGACGATCGGCGGCACGCGGCCGACGCTGCAGAACACCATCACGATGCCAAACCTGTCGCGCGTGCAGGGCCTCAACGTCTCGGCCGGCGGGAATACCGGCCTCTTCAGCAGCGGCGGCACGCTGAACGTCAGCCAGGTCAACGTGACGACGACCACCGGCACCGCTGTGAATTTCACAGGATCGAGTGGCAGCGTGTTGCTCGACGCCGTCAACGCCAACGGCGGCGCGAACGGCATCGTCCTGCACAGCACGAGCGGGACGTTCACCGTCAGCGGCGACGGCACCGGCCACGCGAACGGATCGGGCGGATCGATCAGCGCC
>QHWR01000115.1:18043-18539 GCA_003223835.1 Acidobacteriota bacterium | reverse complement strand
TGTTCGTGGACAACAACGCCACCAGCACGCTGACCGCGACCGTCACCGGCTGCACGTTCACGGGCGTGACCTCGAGCGTCGTGCAGAACCACGCGCTGCTGCAGTTCGAGGCCGGGAACGCGGCGAACGTCGTCGCCAACGTGCAGAATTCGTTCTTCAACGGCAGCCGGACCTACGGGCTCTACGCGACCGGGGCCGGCACGTCGCACGTGAACGTCACGCTGAACCAGTCCGGCTTCGGCACGGACGTGAACACGGGCGCGCCGGTGAGCAACCCGGGCAGCACGATCACGAATCCGCCCGCGTTCAGCGTCGGCGTCACCAACGGCAGCAGCGCGCAGGTGGACTACACCCTCACGAACAACACGTTCTGGGGCGCGGATGGTCTGTTGGGCGCGATCTACGCGGTCACGGTCAGCGGCGCGAGCACGACGGGTTCGGCGCATCTCAACGGTTCGTTCATCGGCAACCACATCGGCAAGGCAGGTGTCGTGGG
>QHWR01000115.1:518-17959 GCA_003223835.1 Acidobacteriota bacterium | reverse complement strand
CAACCGCGGCATCGACTTGTTCAACTCCGCGGCCGGATCGTCGATCAACGTGTCAGCCCACATTACCAACAACACGCTGGCGGAGCCCACGATCGTTCCGCCCGCGTCGTTCCAGCGCGCCATCTCGGTGAGCGTCGGCAACAGCGGCGGCGCCTCGGTGAGCGCGTGCGTCGAGGTCGCGAACAACAACATCAGCGGGACGTGGCAGGCAGGCAATTTCGTTCGGATCACCAATCTCAACAACGCGCTCGTCATGAACGTCCAGGGCCTGACGCCGGCGACTGGCGCCACGGCGGCTCAAGTGAACGCGTTCATCCAGGGCACGAACACGTTCGGCCTCGGATCGACCGGGGCGGACGTGAACTCGACGCTCGGTCCAGGCATCAACGGCGGAACCTGTTCGCCGCTCCTCGCCGCGGACGGCGAAGCGCCGGCGGGGACGCCCGTCTCCACCCTCCAGCCGGGCGATGCGGCCGCGATGCTTCGGATGGCGCGCGCCCGCTGGATCGCGAGCGACCCGTCGCTCGCGCCTCGGCTCGGCCGGATCGCGCTGTCGATCGCGGACCTGCCGGGCGCGATGCTCGGCCGCGCGGAGGGAGCGTCGATCACCATCGATCCGACGGCCGCGGGCTGGGGCTGGTTCGTCGATCCGACGCCGACGGATGACAGCAAGTTCGCCGGCGCGGCGCCGCCGCGCGGCGCGGCGGGCCGGATCGATCTCCTCACGGCCCTCGTGCACGAGATCGGCCACGTGCTCGGCCGGCCGGATCTCGACGCCGCGGACCACGCGGCGGACGTGATGGCGGCAACGCTGGCGCGCGGCGTCCGGCGGATGCCGCCCGCGGCGGCGGCGCATGCGCTCGACGAGGCCATCGCGCCGGCGTCGACGACGGTGACGACCGCGCCGTTCACGCTGCCCGCGAACCGGAGCGTCACGATCACGCTCGACGTGACCGTGCCAAAGCCGTTCTTCACCGGCGTGCCGTCGGTCAGCATGCAGGCGTCGTATGTGGCGGACGGCGTTTCGCCGGCGATCCTGAGCGACGACCCCGCGACGGGGCCGGTGCCGGATCCGACCGTGACGCCGATCAGTTGCCCGGCGATCACCGTTCTGCCCGCGACGCTTCCGCACGCGACGGGCGGCACGCTGTACAGCCAATTGCTCACGCAGACCGGCGGGCCCGGTCTCGTCACGTTCGCCAAGGTGCTGGGCTCGCTGCCATCCGGCGTGAGCCTGCAGACGTCAGGACTCCTCACCGGGACGCCGACGCAGATCGGATCGTTCAGCTTCAGGGTCGCCGCGGTCTCCGACAACGGCTGCAGCTCCGGCGAGCGTGACTACACGCTCCAGGTCGATTGCCCGGCGATTGCCATTCAGCCCGGCATCCTGCACACCGGCCTCCGCGGACTGCCGTATGTGCCCGTCGTCTTCAGCGCGACGGGCGCGACCGCGCCCGTGGTCTTCTCGTCGAGCAGCACGCTGCCGTCGGGGATGACGTTCGTCGGCGGCGTCCTCGGAGGGACGCCGACGGCGCTCGCCGCGTTGCCGTTCAACGTGACCGCGACCGACGCGAACGCGTGCACCGCGACGGCGGGCTACACCATCGCGATCAATCCGCCGCGGTTCTTCGCGGTGGCCAAAGATCAGGGCAGCACGCCGGAGGTGCGCCTCTTCGACGCGCTGGGTGTGCAGGCACCGGGACCGCTCGGCGGCGACTTCCTCGCGTACGATCCTGCGTTCACCGGCGGCGTGCGCGTCGCGGTGCACGACCTCACGAGCGACGGCGTTCCCGACATCGTCACGGGTCCCGGCCCGAGCGGCGGCCCGCACATGCGCGTCATCGACGGCGGGGGCGGCAGCCTGCTCGCGAACTTCTTCGCGTTCCCCGATCCGCCCGCCGGGATCTACGTGGCGGCCGGGGACGTGAACGACGACGGACGGCCGGACGTGATCGTGAGCCGCGGCAGCGGTCCGCCGTTCGTGCGGGTGTTCGACGGCTACTCGGGCGCCATCCTCCGCGACTTCCTGGCGTACACGCCGTCATTCACGGGCGGCGTGCGCGTGGCGGCGGGGGACATCAACGGCGACGGCTTCGCCGACATCATCACCGGGGCGGGGCCGGGCGGCGGACCGCACGTGGAGGTGTTCAGCGGCTTCGACGGCTCGGTGCTGCGCAGCTTCTTCGCCTACACGCCGGGATTCACGGGCGGCGTGTACGTCGCGGCCGGTGACGTCGACGGCGACGGATACGCCGACATCATCACGGGGGCGGGCCCCGGCGGCGGACCGCACGTCGAGGTGTTCAGCGGCCGCACCGGGGCGCTGATCCGCAGCTTCTTCGCGTATGCGCCGGCGTTTACCGGCGGCGTCCGCGTGGCGGCGGGCGATCTGAACGGCGACGGGCGCGCCGAAATCATCACCGGCGCGGGCCCGGGCGGCGGACCGCACGTGCGGGTGTTCGACGGCGCGACCGGGGCGGAGCTGACCGGGTTGTTCGCGTTCGATCCAGGCTTCACGGGCGGCGTCAACGTCGGCGCCGCGTCACCGCGCAACTTCCTGTTCATCGACACGCCGACGCCGGCCTCGGCCCCGGCGCAGCCGTTCCCGCTGTCGGGCTGGGCGTTCCAGGAAGCGCCGCCGGCGGGCGCCGGCATCCAGGCGATTCACGTCTGGGCGTATCCCGACGGCGGCGGCCTCCCGCTGTTCGCCGGCGCGGCGACGCTCGGCGACCCGCGGCCCGACGTGGCGGCGATCTACGGCGGTCAGTTCACGAACAGCGGCTTCCATCTGACCGTCACCGGCCTGCCGGCGGGCGGCTACACGCTCGTGGTGTTCGTCAACGGCAGCCTGACCGCCACGTTCAACGACCGGCGGCTCGTGCACGTCACTGTGCACTGACGCCCGTCATCGTCAGAATCCAATCCGCAGATCCGCGATGAGCGGCAGGTGGTCCGACGCCATCAGCGCCTTCCGCGTGCGCGGCATCTCGACGCTGCGGACGTCGACGCGGCCGTCGTAATAAATGTGATCGAGGTGGACCACCGGGAAGAGGCCCGGATAAGTCCGGCGCCGTTTCAGGTGGGCGGCGATGTCGACGCTCTCGAACAGCGACGACAGCGTCCGCGTCGCAAGGCCGCGCATCCATTCGTTGAAGTCGCCGAGGATGATCTTCGGCGGCGCGACGCGGTGATCGTGCACGTACGACGCGAGCCGTCCCGCCTGATAGCGCCGTTCGAGCACCGCCGTGCCGAGGTGGACGTTGTAGATGCGCACGATCTGTCCGCCGGCGAGCTCGATGTCGGCGCGCTGGCACGCCCTCGGTTCGCACGTGCGCCACGACAGCTCGTACTGGCTGTGATGGACGATCGGATAGCGGCTCAGCACGACGTTGCCGAACTGGTGCTGGCGGAGGAGCCGCACGCACGCCATCACCCAGCCCATCCCCAGCGCCGCGCCGATCTCTTCGGCCTGGCCCGAGCCTTCCGGGCCGGCGCCGACGACTTCCTGCAGCGCGACGACGTCCGCGTCGATGTGGCGCAGCACCTCCACGATTCGGGACGGGTCGACGCGGCGGTCCATGCCACGGCAGCGGTGGATGTTGTAGGTCGCGACGCGGAGATCCGCCGGCGAGGGGCGAGCCCGGCCCGCATGTTCGGTCACTGCTGGCGCTCCAGGATCCAGATGAACGGCCCCACGATCTTCTCCCACAGCGGCCGGCGCTGCCACCGCTCGAACGTGATCTCGTCGCTGTCCGACAGATCGCGGTCGTAGTCCTGCAACAGCCGCGCCGCGACCGCGGGATCCCGCATCGCGACGTTCACCTCGTCGTTGTGCTCGAACGATCGGTTGTCGATGTTGGTCGTACCGAGCACGGCCCACTGGTCGTCGACGATGAGGATCTTGGCGTGCGTCATCGCGGGCCGGTATTCGAAGATCCTGACGCCGCCGCGCAGCAGCTCCTTCCACATGCGCCGGCTGGCCAGCCGCACCCATTGCTGATCCGTCCGCCGGCCGGGGACGAGGACGCTGACCTTGACGCCGCGCCGCGCCGTGTTCACCAGCGCGCGGCGGAGCGCGCGATCCGGCAGGAAGTAGGGCGTGCCGATCCGAACGAACTGATCCGCCCCTTCCATCAGGAGCTGGAACGTGACGCGCGAGGCCGTCGCGCGGTCCGACGGCGAGCTCTTGACGACGAACGCGGTCGTGTCGCCGCGCCGCTCGAGGTCTGGGAAATAATCCGGCCCGGTGAGGATCTCGCCGCAGCACTCGAGCCAGTTCTCCGCGGCGACCCCCTGCAGCGCCGCGACGAGGGGGCCCTCGATCCTCGCCATCGTGTCGCGCCACGGCCGCCGGCCGCGTTCCGCGATCGCCCACCAGTCGGCGATGCCCGCGCCCCCGCAGAACGCGACGCAGCCGTCCACGATGAGCAGCTCGCGGTGCGTCCGGTTGTTGATCCGGTGCAGCGAGTACCAGCGCAGCCGCTGGTACGACTCGATCCGGCACCCCGCCGCGCGCAGCCGGCGGACGGGCCGTCCCCACAGGTTGAAGCTGCCGATCGCGTCCACGACGATCGTCACGTTGACGCCGTTGCGCGCGCGCTCCGACAGCGCGTCGATGAACCGCTTCGCGACGCGTCCGTCCTGGAAGATGTAGCACTCCATGTTGATCGACCGCGTCGCGCCGCGGATCGCGTCGAGCATCGCCGGGTAGAACTGCTCGCCGTTGGTGTACACGGTCACCGCGTTGCCGTGGTGCAGCGCCGTCTGGCACGTCGACTGAATCGTGTAAAGGAAGTCGGCGTCGTGAATCGACGTCCGGCGCGCGAGGCGGTAGTTGATCCCCGGCGTGAAGAGGAAGACGAGGATTAGCCAGACGATGAAAACGGGAGCCAGGTCATATCAGGTTCGAACCGGCCGCGAAGCGGCTATGATATCCGCATGCGAAGGAGCCGTTCGGCGGCCGCCGCAGCGGCCGTGTTGTGGATCGCGGCGGCGTGCGCCGCGTGTCGCGCGACACGGGATCCCATCCGCGTGCACGAAGGGACGCTCGAGATCGAGAACCAGACCGATCAGCCGTGGCGCGAGGTCACGGTCACGATGAACGCGTACTATGTGGCGAAGGCGTCCGCGCTCGAGCCGCACGCGCGCCTCGATGCGCCGCTCGGCAACTTCATGAACGGCTGGGGCCAGCACTTCGACGGCCGCCGCGAGCCGATCCGCACCATCGTCGTGCGCGCCACGACCGCGTCGGGCGATCCGATCGAGCTGACCTGGTCATCCCAGGAGAAGAGTCTGGCGGAGCAACTCCGCTCGACGGGAAAGAAGTGAACCCATGGCGAAGCTGACCTCGGAATTCGACGCGACCTGTCCGTGTTGTCAGGCGAAGCTCGTGATCGACGTGAACCTGCGTCGCATCGTCCGCCACGAAGACCCGCCGAGCGCCGATCGCCCCGAGCTGGACGATGCGCACGGCATCCTGGCGAAGCAGGCGGCGCGGCGCGAGGCGCTGTTCCAGGAGTCGGTGAACGCGGAGAAGACGCGGGGCGATGCGCTGTCGAAGCGGTTCGAGGAGGCGCTGCGCCAGGCGCGCGACGAACCCGTCACGAAGCCGACGCGGGATTTCGATCTTGAATAGCTCCCAGCTTCCAGCTTCCAGCCAAGAAAATGACGTGCTGGTAGCTGGCAGCTGGAAGCCTTAGCGAAACTCTTCCGGTATTTCCGTCCACCTGTCGCGCTCGCGGTAGAAGAGCGGTTTCCTGCCGTGCTGCGCGCGGTACTCGCGGTAGCGGCGGCGCAAGCGATCGATGCGCGTGTCCGATGACCGGATCGCCCGGTGCGGCGCGCGCAGCAGCAGCCGCTCGACCTTCCACACATTCTGCTCCGACAACCGCCAGTCGTACGCGCCAAGCACCCGCAGGTCGACGACAGCGTAACCCGTGATGCGGCCCGTGAAATCGATGTACGGATCGACGTAGCTGAGCGCGAGCGCGCGCGGCGTCGCGAACACGGCGCGCCGTCCGTGCAGGCCGGGATCGCGCGATCGCGCCACCGATCCCCATCGTCCACCGCGGCGATACAGGTAAATGACGTGGTCCAGCTCGTCGATCGACTCGAAGCTGATGACGAGCGGGGGATAGCCGTGCTGCTCGAGGATGACGGCGGCCGCGAGCGCCGCCTCGAGGCAGTGCGCCGTGCCGTGCCGCACGACTCCGCGGAAGCTCCTGAGCGTCGCGCGGCCTGGCGGCGGCTCCATGTTGTACGGCAGCGCGTTCAGATGCCGCTGGACGGCCAGCGGCGTCGGCAGGCGGCGGATGACGCGGCGTTCGGCGGGCGTGAACGCGGCGAGCGGCGGCCCGCCTTCGCGCCGCGGGCCCTTCGGCGAGGCAAGCGGATCAGCGTCGGTCACGAGCGGCGCGGATTTCCTGCACGAGCGCGTCGGGCGTCCAGTCGTTCTGGGTGTGAACGGTGACGAGGCGTCCGGCCGGATCGATCACGGCCGTGCGCAGGTTGTGCGTGATCGTCTTCGCGGGATCCGATTCGCGGATCGTCGAGACGCCAAACTTCCCGGTGAGGCTCGCGATGACGTCGGGCGCGCCGGTGACGAAGCTCCAGATCCGCGGATCGGCGCCCAGCGTTTCCGCGTGCGCGCGGAGGACCGCGGGTGTATCGTGCTCGGGATCGAAGCTGACGGAGACGAGGCGCACGCGATCGCGCAGCGCGGGATCCCGCGCAATCGCGCTCTGGACCGCGGCGAAATTGCGATCCATGAGGGGACAGAAGTCGGGCATCGGACAGCGTGTGTACACGAACGTGACGGCCAGCACCTGGCCGCGCCAGTCCGAGAACGCGATTGCCTTCCCCGACTGGTCCGTCATGGCGACCGACGGCACGGTGTCGCCCGGCTGCAGGATGTCCATCGCGTGCGGCTTCGGCGTTTCCTCGGGTACCGGCGCATGTCCCGTGCGTTTGATCGCGGTCAGATAGGGCGTGCTGACTTTGACGACGATCGTCGCCGTGACCAGATCGCCGGCAGCGAATCCCTCCAGCTCCTTCGGGTCGGTCACGAAGTACGCCATCGTCATGGCGGGCATGAACCCCGGGATGTCGTCGTGCTTGAGCGTCACCTGGGTATGGTCGGGCGCGACCTCGGTGATCTGGCCGCGCAAGGTGTACCGGCGATCCGGCGAGGAACACGCGGCCGCCAGGATGGCGAAGACGAGCACGACGGTGCGCGAGACATGGTTGAGCTGGCCGATGATCGGCGTGCCGCTTGCACGCGGCGCGAGACATGGCGCGGTGTCGGCAAGAGGCCGCGCGGGATTAGGAGTAAATGACAGCATGGGCAGGAGACTCTACGTCGGCAACCTTCCGTACTCCGCCACCGAGGACCAGTTGGTGGAACTCTTCAGCCACGCCGGCAAGGTCGACAACGTGCGCGTGATGCGCGACATGGCGACCGGTCGCGCGCGCGGATTCGCATTCGTCGAGATGGGCACCGACGAAGACGCCCAGAAGGCGATCGACGAATTCCACGAGCACCAGATGGAGGGCCGCGCGCTGGTGGTCAACGAAGCGCGGCCGAAGCCCGAAGGCGGATTCGGCGGTGGAGGCGGCGGCCGCGGGCGGGGAGGCGGCGCCGGCGGCGGACGCTTCGAGGATCGCGACTTCAGCGGCGGACGTCGGAAAGAGCCTCGCTGGTAATGCCACTCGGCTGTCAATGCCGAATGTCGAATGCTGAATGCCGAAAGCGATCCGAGCTGGTCGAACGGGATGCTTTCGGCATTCGACATTCAGCATTCGGCATTAACGCTACTCGTCCACGATCCAACCGTCGCGCAGGTGAATGATCCGGCTGCCGTAGCTGGCGTTCACCTCCGAGTGCGTCACCTGGATAATCGTCGTTCCCGTCTCGTTCAACTTCTTGAACAGCTCCATGATCTCCTTGCCCTGGCTCGAGTGCAGGTTGCCGGTCGGCTCGTCCGCCAGGATGATCTTCGGGTTGGAGATCACCGCGCGCGCGACGGCGACGAGCTGCTGCTGGCCGCCCGAGAGCTGGTTGGGATAGAGATCCTTCTTGCCGACGATCGCGAACTTGTCGAGGATGTCGCACACCATGCTCTCGCGGTCCGACTTCTTGATGTCGCGATACGAGAGCGGGATGTCGAGGTTCTCATAGACCGTCAAGTGATCGAGCAGGTGGTAGCTCTGGAACACGAAGCCGATGTACTGTTTGTGCAGCTTGGCGCGTTCCTTGGCGCCGAGGCGGTGGACCGGCTGGTCGAGGAAATAGTACTCGCCGGTCCAGGCGCTGTCGTGCATTCCGATGATGTGCAGGAGCGTGGACTTGCCCGCGCCGGAGGGCCCCATGATCGAGACGAACTCCCCCTCCTTGACGTCCACGTTGATGCGCCGCAGGACGTAGGATCGGCTCGTGCCGTGCGCGTAGGATTTCTCGATATTGCGGTGCGCGATGAGCGCATTCGGCGCGAGCGCCTCGGCGTCGATCGGCGCCGGCTGCGTGCTTCTGCTGAAAAAGGCCATATGGTTACCTGTTAGACGTGGTGAAACCGGGGACCGTTCTCATTATACGTGGCTCGCAGCACGCTCTCCCAGCACCCAGACCCGGCACGCGTCTTTCCCAGCACTCCCTCTCAGCACCCAGCCCCCAGCACTCACTCTGCCCGCAGCGCGTCGATCGGGTTTACACGCATCGCGCGGCGCGCGGGGATGTACGTCGCGGCTGCCGCGACGGCGACGAGGACCGCGGCGGTGGACACGAACGTCAGCGGATCCGCCGCGTGCACGCCGAACAGGAGCCGCTGCATCCCTTGCCCCAGCACGAGCGCGCCGACCGCGCCGGCGGCGACGCCGATCGCGGTGAGCCGCAGCGCGTCGCCGATGACCAGCCCGAAGATCTGCCGCTCGGCCGCGCCGAGCGCGAGACGGACGCCGATCTCCGCCGTCCGCTGCGCGACGAGGTACGACATCACGCCGTAGATGCCGACCGCCGCGAGCATCAGCGCGATCGCGGCGAACAGGCCGACGATCATCGCGGAGAAACGCGCCTGCTGGATCGACTCCGCGGCGAGCTGACGCATCGACGCGATGCGCGAGACGGGCATGTCGGGGTCGATGCTCTGCACCATTCGCTTCATCGGTCCCCCGAGCGCCTCGGGATCGAGCGTCGTCTCGAGCACGATGGCGATGCCCGGCTCGGGCGCCTGCCAGTACGGGATATACATTTCGGGTTCCGTCTCGCGCGCGGCGCCCCGCACCTTGACGTCGCCGACGATGCCGATGATCGTGAACCAGGGCTGCCGCGGATCGGATCGAATGCGCCGGCCGATCGGATTCTCGCCTGGCCAGAACTTGCGCGCCATCGTTTCGTTCACGACGATCACCGGCTCCGCTTCGTGCGCGCCGAACACGCGTCCGCTCCGAAGCGCGATGCCCATCGTTTTCAGATAGTCGGCGCTGACGAGCCGGTACCACGCGGCCATGACCTCCGCGTCGGTCGCGGGCGCCGGACGTCCTTCGATCTCGAAGCTGACGTCGCTGTCGCCGCCGCTGACCGGAATCACCGACGACAGCGCCGCGGCCTTCACGCCGGGCAACGCCGCCGCCGACTCGAGCAGGCGATCGTAGAACGCCGTCAGCGCCTTCGGCGTGTCGTACTTCTGCCGCGTCGGATTCACCGTGCCGACGACGACGCCGTCCGGATCGAACCCGAGATCGACGCGCTGGAGCTGCAGGAACGTGCGCAGCAGGAGCCCTCCGCCCACGAGCAGCACGAGCGCGAGCGCGACCTCCGCGACGATCAGCGCGCGCCGTGTCTTGCTGCCGGCCGCTCCGGCCGTCCCGCGGCCGCCCTCCTTCAGCGCGGGCGCGAACGTGTCGCGCGACGCGTGCCATGCCGGCGCGAGGCCGAACAGAACGCCCGTGACGCCGATCAGCAGCGTCGCGAACGCGAGCACCGTGCGGTCCATGTGGACTTCGTTGAGCCGCGGCACGCCGGCCGGCGCGATCGCGATCAACGCCGCCACGCCCCACAGTCCGAGCAGCACGCCCCCGGCGCCGCCCGCGGCGGCGAGCAGGACGCTCTCGGTCAGCAGTTGCCGGACGACGCGGAGGCGTCCGGCCCCGAGCGCGCGGCGGACCGCAATCTCGCGCGCGCGGCGCGCCGCGCGCGCCAGCAGCAGGTTCGCGACGTTGACGCACGCGATCAGCAGCACGAGGCCGACGGCGCCGAGCAGCACGAGCAGGGCCGGGCGCACGTCGCCGACCACTTGATCGCGAAGCGGAACGATCGCGAACGACACGCGTGTGTTGGAGCGCGGATACGCGCGCTCGAGCTGCCGCGCGAGCGTCGCGAGACCGCTCGACGCCTCGGCGAGCGAGATGCCCGGCCGCAGCCGCGCGATCACGCGAAGGATGACCGCGCCGCGCGAGGGATTCGCCATGTCCATCCGCCGCGGACGCCACAGCGTGGCGGCCGCGAGGATCCCGGGTCTGAACCCCGCGGGCGCGACGCCGACGATCTCGTGTGGCTCGCCGCTGAGCGTGACCATCCGTCCGATGACGGCGGGATCGCGTCCGAACCGGCGCGCCCACAGGCCGTCGCTGATGATGACGACGCGGTGCGCGTCCGGGAGGCCGTCCTCGGGGCGAAATGCGCGCCCGAGCGCCGGCCGGGCGCCGAGCACGTCGAAGTACTCCGGCGTCACCTGTTCGCCCACCAGCGGTTCCGGCTCGCCGACGCCCGACAGGCTGGCCGCCCAGCCCGACACCGCGGTCACGCCGGCGAAGATCGCGGTGTCCGCCTTCCAGTCCACGTAGTTACCCGGCGTCGCCCACTCCTTCGCGGGCCCTCCGCGCGCACGCATGTCCTGCCACACCGTGACGAGGCGGCCCGCGTCGGGATAGGGCATCGGCCGCAGCAGCAGCGCATACACGATGCTGAAGATCGCCGTGTTGGCGCCGATGCCGATCGCCAGGGTCGTAATCGCAACGAGCGTGAACCCGGGAGCGCGGCGCATGAGTCGCAAGGCGTAGCGAATATCGGACATGGCAGACCTCGGTGTGCGACAGCGGGTTGCCGGCTTCGGGGCGATGAGCGAGGCTGGTGCCAGGCGAGTCAGGCCGCCGCAACCGCCTGATGAGACGCGAATTGCGCCAGGAGGGCCGGACGTCGTCTGGCCTCCGGACTGTCCGGTCGCGAACGCGCGCGGTTCCGCTGGCGGACAGCGCCGGCTCCGGCTCAAACTTTGCGTCCCGCGTCTTATAACCGTATGTGTGTGTGGCTCGTCCTCGCGGTGTTCCTGTTCGCCCAACAAGCGCCCGCCCCGGCGGCGGCCTCTTCATCTTCGACGTCGACAACCGCCGATCAGCTCGGGATCAACCCCGGAGACCTGCCGATCTCTTTCGACCGCATCCAGCGCGCGCTGGCCCAGCCGCCGGCGATCAGCTTGAGCGAGAAGGCGCCGGTGTTCCGCGTCGAAGTCTTCGGCCGTAAACCAACGGTCGAGGACGTACTCGGCCCGAAGTTCTGGATCGGGCCGGTCCCCTACGGCGGCATGACGCACCAGGAATTCATGGACATGGTCACGCCGAAAGAAGTCCGGCCGTACGCCGGGTTCTCGAGCGGCCGGCTGGCCGAGGTCGTCGGGCTGGGGCTGATCGAGCAGTGGGCGCTGCGGTCGGCCATTCACAAGTTCCAGCAGGCCAAGGACGAGCGCGAACGCGAAGCGGCGCGCAAGGAAGTCATGGACGCGCTCGCCGCCCTCGAAAAAGCCCGCCGCGAAGCGGGCCTGCCGGACAAACAATAGCAGCGTTACGACGTCCTAATCTGCATGCCGGCAACCTGCCTGGTGCCCATGTGCCTCCTGCCCGACCTTCAGGTCGGCGAAGAATAGGCCCGCACAAAACTCTCGGCCACGGAATACACCGCTCAAAGAACTCTCAGCCACGGACGACACGGATTGCACGGATGAAGATCCGAAAACCTGAAATCGTTCCGTGCCCTTCGGTGTGATCCGTGGCCAAGACTAACCCGCGCAAAGCTCTCGGCCACGGAATACACCGCTCAAAGAGCTCTCAGCCACGGACGACACGGACTGCACGGATGAAGATCCGAAAACCTGAAATCGTTCCGTGTCCTTCGGTGTGATCCGTGGCCAAAACGAACCCGCGCAAAGCGCTCGGCCACGGAATACACCGCTCACAGAACTCTCAGCCACGGACGACACGGATTGCACGGATGAAGATCCGAAAACCTGAAACCGTTCCGTGTCCTTCGGTGTAATCCGTGGCCAAAACGGACCCGACCTTCAGCGGCGTCTGGCCCGGATTTACCGCCGCGCGGTGCTCGGCGTGCTGAGGAAGCGCTCGATCTCGGCGATCGTGCGCGGCACGCTGCCGGACAGGTTCTCGACGCCCGTCTCGGTCAACAGGAAGGAGTCCTCGACGCGGACGCCGACGTCCTTGTACTTCTGCACCAGCGGACGGACGCGTTCGATGAACGCCAGGTTCTCCGGCGTCTTCGGCAGCGCGTCGAGCGCCGCCTCGCGGACGTAGATGCCGGGCTCGATCGTGAACGCCATGCCGGGCGCGAGCGCCTTGCCGCGGACGCCGACGTCGTGGACGTCCATCCCGATCCAGTGCGTCACGCCGTGCGTCGCCCAGACCTTGAACTGCATGCCGGTCGCGTCGGTGACGAGGCCGAGCTTGACGAGCCCCGCGCGCAGCACCTCGTCGCACGCGTTCTGGATCGCCGATGCCTGGTTGCCCGCGCGCGCCGCCTTGATCCCGGCCTCCTGCGCCGCGAGCACGATCTCGTAGACGTCGCGCTGCACCGGCGAGAAGCGGCCGCTCACCGGATACGTCCGCGTGATGTCGCCGGTGATCCCCTGGTAATTCGCGGCGGCGTCCACCAGCAGCAGCTCGCCCGCCTGCATCTGCCGGCCGGATTTCTGGTAGTGCAGGATCGTCGCGTTGGGGCCGCTGCCGACGATGGAGGGATAGCCCCAGCTCATCGCGCCGTTGCGCAGATACACGTCTTCGATCGCCGCCTCGACCTCGTACTCCCACTTGCCCGGAGCGGCGGCGCGCATTCCGGCGCGGTGCGCATCGCTCGAGATCGCGACGCTCTTCCGCAGCACCGTCTGCTCGTACGGCGTCTTGATCTGCCGCAGCTCCGCCAGGATTGGTCCCGCGTCGACGACGTGGAAGCCGAAGAAGCGATCGCGAAGGCGCCCGGCAAACTGCCCGGCCGGGCCGGGCGCGTCCGACAGGGTGCGCGGCGCGTCGAGCAGCACGGCGAGCGTCGCGCGGCCCTGCGCCAGCGCGTCACCGAAGGCGCGGGTTTCGTCAGCGCCAATCGACGGTGTGCCCTGGCGCGAAAACGTCGAGATGACGAACGGTTCGAACTGGTTCATCGTGAGGACCGTCTCGACGCCGCTCGCCGCGGCCGCTTCTTTCGGCGTCAGGCTGTGTCCGTTCCAGTGCTCGCGACGCGCGTCCGCCTCGCGGACGAACAGGATCTCTTTCTTCGCGGGATTCCCCGGCATCAACAGCAGCACCGTGTCTTCCTGATCGATGCCCGTGAGATACAGCAGGTTGCTGTCCTGCCGGTACTCGTAGTTGACGTCCAGCGAGTAGACGCGCGGCGGCGCGCTCCAGAAGATCGCGACGCTGTCCGTCCCGAGCTTCTCCATCGCGCGAGCGCGCCGCGCCTTGAGGTCGTCCTGGTACGGTCCCGCCGCCACCGTCCGGGCCAGCGCCGGCAGCAGGCAGATCAGCACCGCGGCGGTTCGAAGTGATTTGCGCATGGGGTGAGGATTCTAACAGGGCTTCTCTAATGCCCCAAGCCAGCTCGAGGACCTCCCCCGCCATTCACCGGCGCCCGCGCGGCGTTCGCCGGAAAGGACGGGCGCCCCCCGGCGTCCCCTGCGTATTCTGTAACCGTAAGGAACAGGACGATGACTGGCAGGATTGCGCTTCAGGTCAACGCGGCAATCGGGGTGCTGGCCACGGCGGTGGCTGCGGCGGCGATGTGGCTGGTGCTGACGCGGCCGGCCGAGATCGTCGCGTCGGTCTCGGCCCGGGAATACGGACCGATGGCGGCGGCGATCGGACACCAGCTCCTCGTGTGGACGCGGGCGCTGTTGGACCCGCTGTGAACGAGATCAAGCGCGCTGACATGGAACCGACGTCCACGACCGCTCGCCCGCGCATCACCGCTCAGGTGCTCTTCGGCCTGATCGTCATCGTCGTCGGGATCATCTTCACGCTGGCAAACCTCGGGATCATCGAGGC
The DNA here is from genome assembly GCA_003223835.1 of Acidobacteriota bacterium. Classification (GTDB taxonomy): domain Bacteria; phylum Acidobacteriota; class Vicinamibacteria; order Vicinamibacterales; family 2-12-FULL-66-21; genus Gp6-AA38. The sequence goes on along the minus strand of QHWR01000115.1, from coordinate 3,646 downwards.
CGATCAGTATCTGTCGTACTGGCCCGCTGGCTTGGTCGCGGTCGGGCTGCTGAAGCTCTGGCAGGCACGCGACGGTCACGGGATCTTCGGGGGCTTGTTCATGGTGGTCGTCGGCGGATGGATGTTGCTCGAGCACATCGCGGTGATCCGGATCGACATCCGCGACGTCTGGCCGCTCTTCCTCGTGTTTCTCGGCGGCTATCTGATGTTCAAGGGGTTCGGCGGCAGGCGCCGCACGAGCACGGCCGACAGCACGGCGCACATCACGGCGCTCGCCATCATGGCCGGCGTCGTCAGGCGCAGCAGCTCGACGGCGTTCGAGGGAGGCGACCTCACGGCGATCATGGGCGGCTGCGATATCGATTTGCGGCGCGCGTCGATCGCCGGCGACGAAGCGGTCATCGACGTGTTCGCGTTCTGGGGCGGCATCGAGCTGAAGGTGCCCCAGGACTGGCACGTTATCGGACGGGTGACTCCGCTCATGGGCGGCTGCGATCATGGGCGGGATCGACGTGAAGAATTAAGATCGCGAAGCCATGCATCCCATCCTCGGGCACCCGCGGCGCCTGGCGGTCTACGTGGCGCTGTGGCTGCCGCTCGGCGGAGTGCTCGCGGCGCTGCTGGCGCTCGAGGGGGCGCTCCCGTGGCCGCGCGCGATCGTCGTCGCCGTCCCGCTCGCGGTGCTTTTCGGGTTCCTGTCTCTGTCGGCGTGGTACGTCGCCCGCGGGCTGCCGATCGGGTCGACGGGGTTGGCCCGCGTCCTCGTCACGGCGGCGTTCGCCGCCATGATCTCCACCGCGATCTGGCTCCTGTTCAGCCGCGGCTGGATGGAAGCGATCGCGGCGCCGGCGAGCCGGAACGTCACGTTGCCGTTCCGCGAGATCGCGCCGACGCTCTTCGGATTCGGCACGCTGCTGTATCTGCTCGCGATTGCGGCCAGCTACGTGCTCGCGGCGTTCCAGACGTCGCGCGACGTCGAGCGGCGCGGGCTGGAGCTGCAGGTGCTCGCGCGCGAAGCGGAGCTGCGCGCGCTGCGCGCGCAGATCGATCCGCATTTCCTCTTCAACAGCCTGCAGTCGATCAGCGCGCTGACGACCGCCGACCCGGCGGCGGCGCGGCGCATGTGCCTGCTGCTCGCGGATTTTCTCCGCGAAACGCTCGCCGTCGGCGCGCGCGACCGCATTCCGCTCTCGAGCGAGCTCGCGCTGGCGCAGCGGTTCCTGGCCGTCGAACACGTGAGGTTCGGCGACCGGCTGAACGTGATGGTGAACGCGGACGGCGCCGAGGCGTGCGGCGTACCGCCGCTGATGCTGCAGCCGCTGGTGGAGAACGCGGTCACCCACGGCGTCGCGCACGTGATCGAGGGGGGCACGATCGCCATCAGCGCCCGCCGCCACGGCAGCCTGCTGTCGATCGCGATCGAGAATCCGTGCGATCCCGATCGTCCGCCGGGGCGCGGCGCGGGCGTGGGGCTCGCGAACGTCCGCGAGCGGCTTCGGGCACTTTTCGGATCCGAGGCGTCCCTGCACGCGGAAGAAACGGACGGACGGTACCGGGTTCAGATCGAGGTGCCGGTTGAAGATGGATCCGGGATCTCCGATCCCCGGCCAACGGTCATCGGTCCTCGGACAACGCCATGACCAGCGACGACCTCCTCCGCATCGTCATCGTGGACGACGAGCCGCTGGCGCGGACGGTCGTGCGGGAGTATGCGGCCGCGGAAGCCGGCGTGGACATCGTCGCCGAATGCGCGAACGGGTTCGAGGCGGTCAAGGCGGTCACGGAGCTGAAGCCGGATCTGGTCCTGCTCGACGTCCAGATGCCGAAGCTCGATGGTTTTGAAGTGCTGGAACTGATCGGCGGCGACGTGCCGGTCGTGTTCATCACCGCGTACGATCAGTACGCGCTGCGGGCGTTCGAGGTGCACGCGATCGATTACCTGTTGAAGCCGTTCAGCGCCGAACGGTTCCAGCAGGCGATCGCGCGGGCGCGCGAGCGGCGGCGGGCGACGCTGCCGGTGGACGAGATCGTGCGCGAGGCGAGGCCGCGCACGGGTCCCGTCGAGCGCGTCCTGATCCGCGACGGCACGCAGGTCCACGTCCTGCCTGTGGACAAGATCGACTACGTGGAAGCGCAGGACGACTACGTCGCGTTCAAGTCGGAGGGGAAGCAGTACCTGAAGGACCAGGCGCTCGGCGCCGTCGAGGCCGCGCTGGACGCGTCGCGATTCGTCCGCATCCACCGCTCCTACATCCTGAACATCGATCGCATCGCGCGCGTCGAGCTGTACGCGAAGGACAGCCGCGTCGCGATCCTGCGCGACGGCACGAAGCTCCCCGTGAGCCGGGCGGGCTACGCGCGGTTGTCGGAACTCCTGTAGCCGGGGGTTTACGCCCTTTCACCGTTGACGTCGTCACGAGCAGGTTTATAGACCTCGCGATCCGGGCGACCGCCGTCGTCACGAGCAGCCCTGAAGGGCTGCGCTACGACGATCGGGCGTAGCGCAGGTCTTTAGACCTGCTCGTGATCGAAGGGCTGCGCTACGACGATCGGGCGTAGCGCAGGTCTTTAGACCTGCTCGTGATCGCCGACTGAAGGGCTACGCTACGACGATCGGGCGTAGCGCAGGTCTTTAGACCTGCTCGTGATCGCCGACTGAAGGGCTGCGCTACGACGATCGGGCGTAGCGCAGGTCTTTAGACCTGCTCGTGATCGCCGACTGAAGGGCTGCGCTACGACGATCGGACGTAGCGCAGGTCTTTAGACCTGCTCGTGATCGCCGACAGCGTCCTTTTAGGGTTGCCCGTGATCACGATCGGGGCCTGACCGCCGAAGCTTTAGCGGAGGCGGAAGCCCTGCGCTACGACTGGCTTGACGCCGTCACCGATTCCGTATTAACTAACTAGTTAGTCAGTACGCCGATGCCCCGCGCCGCCGCCGCCCTCGCGGCTCCCCCCGATTCCCGCGCCCGGGTCTTCGCCGCCGCCGCGGCCGAGTTCGCCGCGCGCGGCTACGCCGGCGCCAACGTCGATCGGATCGCGCGCGCGGCCCGGGTCAACAAGGCGATGATCTATTACCACTACAAGAGCAAGGCCGCGCTCTACCGCGCGATCCTCCGCGACATGTTC
>QHWR01000115.1:0-506 GCA_003223835.1 Acidobacteriota bacterium | reverse complement strand
AAGAAAAAATCCGCGGGTTCGTCGATGCCATCGCCGCCGAAGGGGAAGCCCGCCCCCACTTTCCGCCGATCTGGCTGCGCGAGATCGCCGAGGGGGGCGCGCACGTCGATCAGGCGACGCTCGAGTACATCCGCCACGTGCTGCAGACGCTCGGCGGCATCCTGCGGGAAGGGCAGCGGGCCGGACGTTTCCACCCGGCCAATCCGCTGCTGATCCACGCCGGCATCGTCGCGCCGCTGATGCTCTTTCTCGCGACGGCGTCGCTGCGCCGCAAGCTCGGGCGCGGCGTGCCCGAGATCACGCGCGACGCGGTCGTCACGCACATCCAGCGCATCACGCTCGCCGTGCTCGAAGGACGGATCGCATGAACAGGACAGCCATCGGCGCCGCGGTCTCGTGCGGCCTCCTCCTGCTGGCGGGCTGCCGGTCGACGGCCGGCGCGCCCGGCAACCGCGCGTCCGGCTACGTGGAGGCAACGGACGTCCGCGTCGCCGCCGAGGTCGGCG
>QHWR01000359.1 GCA_003223835.1 Acidobacteriota bacterium | reverse complement strand
TCCCCCGATGGCTTCAGGCCCCAGTCCTTCAGGTGATCGGCGATGTACGCCCCGGCGAGCCCGAGCCCTTCGGTGTACACCTGCCGGCCCTCGAGCTCATCGGAGGCGATGTAGGAAAGCCATTCCTTCAATTCTTCCGGCGTAATCGACCCCGGACCGCCGGCGGACGCCGCCGTCCGCGAGGGGCCGGAGGCCTGGCTGACAAGACTAAAGGTGAAGAGAGCGGCAAGAAGAACCGCGGCCGAACGGAATTTCATCAAGACAGTCCTCCAGACGGCGTATATGAAAAGAGGATACGCCGTCGGAGCGCGGGGCGCTTACGCGGCCGCGGTGCTACTGGTGCTACTGGTGCTACCGGTGCTAGGGGTGCCGGTGCTAATGGTGCCCAGCACCTGTAGCACCTGTAGCACCTGTAGCACCTGTAGCACCTGGTTAGCACCGCGCGAGCTAGTCGATCCTCAGCGAGCGCATCGGGTCTATGCGCGCCGCGCGTCTTGCAGGGAGCGTGTTGGCGACCAGCGCGGTCGCGACGAGGATCCCCACGACGGCGGTCAGAATCGTCGCATCGTGTGGACTGACGCCGAAGAGCAGCGACGAGATCTTCTGCGCGGCGCCGAACGACGCGAGGACGCCGGCCGCCACGCCGATCGTGACGACAGCCAGTCCGCGCCCGACGACGCTGCGGAGGATGTCGGTGGTCTGCGCGCCGAGCGCGACGCGGATGCCGATCTCGCGCGTGCGCTGCGTCACGAGGTACGTCGCGACGCCGTAGGCGCCGCCCACCGCGAGCACGAGCGCGAGCACCGCGAACACCCCGAGCATCCACGAGTACACGGCGCGCACGCCGAGCGACCGCCGGATCGACTCGTCCCGCGTCGTGCAGGGCCGCGCGCACCGACGGAACGATCGCCGCCGGCTCCGTTCGCGTCCGCAAAACGACCGTCATCGTGTCGACCGCGCGCGACGGCAGCGGGAAGTACAGCCCGGGACGCATCGGGCGCTCGAGGCCGTAGTGCTTCACGTCCGCCACGAGCCCCACGACCGTGATCCACTCCGGCCTGTCGTTGTTGAACGAGATCCGGCGGCCGACCGGGCTCCGGCCGTCAGGCCAGAACGTCCGTGCGAATGACTCGTTGACGATCGCGACCTGCGGCGGCTTGTCGGCGTCCTTGGGTCCGGTATGTCCGTCACGGTCGTCGCGGTCGTCGAAGAAGCGCCCCTCTTTCAAACGGATCCCCGCGGTCCGGAAATAGTCGGCCGTGGCGTACCGGTAGAGCGTGACCGGGCGCGACGATCCGGGCGGTGGCGGCGCCTCACCTTCCATCTTGAAGAACGTCCCCCAGTGACAACCGAACGGCGCGCAGGTGATCAAGCCCGCCGACTCGACGCCGGGCAGCGCGTTCAGCCGCGCGTCGAGCGCGTCCCAGAACACGAGCCGTTTCTCGCGCGTCGGATACGCCGCTTCAGGCAGCGCGAGCTGGAACGTGAGCAGATGATCGGTGCGGAATCCCGGATCGACGTGACGCACGCGATCGAACGCGCGGAACAGCAGCCCGCCGCACGTGAGCAGCAGCGCCGCCATCGCGAACTCGGCGCCGACCAGGATCCACAGCGTGCGGCGTCCGCGCGGCGACGCCGTCGTGCCGGACGACACATCGTGCACGGCGGACCTCAGATCGCCGCGTATTGCGTGGAGCCCCGGCGCCCACCCGAAGAGCACCACGGTCGCCAGCATCGTTCCCACTGCAAAGAGGACGACCCGCCAGCTGAGGCCGAAGGAGGCCCAGTGCGGCACCTCGTCGGGCACGTTGGCGACGAGGAGATTGACCGCCCAGCGCCCGGCCGCGAGGCCGATCGCGCAGCCGATCGCCCCCAGGATCAGATTCTCGATGAAGAGCTGACGCAGCAGCCGCGTGCGGCTGGCTCCGAGCGCGAGCCGGATCCCCATCTCGCGGCGGCGCGCGAGCGCGCGCGCCAGCATGATGCTCGCGACGTTCGCGCACGCCACGAGCAGCAGCACCGCGACCGCGGAGAGCAGCGTCCTGGCGATCGTCGTCACGTCGCGGACGAATTGTTCGCGCAGCGATCGGACGAACGGCGAGACGGTCTTCTCCTTGTCGTACTTGTCGAAGATGGGCTGATGCGCGCGCAGCAGATCGCGATTCCCCTCGTCCGGCGTCACGCCCGGTTTCAGACGGCCGATGCCTTCGTAGGCGTAGCTGCCGCCGGGCGGAGTGGGATCCCCCGCGAGCGGTACCCACACACGCGCTTCGTCCGGAAAGTCGGCGTTCTTCGGCAGCACGCCGATGATGGTGTGCGGCACGCTGTTGATCCGCAACGTCTTCCCGAGGACGTTCTGGTCCGCGCCGAACCGCTCGCGCCACAGGCCCTCGCTGATGATGACGACCGGCGGGCCTTTCGGCTTATCTTCTTCCGGCGTGAAGGTGCGGCCGAGGATTGGCTTCACGCCGAGCGCGGCCGCGAAATCGTAGGTGACCCGGAGTCCGCGAATCCGATCCGCGTGGCCGTCCGCGTAAAGGTTGAACGTGGACGGGTCGTAGAGGCCGATCGCTTCGAAGGCGTGCTGCCCCTGCCGCCATGCGACGAAGTCGGGGTAATTGATGCCGACGATCTCGAGGTTCCACCGCGGCGCGGTCTCGTTGAAGTACACGAGGCGATCGGGCTGCGGGAACGGGAACGGCCGCAGGAAGAGGCCGTCGACGAGGCTGAACACCGCGACGTTGGCGGCGATCCCCAGCGACAGCATCGCCACGACGAGCGCCGTCCCGAATTTCTGCCGCGACAGGGAGCGCAGCGCATAGCGGAGATCGGAGCCGATCATGACGTCTGTCCTTTCGTCGATTGGGACGGTCAGAGGCGTGCGGGGCGGCCTGCGGGCGAAGCGCGCGCGCAGCAGATCCGCCGTCGCGCGCGCGACGACGCCGATCGTGGACCCGCCGCGCTCGCGGGCGCGCAGCAACTCGTCGGCGAAGAGTTCCTCCATCTCGTCGGCGTACCGGTCGCGCAGCCTCGGCGGGGCGAGCCGGAGCAGCACGCCGTAGAGCCTGCGGGCGCGCTCCGGCGTCATCCGGTCTCTCCGGTGCGCGCGCGGGCGCGGGCGAGGCGCGCGAGACGGCCCATGCGCGCTCCTTCGGTCGCGAGCGCGCCGCGGCCGCTCCGGCTGAGCCGGTAGTACCGCTTCCGCTCGCTGTCATCCGCCGGCCGGTCGCGCGGCTCCGCGACTTCCGCGATCAACCCGCGGTCGCGGAGATCCTCGAGCGACCCGTACAACGTGGCGGGCCAGAGACGGACCCGGCCGTCGCTGAGACGCTGCACGTCGCGCGCGATCGCGAGCCCATGGCGGTCGCCGTCCGCGAGGGCAAGGAGGATGTAGAACCAGTGCGGCTTGAGCGCGGCGTCGGCCATCTCGGGTGGATTGTATTGATTGATATAATACGCGTCAAGAGCACGCCCCGGGGCGGCCATTGCGCCGAGCCGAGCTGAACGATATCGTCGGAACGTTCCCGTGCTCACGATCCTCGGCGCGGTCGCGCTGTCCGCCATGGCCTATTACCTTTCGATCGGCCTCGGC
>QHWR01000114.1:5804-16144 GCA_003223835.1 Acidobacteriota bacterium | reverse complement strand
CTCTTCGAAGGCTTTCCACGCGGCTCTCGCGGGGGCGGCGCGGACGGCGGCGAAGGAGTGTTTGTAAGCCTCCACCCGAGGGAACTTCTTGTCGGCCGACGTGCGGCAGCAGAAGTGAACGAAGTGGACTTCGGTTCCGGCACCCACGGGGGCGCCCGTTTTCTTCCGATCGCGATTGAAGATCGTCACCAGCTCGCGCACGCGCAGCCAGGCGAGATTGGCGAACGTGTTGTCGCTGATGTTGCGCGGTTGGCCGCTGACGAGGAAGACGAACTTGAGATGTTCTCTCCGCACACCTGCTTCGGTCCAATGAACCATCTACCGGCACTCATCCGTCGGTTGGCAATCATCTGGTTGATCGGGGCGACGTTGATCGCCGCCGCCTGCGGATCTTCTCCGAGCTCACCGTCGAATCAACCCATCCGTCGCGTCGTCGTGCTCGGCGACAGCCTCGCGGTGACGCCGACGATCGCGCAAAGCTTCCCGTCCGCGCTGCAGACGCGCATCGACCGCGCCGCGCTGCCCTGGAGAGTGACGAACGCGGGCGTTACCGGCGACACGACCGCGGACGGCGTGCGCCGTGTCGAGGGCGTACTGAGCAGCGACGTCGGCGTGCTGGTCCTCGAGCTCGGGGCGAACGACGGACTGGAAGGCGTCGACGTGACGACGGTCGAGCGGAACCTGTCGGCGATCGTCGAAGCGGCTCAGCGCCACAACGTGCGGACGCTGCTCTGCGGGATGGAAACGCTGCCGACGTACGGGTTGGACTACGCGGCCGCCTTTCACGCCGTGTTCGCACGCGTCTCGCAGCGCTACACGCTCCCGCTCGTGCCGTTCCTTCTCGCGGGCGTCGCGCTCGATCCCGCGTTCAACGGCCCGGACCTCGTCCACCCGAACGCGGCCGGCGCGCAGCGGATTGCGGACAACGTCTGGCCGTACCTCGCACCGCTCCTGCAGTCATAACGGAGCCGCGCGTTGAATTCGCCGATTCTTCGTAGCGACGTCCGACGATCATGAGCAGCCCTCTCGAATCAACGCGCTGCGCCGCGACGGCTATCGCGGACGGAACGCGAGAATCCCGGTGATGAAATCCCCGAAGCTCGCGGACGTCGCGGTGAACGTCGCCGAGATCGCGCCCGCCGAAGCCTGCACACGATCTTCGCTCGCGGCCGTGTAGCTCGCGACGCGGAGGTCTTGCCGCCTCGTGTACCCGGTACCGGCGTTCCAGTCGGCCTGGTTGCCCGAGTCGTTGAAGGTGAAGCCCACGATGTAATCGCCGCTCGCGGTCGTCGTGATGCTGCCGCTCGTGATCGCGTTCGCGGCGCCGCCCGGGCTGTTGCGCACCGTCATGCGATGGCCGTCGAGCGGAGCGCTGGCGCTGACGCCGCTGATCTCGTGAACGAGGATCGACTTCCCGGCCGAAGCGGTCGAGAAGTTGCACGAGACCGTGTCGGTACCGGTCGCCCGCGCGATCGAATACGCCATCGCCGCGCGGCCGTACGTGCCCGTCGTTGGATTGTCGACGACCGTATAGACATTGCCCTGCGTATCGGTGACGCTTGTCAACGTCGTCGAGAGCCCTCCCCAGACGCAGAAGACCGCGACCGCGTTGGCGGCGGTCACGTTGGCGGCAAACCGCGCCGACGCCGACGCGCTGCTGTAGTGGTCGTTTCCGCTCGCGGACTGCACGTACGCGACGACGGCGGGCGCGGTGGACGTGACGGTCAGGAGCGTGCTTCCGTTGACGGACCCGGATGCGGCGCGAATCGTCGCGGATCCCGCTCCGACGCCCGTGGCGACTCCGCCGCCGTCGATCGTCGCGGCAGACGAGTTCGATGACGTCCACGCGACGGCGCCCGTGAGATTCTGCGTGCTGCCGTCACTGTAGACGCCTGTTGCCGTGAATCCCTGCGTCGCGCCAACCAGGATCGCCGGATTCGCCGGCGTGACGGAAATCGACGTCAGCGCCGGCGCCGTCACCGTCAGGGACGTCGACGCGGAGACGGATCCCGATGCCGCCTGAATGGTCGTCGTGCCGACGCCCGATCCCGTTGCCACGCCCGCGCTGCTGATCGTCGCGACCGACGGCGTCGACGAGCTCCAGGTCACGACGTTCGTGACGTCCTGCGTGCTGCCGTCGCTGTAGGTTCCCGTCGCGCTGAATGTCCTCGTCGTGCCTTTCGGAATGGATGGATTCGACGGCGTCACCGAGAGCGAGACGAGGGTCGCCGCCGATCCCTGCAGGATCGGAAACGCGCCGGTCGCGTAATCCACGACGATCTGGTCGTAATACCAGTACGAAGCGGGATAACCGGGTTCGTTCCCCGTCCTGCCGATTTCGATGCCGTCCGGCATGTAGTTGCCGGTCGACACATTGGAGGCGCTTCCGAGCAGCGTCCAGTGCGCCGTTTCGTACACCTGCATGTAATGCGTCCCGCCGGCGTTGTATTGCATCGTCACCCAATACCAGGTGTTCGCCGCAATCGGGATGGGGTTCGTAATGCCGGCCCACGTTTCCAGGTACATCGCGCCGCCGTGCATGTGCAGCATGGTGTAGTCGCCGCCGTGCGCCGTAATCGCGAAGACGCTGTACCAGTTCGAGTCGACGACGCCAATCTTGTAGAAGAACCCCACCGACGCGCTGCTCGAAATCGTGTCCCAGTTGTACGCGGCGTACCTGTCCGTCAGCGACATGTCGTATCGGAGCCCGCGGCTGCCCGTGGCGTCCGTATATCGCGTCCCGCACGCCGTCACCGGAGAGACGAGCGACTTTTGCGCCGTGGTCGAAATCGTCATCCCGGTCATGGGATTGTTGGTGAACGACCACCCTCCATTGCCGCAGTGCGTGCTCGCCGCAAGAACGGCGCCTGTGATCGTCGTTCCGTCGGCGGCGCCTTCGAAGTCGATGTACATCGACGATTCCAGGCCTCCGCCGATGGCGGAGTCGACGGAGAGGTTTCCGACGTAATAGGTCATCGCATCAGCCGAGCCGGCGGCGGATCCGACGACGAGATACAGGAAGTCCGCGGCGTTTGCGGTGAAGGCGTTCTGCGGGCCGCCGTCGACCGTGACGTAGGACGCTCCTGATCCTGGCGCCACGTGGAGGCGGACGGCGTGCCACGCGTTCAAGGCGATGTTCACGTTCGACGCCGTGCTGGAACCCTGTGCCTGCAATTGCAGGTTGGTGCCGTCGTAACGGAACGAGATCTGCGCGGGATATCCGGAGCCGTCGCTCGCGCCGCCCGGTGTGATGAGTCTGGTGACATCCAATGTCTTCATCGCATGCGAGCTGACGTCCAGGGTGAAGGACAGATCGAATGCCGTGCCGGACGGAATGCGGGGAAATGTTCCCGTGGTGTAGATGTAGCCCGGCGTCCCCGCAACCTCCGCGAGCCGCAGCGACTGCGAACCGGCCGCGTCCGGCGCAGGCGCGCCCGGCGTCGGCACGATCGACTGTGCGGAACCACTGCGCACGACCCACAACTGATTGCATGTCGAGGGTCCGCTGTTCCAGCACGGCGCCGAGCCGTCGCCGAAGGTCTCCGCGAACGTGGAGCCGGTGGGCGTTCCCGGCGGCACGAGCGAAATGTCTGCGGAGGCGGCGCGCGTCGCGTCGGTGATCGACGTCGCGGTCAAGCTGACCGACGCCGGAGATGGAACGGCGGCCGCCGCGGTATAGGTGATGGCGGCGCCCGACGCGCTGGAACCCGCCGAGAGCGTTCCGCACGTCGCGCCGGAACAGCCGGCGCCCGTGAGCGTCCAGACGACGCCGGCGTTCTGCGCGTCGTTCGCCACCGTCGCCGTGAACTGCCGCGTGCCGGAGGGCGCCTGGATCGTTGCCGTCCCGGGGGAGACGCTGACGGCAATGGGCGGCGACGCCGTCACCGTCAGGCCCGTGGATCCGCTCACACCCGCCAGCGTCGCCTGAATCGTGGCGGTCCCCGTAGCGACAGCGGTGGCGAGCCCGGCGCTGTTGACGGTCGCGACCGCCGTGTTCGAGGAGATCCACGACGAGCTGCTCGTGACGTCCTGCGTGCTGCTGTCGCTGTACGTGCCGATCGCGGTGAACGGCTGCGTCGTCCCGGCGGCGATCGACGGATTCGACGGCGTGACCGCGATCGACACCAGCGTGGGGGTCACCACCTGGCCGGCGCGAAATGCGAGCATGCCGGTCACGAAATCGCCGAAGTTGGCGGCGGTAGCGGTGAACGTCGCCGCGATCGCGCCGGCGGACGCTTGCGTCCGATCCTCGCTGGCGGCCGTGTAGCTCGCAATCTGCAGGTCCTGACGCCTGGCGTAGCCCGTCCCCGCGGTCCAGTCCGCCTGGTTGTCCGAATCGTTGAACGTGAATCCGACGATGTAGTCGCCGGCGGCCGTCGTCGTGATCGTGCCGCTGGTGATCGCGTTCGCCGCGCCGCCCGGGCTCAAACGGACGGAGATCGCGTGACCGTCGAGCGGCGCGGCGGAGCTCACGCCGGCGATCTCGTGCACGAGCACGGATTTTCCCATCGACGCCGTCGAGAAATTGCACGACACGACGTCCGCGCTCGACGCGCGCGCGATCGCGTACGCCATCGCGGCGCGGCCGTAGGTTCCGTTCGTCGGGTTGTCGACGATGGTGTAGGCGTTGCCTTGACTATCGGTGACGCTCGTCAAGGTCTGCGACAGGCTCTCCCAACCGCAGAAGACGGCGATCGCGTGACCCGCGCCGACCGCCGCGGCCAACGACGCCGACGCGGAGGCCGAGTTGTAGTGGTCGTTGCCACCGGCCGACTGGACGAAGCTGGCCTGGGCTGCGGCCGATCGGGCCTGCGCGAAGAAACAAATGACGATGGCAGCGCGACAGATCGCCCCGCGATGACAGCTGAGCATGGCACCTCCCCTGGTGTTCGCGGGGTCGCCGACAAGTTGTGCGGATGGCGAAGGCTTGTATCGCGACGGCGGCGCGCTGTCAACGTAAATCGATGGAAAGGATCGGGCCCTTGAAGTGCGGTTCTTCTTAATCGCTCATGGACTCCGCCGCGATCGCGCGATTCCGTTCGCGCGCGTGATCAGTGCGCCCGGCCGATCGCGAACAGGGTGTGCTGCGTCCGGACGTACATCACGCCTCCTGATAACGCCGGCGTCGCCATCAGCAGCTCACCCATCGAGTTCGTCGCAACGGCCCTGAATTCGCGCCCCGCGGAGACGACGGTCATGTCGCCGTCCTCGTTCGACAGATAGATCTTGCCGTCGGCGGCGACAGGCGATGCGCTGTAGCCGTCGCCGATCGTCGCCAGGCGCTGCCGATAGATCTCCTCGCCGGTCTTCAGGTCGTAGGCGTCGAAGACGCCGTTGTTCGCGAGCACATAGAGCAGGCCGCCGTAGATAAGCGGCGTCGGCATGTACGAGCCGCGGCCCGTCCGGCTCCAGACGATCGCGTCGCTGCTCGTCTTCCCCTGCGCAAGCGTCACATCGCCGTGCGCCTCGGGCCTGACGACGAAGATCGGTCGCTCCGGCCCGCGACCGCTCACGACCACGATCAGGCCGTCGCCGAACACGGGGGTGGGCGCCGTGATCTTCGAGCTGCCGCCGAGCCGCCACAGCTCCTTCCCGGTCTTCGGGTCGTAGCCGCGGATGAAGTTCGACGCGTTCGTCACGAGCTGTGGGCCACCGGGCGTCATGACAACCGTAGGCGTGCCCCAGGAAGGCAGCTCCTCCCGCGGGGTCGTCCAGAGGGTTTCGCCCGTTTCCGCGTCGAGCGCCAGCAGAAACGAATCGGTCTGCGTGTCGCACTGCAGGATGACGAGGCCGTTCCAGATAATCGGCGAGCTGGCCGGCCCCCACTCGTAGGTCGGAATGTCGTAGGCGCCCATGTTCACGCGGCCGACGTCGACTCTCCAGCGGAAGTTCCCGTTCACGTCGTACGCGAAGACCCCCTGCGATCCGAACCAGGCGACGACGATCCGGCCGTCAGTGGCCGGCGTGGCGCTGGCGTACGTGGATTTCATGTGCCGCCTGTTCAGCGGCTCGCCCTCGTACGCCACGCGCTGCCACGCAATCTTTCCGGTCTTTGTGTCGACGGCGAAGATCGTCCATTGCTGCGGCGATCGATCGTCGGAGGCGTCGCCGTCGCCGTACAAACCCGGCTTGAACGAGGCGCCGGGACGGCTGCTCACCGCGCTCGTCACGAACACCCGATCGCCCCAGACGACCGGACTCGAATGCGCCAGACCGGGAATCGGCGTGCGCCAGAGAACGTTCTCGCCGGTCGTGCCGTCCCAGCGATCGGGAAGACGCTGACCCTCGGCGACGCCCGATGCGTGCGGACCGCGGAACGACGGCCAGCTGCCGGCGGCGGGCGCCGCAGGAGGAAGCGGAAGGCGGCCGGTCGCCACGGTCCGCGCGATTCGCCGTTCCGGCACCGCTTCGCGCTCTCCGGCCGGCAACCACGTGCTGCGATCCAGAATCATCCGGCGCGGCGCGCACTCGTCCTCGACGACGGCGAACGTCACCTGCGAGGTGGCGATCGCGACGGTGTAACGTCCGGGTCTGTCGCAGCCGGCGGGCGCGCCTGGCGTCAGCAGCTCGACGATCGTGCCGTCGCGCTTCCATGTGCCCTTGAACGGCGGCCAACCCCGCCCCTCGAGCATGAAGACGCCGTCGGCGCCGAACTGCGCCTGAAACGCACCGAAGTGGATCCGGCCTGAGGGCAGCGGCGCCTCCTGTGCTGAGGTCCCCTGCGAGACAGGGCCCCAGACGGTCCAGGCGGCGAGCAGCAGGATCGGGAGTTTAGTCCGCATTCGACTCCGCCGCAATCGCGCGATAGCGTTCGCGCGCGCGGTCGTACGCGCGTTGAGCGGCGTCCCGCTCGCGGCGGCGGATCTGCGGCGCCTTCTGCGGCCAGCACCGATCCACGCAGGCGAGGCACCACTCGGCGCTCCGGCGCGACGCGCGAATCGGACGGCCGGACACCAGCACGAAGATCGGATTGGTGTGGGCGCTGCCGGGAATGCGCAGCGCGACCCAACTGCTCCGCTCGATCGGCACGTCCACCGTGACGCCGCGCACGGTCCCATCGGCGAGCACGCGCGAAGACGCGACCGGACGGCCGTTCACCACCGCTTCGACCAGCACCTCGCGCGTGCCGGCGACGCGCGCGTGCTCCGGCGTCCAGAACGGCCGCCGATCCGGGTCGGGCGCCTCCCCGGGCGCACGCTCCGGCAGCAGGCACGCGACGCGCGCGGCGAGCGAGACGCGTGCCGGGCCGTTCAGCGCCAGCTCGCTTTTTCCTTCGCCGACCGCGACGTCGCCCGCCGTGAAATCCATGAGATGACCCGCGCCGTCCGAGACATACGAGCGCCCGTTCCGCAGACCTTCACACCAGCCGTCGTACGACAGCCCTCCGGCAACGTGCACGTAGGACCGGCCGGCGCCGACACGTTCGTCCGTCATGCACGGAAAATCCGTTTCGCCGCCGACGCGGGTGCGGAACCCGCAGTTCAGCGTGTGATACCAGATGTTCAGCTCGTGCCGGAACGGCGTATCTTCTGTCGAGATGAAGTCCACCGCATCGTGCGCGACGTCCACGATGTATTCGTTGGCGCCGATGCCGTCGAACGGCGGGACGTCGTAGTTGGGCAGCTCGCGAGTCTTCACCTGCAGGCCCAATCCCGAGTGCGCGAACCCGGCGACGGCATCCTGCGCGCGCGCCCACCGGAGGATCGGCAGGTCCCACGACGGCCAGTCCTCGATCTGCCGCGCGTCCGGATAATCCTGATCGCGCAGCCGAAGCAGGACCAGATGGCCGCAGTGGCTCGACGGAAAGCCGGAGACCTCGAGGTCGTAGCGCAGCAGCGACGCCGGCGTGGACAACGGGTTGGCCTTTCCTTCGAAGAACTGCCGCTGGTGATAATAGCCGGGGCCCCAGTTGAGCACCGCGCCGACGCTCAGCGCCTCGCCGAGCACGTGGCGCATCATGTCTTCCGGACGCACGCCTTCCGTCGGGCTCTCGTAATGGCTGCAGCCGGCGGCATGGACGTGATGATCGCCGGAGTACCACCCGTCCGCCGCCGGATCGATCCAGCGCCGGAGTTGGAATTCGACGTCGGTGGCGGGCACCCGCACCGCGCGCCGCTCGGCGACGTACTCAGGTCCGCGCCCGCAGGTGAACGTGTAGTCGCCCGCCGGCAGCCGCAGCGTCTCGCCGTCTTCGCGGTATACCTGCTTCTGAAAGAAAAAGTCCGGGGCGAGGCGCTTCGCGCGCGCCGGATACACGCGGCCGAGCCGATCCTCGACGACGAACGACGCCATCGCCGCGCGGCCGCGCTCGTCGCGCACACGGAGTCTGACGTCATGTGACGGCTCGACGTCGAAGAGAACGGCGGTCCGGTTGCGGAAGCCGATGTCCTCGCTGCCGCTGCCGATCGTCGCCCCGAGCTGCGCCTCGCGCTGGCCGCCGTCGCGGCTGTACAGGAGGACGATGCGGTACTCGAGCGCGAGGCCCGAGAGCGCCGGCTCCATCGGCTTCTCGTCGAACATCTGCAGCGCCAGCCATCGATCGACGACGTCAGCCGGGCGGACGGTCAGGGGCGCGATCGAGTTGCCCGTGGCTGGACGATAGACGGGCCTGGCCTGCGGGCTCTCGATCGTGAACGGCCCGGTCACGCCCGCCTCGTTGCGGACCTTGACGAGGAAGGCCCGCCAGCCCTGCTCGACGAGGCGCGCCGGCGCCGCGCCGCGCGCGACCGACACGCGCGCCTCCGGATTGATGCGGACGTCGATCAGGCAGCGCGGCGCGAGCCATTGCTCGATCGTCGAGACGACGGCGGCGCGATCGGATGACTCGTCGACCGCGCGGAGCGGCGCGAGGTCGGCGAGCGGTTCGCCAAGGAACGACAGCGCATCCGCGAGCCGCCGTACCTGCGCGACGAGCGGCTGGACGTCGGGTCCTCCGGCCGACGGAGGAGCCGGCCATCCCGCGCACGAGAACGGCACGGCCAGCACCGCGAAACTCGCGAACGCCCGCAGGACCTGTCGTCGATCGGGATTGACGTCCTCGTTCGGCAGCGTTTCTTCGACGATCTTCACGTTCGCGTCCAGGCGGCGTCAGGGGTGCACGAAGCTGCAGGGCAGCGGGATGAATCCGCTCCACCCGACGATGGCGCCGACGCCGATCGGCTGATCGGAGGTGATGCGGATGGCGGCCGACACGTTCGTGACCCCGTCCGGATAGGTCTGCGGGGTCGTCCACGTGAAGACGCGCGTGTGCGCGG
This sequence comes from Acidobacteriota bacterium, assembly GCA_003223835.1. Taxonomy (GTDB): domain Bacteria; phylum Acidobacteriota; class Vicinamibacteria; order Vicinamibacterales; family 2-12-FULL-66-21; genus Gp6-AA38. The sequence goes on along the minus strand of QHWR01000114.1, from coordinate 6,890 downwards.
CAGGGACCGCGACGGTGGCCGTCCCGGTGTCGCCCGGATACGTCTCCGGCGGACTGGAGCCGGGCACGGTGACGCCGGCGAGGTTCACACCGTCGCGGTCGAGGATGTTGACCGCGACGTTGGCGGTCGAGGCGGCCCCATTGAAGATGTGGATCTCGGCCTTGGCGTTGCTCCCGGCATTCTGGAAGGTGACCGGCGTGCAGACCCAGATGTACGGCGGACCGGCCGCGGCAGACCCGGCGGGGCCCTGCGGTCCCGTGGGTCCCGTGGGTCCCGCGGGGCCGGCGATGTTCCATTGCACGCGCGACTCGTTGGCGTGGCACGGGTCGGATGCGCCGACGAGGCGGAGGTTGCCGTTGCCGGGGTTGACGCAGGCGGTGAGGACGCCGGCGTCGGCCGCGAGCGGCGCGGCGGCCAGGACCAGCAGGGCCAGCACGAGCGCCGCGACACCGGCGGCGCCGACACGACGGACGAAGGCTGTAGTCATGCGAGTGTTCCTTGTGCGCGCGGCGGCGGGCCGCGCCATGAACGAAGGATTGGTAAGGGCAGGCGCACTGTAGCGACCGCTCCCGGCGGGAGTCAAGGCGCGGGGGCCCGCGCCTCTTGACAATCGGCGTTTAGTACAGTAATTTCTGTTTAGACAGAAACTACTGTTACGTAGGTCGCGTATGACACTGACGCCGGTTCAGCAGAAGTTCATCCTCCACTGGGGCGAGATGGGGACGCGCTGGGGCATCAACCGCACCGTCGCCCAGATCCACGCGCTCCTCTTCCTCTCTCCCTCCCCGCTCCCCGCCGAGGCCCTCGCCGACACGCTCGGCGTCGCCCGCTCCAACGTCAGCACCAGCCTGCGCGAGCTCCAGGGCTGGGGCATCGTCCGCGTCGTCCACATCCTCGGCGACCGCCGCGACCACTTCGAGAGCCTCAAGGACGTCTGGGAGATGTTCCGGATCATCGTGGACGAGCGCAAGAAGCGCGAAGCGGACCCGACGCTCGCGATGCTCCGCGACGCCGCGGCCGAGGCGAAGAAGCCGGGCGCGGCCGACGCGTACACGCGCGAGCGGTTGAACGACATGCTGCGGTTCT
>QHWR01000114.1:0-5798 GCA_003223835.1 Acidobacteriota bacterium | reverse complement strand
GTCCGCCGTGGTCCGGATGGTGAAGATGGGAGACAAACTCGCGAAGCTGCTCGGCGACTGAGCGGACGCGGGATGCGAGGTGATGCCTTGACTGCGCGCGTCTCGGCGACCTTCGGCGGCGGCACCGGCGCCGCGGCTCGCGCCGTCGTCGCCGGCGTCTGGCTCGTGCACGGGCTCTACAACAAGCTGCTGGGCGGCTCGCCCAGGCACCTGGCCATCGTGCAAGCGGTCCCCGGCCTTCACGGCGCGGCGGGCGCCCGCGTGCTCGCGGCGGTCGGCGTCTGCGAGGTCGCGATCGCCGTCTGGGTGATCGCCGGCGTCGCCCCGCGATTGTGCGCGGCGGCGCAGTCCGCGGCGCTGCTGTCGATGAACGTCGTCGAGCTGACGTTCGCGAGACCGCTGCTGCTCTGGCCGGCCGGTCTGATCCCGGTGAACCTTCTCTTTCTGTCGCTTGCGTGGCTCGCGGCGCTGACGCCAACGCGAAGCGGATGGCGCGCGCGGCTCCGCCGGCATCCGATCCCGATCCGAGCGCACCACGTTGACCTATGCGGTGCCGTCGCACGTGCTCCGTCCCCTCTTGCCCCCGGGGCTCGAGTTGGACTCGTCGGGCGAGTACGGCTTCGTCGCGGTCGCGCTCGTGCAGACCGAATTGCTTCGTCCGGCGGGGCTGCCGCGGCTGTGCGGCCGCGATTTCTTCCTCGCGGGCTATCGCGTGTTCACCACGTTCCGCGCGCCGGATGGACGGACGCTGCGGGGGCTGCGGATTCTTCGGAGCGACGCGGACCGGCCCCTGATGGTGGCGGGCGGCAACCTGCTGACCCACTATAACTACTATCGCTGCGACGCCCACATCGAGGCGGCCGGCGATCGCCTCCACATTCAGGTCCGCACGGCGGATGCCTCCGGCGATCTCGAATTGACCGCGAACGTCTCCGACGCGACGCTGCCCGCCGCGTCGCCGTTCGCGTCCGTGCGCGACGCCAGACGGTACGCGGGTCCGCTTCCGTACACCTTCGATTACGAGGCGGAAACGCACAGCATCATCGCAATCGAAGCGAGGCGCGTGAATTGGAAGCCGGCGCCAATCGCGGTCGACGTGCGGCGCATCGCGTTCTTCGATCAGCCGACGTTCCGCGGACGTACGCCCGTTCTCGCGGCGGCGTTTCGCGTGACGGACGTCGACTACCGCTGGGCGCGCGGCGTGCGGTATCCGCTGCGCGCGATCGAACGGGAGCGCGCCTCATGATGCGCGGGCTCCGGCAGATCGTCCGCTTCAACTGGCCGTTCTACGCGATGGCGGGCGCGGCGATCGCGCTCATTCCTGTCGCCGTGCATCGGCTGCCGCTCGGCGCGGCGGCGCGACGCGGGCTCGACACCGCGACGGCGGCCGCCGGCTTCTGGATCGTCGCCTCGCTCGTGACGTCGTGGATCGTCTACGACCGGTCCCGCCTGATGCGCTGGACGTGGGTTCCGGAGGCGCTCCGCGGGTTGCCGCGCACGTGGCTCAACATCCACGCCGGCCTCGACGAGTCGACGCCGGCGCTGCGGACGCTGCTGAACGGCTCTCACGGGCGCGTCGTCGACATCTTCGACCCGGCGGAGATGACAGAGCCCTCGATCGCCCGCGCCCGCAGCCTCGCGCGCAACGAGATCGCGGCCGACCCCGCGGACTTCCGTCATCTGCCGGCGCCCGATGCGTCGATCGACGCCGCGCTCCTCCTGCTGTCCGCCCACGAGCTTCGCACGGACGCTGCGCGCAGCGCGTTCTTCGCCGAACTGCACCGCGTCGTCACGGCGCGCGGCGCCGTCGTCGTCGCCGAGCACCTGCGCGACTGGGCGAACTTCGCCGCGTTCGGTCCGGGCTTCCTGCACTTCCACTCGCGCCGCACCTGGACTCGCTGTTTCACGCGGACGAGGTTCGCGGTCGAACGTGACTTTGCCATCACGCCGTTCGTCCACGTCTTCATCCTGAGGAGACTCGCATGACGATCGACCCTGGCGTCCTCGCGCTGCACCTGCGCGCCGTCGGTCTCCTGATGGCGGCGCTCGTCGTCGTCAATCTGTTCGTCCCGCGCCGGTTCCGGTGGCGGGAGGAGATGGCGTCGCTGTCGCTGTTGAACCGTCAAATCTTCGAGGTCCACAGCCTCTTCATCGTGCTCACGCTGGCGCTCTTCGCGGCGCTCCTGCTGACATCGAGCGACGCGCTGCTCGAGCCCACACGGCTGAGCCGGGCGATCCTGATCGGCCTGACGATTTTCTGGTCCGCGCGGATGTTCGCGCAGTGGTTCTACTACTCGCCGGACGTCTGGCGCGGAGACCGCTTCCGCACCGTGATGCATTGTGTCTTTTCCGTGACGTGGGTCTACGTCACGGCCACATTCGGGGCCGCCTTGTGGCGCAATCTCTCGAGTGGAGGGTAGGAATCGCGCGCGCGTACGATAGAATTGAGTCGTTCACACGAGCGCGGGGGGTCCATGGCTGTCTTGAACGTCGACGACAACGATCCCGCTCGATTCCTCCGTACGAGTCTGTTGCAGCGCGGCGGCTACACCGTCATCGAAGCCGCCACCGCGGAAGCAGCGCGGCGCGCGGGCGCGATTCCCGATTCTGAACTCGTCGTGCTCGACATCAAGCTGCCCGACGGCTCAGGGTTCGAGGTGTGTTCGGCGCTGAAGGAGGCGCGGCCCTCGCTTCCCGTCATCATGATCTCCGCCACCTACCGCACCACGCAGGCGCGGCTCGACGGTTACGCGGCGGGCGCGGACGCGTACCTGATGGAACCGGTTCCGCCGGAACAGTTGCTGATGCTCGTGCGCCAGTTCATCGGCCATCGGCCCGAGGCGGACGCCGGGCATACCGCGGCGTGGATCGTCACGGATTCGAACGGCCGCATTCAGGACATCAGCGCCGGCGCGGCCGCGACGCTGAACCTCGCCGTCCGCGGCGCGCGCGATCGCCTGCTGACGATGTTCTTCAGCGATCGGACGGCGGCGAACCAGCTCCTGCGCTCCGCCGCCAACGGCATCAGCGGCTCGCGCGCGCTGTCCGTACATCCGCGCGATCGCGCGCCGGTCTCCGTCGTCGCGCACGTCAGCCCGGTCGTGATCCCCAGCGATATGCAGAATTGGGCGCGCTGGGCGCTCGTGCTCCGAGGTCCCGCGACGAGCGGACGGCGGCGGCCGCCGGCGACGCGTCACTGAGCCGGCGCGGCCCCGTGAAGACCCCGCCGCCGAGCGCGATCCTCGTGCTGATCGTCGACGACAACGAGGACGTGCGCGAGATGTATCAGACCTATCTCGCCTTCTCCGGGTACCGCGTGCTGACGGCCGCGAGCGGAGAGCAAGGCATCGAGGCGGCGCGCGAACACCACCCCAGCGTCATCCTCATGGACGCGACGATGCCCGGCGTCGACGGATGGGAAGCGACCAAGCGTCTCAAAGCCGATCCCGTGCTCTCGCGGATTCCCGTGCTGATGCTGACCGCGCACGCGTTCCCCGACGTGCGCCGCCGCGCCGAAGCGGTCGGCTGCGACGGCTACATCGCGAAGCCGTGCCTGCCCGACGAGCTCGTGAAGCACGTCAGAGCCGCCGTGCGCACCAGTCTCCGCGGCTGAGACATCACTCGCCTTCGTGTTGCGCGGCGAGGCGCGCGAACGCGCCGAGCGACAAGCCGAAGTCCCTGAGGGCGACGGCCTCGGCAACGTGCACGGGCAAACGACCGGGCCCACCTCTATAGAGTCCCGTCGGCACGCGACGTTACACGGTTCAGCTTGTTTCGTCGAAGCCCGGCGTCCTCGCGGCTGTGCTTGCGTTCGAGTCGAGGGCGCGCCGACACTGGGAAGGCCGGGTGTTTCAGGAGCGACGAATGTCGGGACCGACCACGTGTCCATTCTGCCAGTCGTCGGACATCGGGCCGACCGCGCCCGTGCAGGAACTTCGCGAATACCGGTGCGAGCAGTGCGAACGCACGTGGCTCGTGGCCGGCCTCAAGCGTCAGGCGAAGATTGTCGAGTTCCCGGGGCGCCGGCCGGAAAGCGCGCGGCGCAAAACCAAGAACGTCAGTTGACGACGAAGCTGCCGTCCGGCTGAGGCTGGACGCGGTGCACCTCGTCGAAGCCTTCCTCGAGCTGCGGCGGCACGAGCCGCTTTGCGCACGCGAAAATCGCGACGTCGGGCACGCGCGCCTTGCCTTCGCGGCCGCGGTTGCGCGCGACCGCTTCCCTCGTCGACGCTTCCACGTAGTAGCCGACGACTGTTGCGCCATGCTCGCGCGCCGCGAGGATGATCGGCGCGCGGTCCGCGACGGCGGGGTTCGTGTTGTCCACGACGACCGACGCGCCCGCCGCGAGCGCCTCGCGCACGAGGCGGTCCTGCCGCTCCTGGCGCTGGCGCGCGTGCGGCATCAGATCTTTGCTGACGTGGCGGTGCGTCGCGGCGAACCGCTCGCGATAGAAGGTCGTCTTGCCCGCGCCGGGCAGCCCGACGAGGATCACGCACTCCACGGCATCACTGCGTGATGCCTAATCTATACCGCCCCAGACGCGCGAGCACCGTCGCCTTCAAATCGGCTTCGGACGTCGCGGCGGTGAGGTCGATGTCCGCATCGGCGACGGCGTCGAGGAGCGCGCGGATCAATTGCGCGCGGCTGATCGCGGCGCCGCTCTGCGCGCGAATGTTCGCGGCGAGCCGATCGAGGAACACGATCTGGCGGTTGAACAGGACGACGGTGACCTTGGTCCACGCTTCGTCGTGGATCGGCGGGCGGCCCGGCTTTCGCCGCTGGGGAGCGCCTGAACGCGTGGGGGAGAAAATGTCCTGGGTGGTCTTGCTGGTTCGCTTCTTCCGCGCACGCGCCATGAATTCATGCCGCCTTTAATTGATCGCCCAGCCAGGCTGGCTCAGCCGTCCGTATTCAACACGAACACCGGGGTTTACTTCAAGCTCGACCTTTCGCGGCCGTGCGAATGCGGCAATTTTTCCACCCGAAAACATTCGTGTCAGCGGGCGGCGGCGGGGAGGCGCTGCAGGACTTCCCCGGCGAGGCGGCGGAAGCTGTCGGCGGACGGCGATCGGGGCGCCGCCTCGAAGATCGTTTTTGCCTCGAGCGGCGCGCGCGCGAGCTGCGGACTGCTGCGCAGCTCCGTATGGAAGACGCGATCGCGATACTGCGCCCGGATGCGTTCAGCGATCTCGCGCATTTCGGCGGTGCGATCCAGCAGGGTCAGGAGGATGCCGAGCACACGCGGGGCGGCGCGCAGCCGCGTCCGGAGGCGTTCGAGGTTGCCGAAGAAGTTGACGAGACCGTCGAGGCACAGCGGGCGGCACGCGACCGGCACCATCAGCGCGTCCGCGGCGATCAGGGCGTTGATGCCCAGCAGCGAGAGGCCCGGCGAGCAGTCGAGCATGACGAGGTCGTATCGCGCGGGCACCTCCTCGAGGCGGCCGCGCAGCACGAGTTCGCGTCCACGTACGTCGCACAGCGTGACATCCGCGCTCGCGAGGTCCAGCGAGGCGGTGACGAGGTCCAGGTTCGGCGTCGACGTGGCGCGGATGACCTTGCGCAGCGGCGCGTGGCTGAGAAGCCAGTTGGCCGACGAGGGATTCAGCCGGCTGCGCGGCACGCCCAACCAGGCCGACGCCGAGGCCTGACTGTCGAGGTCGATCAAGAGGACGCGGCGATTGGGGGCGGCGAGCGCGGCCGCGAGGTTGACGGCGGTGGTCGTCTTGCCCACACCTCCCTTCGTGTTGGTGACGGCGAGCGTTATGGGCAATTTTTCAGGCATTCTATCCCAAATTAGG
>QHWR01000113.1:4548-35826 GCA_003223835.1 Acidobacteriota bacterium | reverse complement strand
CGGTGAGTACATCTCGCCGGGCATCATCGACTGCCATTCGCACATCGCAAACGACTCGATCAACGAAGGGGGCACGACCGTCAGCTCAATGACGGGCATGGAGGACGTCCTCGATCCCAGCGACGTCAACATCTATCGCGATCTCGCGGGAGGCTTGACCGTCGCCAACGTGCTGCACGGCAGCGCGAACCCGATCGGCGGCAAGACGCTCGTGATCAAGCTGCGCTGGGGAAGGACGCGTGCCGAGGATCTCGTGTTCCAGGGCGCGCTGCCCGGGATCAAGTTCGCGCTCGGCGAGAACCCCAAGGACATGCGCCAATTCGGTCAGACCGGTCCGCGGCGGTATCCCGTGACGCGCATGGGCGTCGAGTACGTCATCCGCGACGCCTTCACGCGCGCGAAGGCGTATCAACAGGCGTGGCAGGACTTCGAGCGGAAGAAGTCGTCGGGCCAGGACGCGGTCCCGCCGAAGCGCGACCTGCAGCTCGAGCCGCTGGTGGAAGTGCTCGAGGGCAAGCGTCTCGTGCACGCGCACTCGTACCGCGCCGACGAAATCCTGATGCTGATCCGGGTCGCCGAGGAGATGGGCTTCAAGGTCGCGACGTTCCAGCACGTCCTCGAAGGCTACAAGGTCGCAAAGGAGATCGCAGCGCACGGGGCCGGTGCGTCCACGTTCTCCGACTGGTGGGGCTATAAGGTCGAAGCCGCCGATGCGATCCCGTACAACGCCGCGCTGATGACGAAGAAGGGCGTGCTCGTGTCGGTCAACTCCGACAGCGCCGAGCACGCACGCCGGCTCAACACCGAAGCGGCCAAGAGCATGAAATGGGGCGGGCTCTCTGAAGACGAAGCGATGGCGCTCGTGACGATCAATCCCGCGAAGCAGCTCCGGATCGACAAGCGCGTGGGCTCGCTCGAGGTCGGCAAGGATGCCGACGTCGTCGTCTGGACGCGCCATCCGTTGAGCGCGTACGCGATCGCCGATCGTGTTTACATCGACGGCACGGAGTACTACAACCGTAAATCCGAGGACCGGCGGCTCACCGAATTGAAGAAGGAGAAGGACCAGCTCGCCAGCGCGGAGCGCGCCGGCCGCGGATCGCCGGCTGGAACGGAACTGGACCGGCCCAGGATCGCGTCGGAGGATGGTCACGGGCCGCGCATCGACGACGGCGCGCCATCTCCCGCGGACGCGACTCGCCGTCCGGCCGCAGCTTCTCCTCAGGCTCCGGCGAGCGGATCGGTCTGGGCGATCACGAATGCCACGATCCATCCGATCACGCGGCCGGCGATCGAGCACGGAACGATCGTCATTCGCGGCAACCGGATCGAGCAGGTCGGCGCGAACGTGCAGCTGCCCGCCGGCGCGAAAACGATCGACGCGGGCGGCGCCGACGTCTACCCCGGCTTCATCAACGCGCGCACGCAGCTCGGTCTGAACGAGCCGGGCCCGCGCGGCTTCGATGACGTCAGCGAAATGTTCGACTACAACCCGCAGCTTCGCACGCGCGTGGCGTACCACGCGGAGAGCGACGCGATTCCGATCGCACGCGCCAACGGCGTGACCACGGTGGCGATCGTGCCGGGCGGCGGCGTCTTCGGCGGCGAAGTCGCCGTGATGAACCTCGACGGCTGGACCTGGGAAGAGGCGACGCTGAGGCCGAACGCCGGCATCGCGTTCAACTTCCCGTCGATCGGCGGCTTCGGCCGGCGAGGCGGCGGCGGGGGCGCACCCGCGCCCGGCGGCGGACCCGATCGCACGTACGAACAGTTGAAGAAAGAGCGCGACGACCGTCTCGATCAGGCCGCGCAACTGCTCGACCGCGCCCGCGCGTACGCCAAAGGCGGTCCGGACAGGACGAAAGACTGGGTGCTCGACGCGCTCGTTCCCGTCGTCGAACGCCGGCTGCCCTTCATCGTCACGGCGAACCGCGAGCAGGATATCCGCGACGCCATCGCGTTCGCGGATCGGGTCAAGGTGAACATCGTCATCAGCGGCGGGCTCGAGGCGGGTGCCGTGGCGCCGTTGCTGAAGGAGAAGAACATCCCGGTGATTCTCGGCGACGTGCTCACGCTGCCGTCGCGCGAGGATTTCTTTCACGCCGCCCCATATCAGGTCGCGGGCCAGCTCGCGCAGGCGGGCGTGAAGATCGCGTTCTCGACCGGCGACTCGACGAACGTCAGGCTGGTGCCCTATACCGCGGCGATCTCCGTCGCGTGGGGACTCGACCGCGACCAGGCGCTCAAGGCGCTGACGACGGACGCGGCGGAGATCCTCGGCATCGCCGACCGTGTGGGCAGCATCGAACCGGGCAAGGACGCGAATCTCTTCATCTCGAAAGGCGATCCGCTCGAGATTCGAACGGAGATCACGCGCGTCGTCATCGAGGGCAAAGACGTCGATCTCGACAGCACGCAGCTCGCGCTTTACAAGAAATATCTGGCGCGGCCATAGAGCGCCTGCGGCCCGAGCGAGGCGCGGCGTCGCCGAGCGAGCGCGAGCGGGGGTGGGGCCCCGCGAGCATTGAGGTAAGAGATGATGCGCATGACTCTCCGTCTTCGATTCATCGCCTGCGTCGCCGCCGCAGCCCTCGTGCTGGGCCTCGGCGTCCACGCGGACGCGCCGTTTGTCTACGCGATCAAAGGCGCGAGGGTCGTCACCGTCACCAGCTCGCCGATCTCGAACGGGACCGTCGTCATCAGAAACGGCCTGATCGATGCGGTGGGCGCGGACGTGCAGCCGCCGGCTGACGCCGTCGTCATCGACGGCGCCGGGCTGACGGTCTATCCCGGCCTGATCGACATGGGATCGTCCGTGGGGCTCGACATTCAGGTGCCGGCGCAGCAGCCGCAGACGGTTCGATCGACCGACGAGGCGGAGCGGTGGAAGCGAAGCGTCGTGCTGCGCGCCGACGTGAACGCGGCGGACCACGTGAAGCTGGACGCGCCGGAGCTGTCGCGGCTCGCGACGAGCGGCATCATCACGGTCCTCGCGACGCCGCCGGGAGTGCTCATCAAGGGCCAGAGCGCGCTCGTCAACGTGACGACGCCCGAAGTCGAGCCGAGCGTCGGCGCGATCGCGACGCCGCGGTCCGGCGTCAGCGTCGTGCGCGCGCCCGTCGCGCTGCACGTCGAATTCCAGAACCCGCGCGGCGACGTGTACCCGGCGTCGCTGCTCGGCGCGATTGCCTTCGTCCGGCAGTCGTTCATCGACGCGCAGTATCAGCAGCTGCTCGAGCAGCGGTATCAGAAATCGCCGGCGGGGATGCTGCGCCCGCCGTTCGATCCCGCGCTCGAGGCGATGCAGCCGGCGCTGGCGGCGCGCCTCCCCGTCGCGTTCGAGGCGGGACTGGAGCGCGAGGTCCTGCGCGCGCTGCGCATGGCGAAGGAGTTCAAGCTCGATCCGATCATCACGGGCGCGCACGAAGCGGACCTCGCCGCGGCGGATCTGAAGGCGCAGAACGCGCGCGTCATCTACAGCCTCAACTTCCCCACGCGCCCGCGCACGCTCGCGCCGGACGCCGACGAACCCGCGCGCGAGCTGCGGCTTCGCGCCCACGTGTCGAAAGCCCCGGCGTCGCTCGAAAAGGCGGGGATCGTCTTCGCATTCTCGTCCGGCGGCCTCAGCGACACGCACGACTTCCTGCGGAACGTCGCAAAGGCCGTCAAGGACGGTCTTGCCGACGATGCCGCCGTTCGCGCGCTCACGATCAACGCGGCGAGGATCGCCGGAGCGGCCGATCGTCTCGGGTCGATCGAGAAGGGGAAAATGGCGAACCTCGTCGTCGCCGACGGCGACTTGTTCGCCGATCGGACGAAAATCAAGAACGTCTTCATCGACGGGCGCCAGGTTGACCTGGAAGCGCTTGGCGACGGCGCGCCGCGCGGGCGCGGGAGAGGCGCGGGCCCGGGCGCGCGATAGAGTCGCCTGGCCGGCGGCGTTTACGATTCGGTCGAACGAACAGGCAGGGTGGACGGCGCCGTCACACCGGCGCCCACAGGATGTCGAGCATCTGATTCAGCACCGCGGCGAGCGCGTGGGGATCGTCGCGGACGCCGACGACGCTGCGCACGAGCGGCGGGAGCGTGTTCCCCGGCGCGGCATCCGCGCGCACCTCCAGCACCGACGGCAGCAGCGTGAGGACCGAGCCCACAAGATCGACCGTCATCGGTCCGAGCCGAACGAACACGCTCTCGGGGTTTCCGCTGACGGTCGCGGGCAACGACCAGACCGCCTTGATTACGTTCGACGTCCGCCCCGTGGCCTCGTCGGTCACGATGCCGCTGAGCGCGCCGCTCGCGACAAGACGACTTCGGTGCAATCCAAACTGCGAGAGCCGCAGCAGTCCTGAGAAGACGACCGCGCCCGCTGCGGTCCGCATCGGAATGGCGGTGGGCGAGGTCGCGGTACCGCCAGACGGCTTGCTGGCGGAGGGTGCTTCTTTCACGGTGTCCTCAACGATCCAGATCCCTGGGTCCTTCACGCGGCAGACGCGGTCTGCCGGCCAGGACCGCGGCACCGGCGCCGATAGGCGCGCGGCCCGGCGCCGTGCAGCCGGCGGAAGTCGCGCGAGAAATGCGAGGGATCGGTGCAGCCGACAACGACCATGACCTCTTTGACCGAGAGCACGGTTTCGTCGAGGAGCCGCGCGGCGCGCCCCAGCCGGACCATCCGGAGGTACCGCACGGGCGACACGCCCGTTTCACGGATGAACAGATGGGACAACCGCGAGGGCGACAGGCGAACGTCGTCGGCCAGCCCCGGCATGCGCAGCGGCTCGGCCATCCGCTCGGTCATCGACCGAATTGTGATCTCGACGCGGTGATCCATACGCCCTTCTGGCGTGCAACCGCCGTACCTGCCAATCTTGAGCGCTTAAGCATTGGGCGGGCCTCCGCCGCGTTCGGCACGGAAAACACGCTGAAACTCGCCCCTTTCTGCGGGGCGTGTGTCGTAGCTACCCGTCACCGGTGTGGCGCCCGAAGGATCAAGTGAGTAAACTTTTTGCGTGTTCGCTCAAGCATTCCTGACTGGACGGATACCCGGAAAACCTCGTGTATGAGTCTGCAGTTCGTGAGCGAGCCCAACAGGTTGCCGGGCCGATTGCCGCGCCCGGCGCTGAGGTTCGGGGACGATCTGGTTCAGGTTGCTACGGAAGAACGGCGGCGGGAGAACCGGATTGCCGCACGCGGCCGCGATCGAGCAGGAGCACGTGATCGGCGAGCATCCGGACCTCGTCGCGATCGTGCGAGACATAGACGATCGGCAGCGCCATTTCGTCGCGCACCCGCTGCAGGTACGGCAGGATGCGGCGCCGGAGCGGCAAGTCCACTGCGGCGAGCGGCTCGTCGAGGAGGAGCACCGCGGGCCCGCACATCAGCGCGCGCGCGAGCGCGACGCGCTGCCGCTCGCCGCCGGACAGCTGCGGCACCCGGCGATCGACGAGCCCCTCGATCTCGAGCATGCGCACCACGCGATCGAGCGGCGGAGACGATCCGGGGTGACGCCCGTAGAGCAGATTGCGGCGGACGTTCATGTGCGGAAAGAGACCGACGTCCTGCGGCACGTAGCCGATGCGGCGGTGCTGCGGCGGCAGGTTGCGCGACGCGCTCGAGTCGAACAGGAGCCGGCCGCCGATCGCGATCGTCCCGCGCGACGGAACGCGCAGCCCCGCAATCGCGTCCAGAATCGTCGTCTTGCCCGAGCCGGAGGGACCGAAGATCGCCGTGACCTTCGCGTCGATCCGCTCGTCGATCTCGAGCGTGAATTCACCTTGCGTGAGCTGAAACGCCAGGACCATCACGCGCGCGAACCACCCGCGAGCCGGTTGGCGCCCCAGAGCGCCGCGAACGCCAGGCCCGTCGAAATCGCGAGCAGCGCGACCGCCGCCCGGTCCTGTCCCGTTTCCGCGTACGAGTAGATGGCCACCGCGAGCGTGCGCGTGACGCCGGGAATGCTGCCGGCGATCATGATCGTCGCGCCGAATTCGCCGAGCGCGCGGCAGACTGATCGTCAGGAACACGCGCGCGGGACCGGCGCCGAGCGTTGCGGCGACCTGCTCGAGCCGGCGATCGACCTGCTCGAAGCCGCCGCGCGCGGTACGGACGAGGAGCGGCAGTCCCATGACCGCCATCGCAATCACGACCGCCTTCCACGTGAACACGACGTCGATGCCCACCCACGACAGCGCACGCCCGAGCGGCCCGCGTCGCCCGAAGAGCATCAGGAGGATCAGCCCCGTCGCGACCGGCGGCATGACGAGCGGCAGCGACACGATCGTCTCGACGAGCGATCGGCCCGTGAAGCGCGCGCGCGCGAGCAGCCACGCGAGCGGCACGCCGATCGGCAGCGCCACCGCGGTCGCGCCGGCCGCCGTCGCGAGCGAAAACCAGGTGACGTGCCAGACGTCCATCAGCGCGGGCGCGACTCCACGGGAATGAAGTCGTATTTCTCGAAGATGCGGGTGGCCGTCGCCGTACGCAGAAAATCGAGGAAGCGTCGCGCCTGCGCCGCCGCCGGCCGTCCCTTGACGATCGCGGCGGGATAGATGATGCGCGGACCTTCCCAGATGGGCGCGACCCACGCCACGACGGCGCGCTTCGCCGCGTGCGTGTCGGTGCGATAGACGACTGCGGCGTCCGCGCTGCCCGCGTCCACCGCCGCGAGCGCCGCACGGACGCTCGCCGACGGGACCAGCCGGGACTGCACCTGCTCCCAGATGCCCGCGCGCTCGAGGTACTGCTTCGCGTAGACGCCGGCCGGCACCGCCGCCGGATCGCCGATCGCGATCCGTTTGAACGCGGGATCGAGCAGATCGCGAAGGCTGGTGAACGCCCGGCGGTGCTCGGGGGAGACGACGACGGCCAGCCGGTTGGCGAGCAGGTCGGCCCGCGACGCGGCGTCGAGCAGACCGGCCTTCGCCACCACGTCCATCTGCGCTTCATCCGCGCTGATGAACAGATCCACCGGCGCCCCTTCGACGACCTGGCGCGCGAGCGTGTTCGACGCGCCGAAGTTGAACCGGACCGTCCCGCCGCCATTCTGCGCGTATGCGGCGGCGACCTCCTGCAGCACGTCCGTGAGGCTGACCGCGGCGGACACCGTGATCGGTTCGGGCGCCGGCGCCTGCCACCCGGGCCCGGCGCCAGCCGCGAGAAGGACGGCGGCGACAATCGCGGTGACACGCATGATTCGCCAGTTTAATACGGTTCAATATTGATTTTGAAGCTGTTCTACGCGATTCTGTGGTCGTGGCGCTCATCACCCCGCGCGAGGCCGCCGGCCGTCTCGGCGTGAGCTATCCGACGTTCAAGCAGTGGATTTACAAGGGGTCCGTCCGGACGACCCGCACGGCGGGCGGCCATCACCGCGTGCCCGACTCCGAAATCGATCGGTTGATGGCGGGCCGCCAGACGCGGCGCCGAGACCGCCGCGCGGCGAAACGCGACGATGTCATCGTCGCGCTCAGCGGGCGCAACCAGTTGCGCGGGATCGTCGAGGAGGTCCGCGTCGAAGGTCTGCTCGCGCAGGTGCGGCTGCGGATCGGCGACCAGACGTTGACCGCCGTCGTCACGCGCGACGCCGCGGACGAGCTGAGGCTGCGCCGCGGCGACGAAGCGCTGGCCGTGATCAAGGCGACGGAGGTGATGGTGGGAAAGGCGGGTGTGGCGAGCGCGCAGAGAGCACGAAGATAACAGGGGGATCTCACACCCTCCGCTTGCTCGACGCCGGCCGCGTGAGGGCGCGCGCGATGCGCGCGGCCAGCGCGTTCGCCTTCAACGTTTCGATGGGATGCCACTCGCCGCTCGTCGCCGGCATGTTCGGCCGCTCCTCCACCGCCATCGCATCGTCCAGCGTCGCGGTCAGGATGCGTGAGGGCGCTCGGCCCAGCGCGTCGTAGACCCGGGCGATGACCGTCTCGAGCGGCGTGCGGTCGGAGGCCCGGGTCAGGGTCCGCACGCGCTCGCGGATCTCGAGCGTCCCCTGCTCGTTGGGTGCGAGGCCGATTTGCTTCTGCGCTTTCAGATCCGAGCCCGTCCAGAGACCCGCGATGGTCGGCAGGTCATGGGTCGTCACCGCGGCCAGCGACTGCTCAGGGAATTGCGCGGGCGGTACTTTTTCGAACCACAAGAGACGATACGACAACACGGCGCGCGCCATCAGATTGGCGCGTGCGTGTTCCTCAACCGTGCCGAGATCTTCGCCCACGATGACGGCGCGTGCTCGATGGCTCTCGAGCGCGACGATGGCGAGGAGATCGTCGGCGGCGTTGCCGACGTAGGCGCCGTCCCGCGGTTCCATGCCGCGTGGGATCCAGAACAGCCGGAACAGCCCCATCACGTGATCGATTCGCAGACCGCCCGCATGGCGCAGGCACGCGCGGATCGTCTGGATGAACGGATCGTAGCCCGCCTCGCGGAGCCGGTTCGGCACGAACGGCGGCAGTCCCCAGTTCTGGCCGCGCGTGTTGAACTGGTCGGGCGGCGCGCCGATCGACATGTCGTCGGCGAGGACATCCTGGAACGCCCACGCATCGGCGCCATCGGCGTCGAACCCGACCGGCAGGTCCTGCACGATCGGCGCTTCGCGCGAGGCACGGGCGATCTGTTGATCGAGCTGGTATTGAAGCCAGATGTGGAAGCGGATGCGGTCGGAGACGTCGCGGTCCTTCGCGAGCCGTTGCACGGCCGGCGCATCGTGACGCCGATACGCCGCCGGCCATCCGTGCCAGCCCGATCCGAACCGCTCGGCCAACGCGCAGAACGCCGCGTACTCGAAGAGCGGCGTCCCCTGCTCCCGCTCGAAGGTCTCGAACGATCGGTCGCGGCGCCGCCGCACGCGCCGCCAGATGCGTTCGAACGCCTGCAGCTTCAGCCGAAAGGCGATGTCCCGATCGATCCGTCGCTGACGATTGAGTCGGCGCGCTTCCGCGGCAAGCGCCCCTATGCCGGCCACCTCGCGCGCGCCGTCCAGCTCTTCGACGCGCAGGTACAGCGGATTGCGAAAGCGACGGCTGCTGGGGAAATACGGGCTCGGCTGCTGCGGCAGAATCGGCGTCGACGATGCCAGCGGATTGACGAGCGCCATCGACGCGCCCTGCTGCTTCGCCCACCGTGCGAGCCATCGCAGGTCCGCGAGATCTCCGATCCCCCAGCTCCGTCGCGATCGCGCCGCGTACAACTGGATCGCCCAACCCCATTCGCGGAGCGATGCGGGCAGATAACACGCGCGTGGCGCGACGATCAGCCGGCTCGGCTCGCCGCGCCGGTGCAGCCGGTGATAGCCCAGCGGAAGATCCCCCGGGAGCGCGCGATCCACCGTCAGCGACGTGCCGTCTTCGAGCGCGAGCTCGCATGGGCCTATCGCCGGCGTCTCACCAGCGCGCAGCACGACAACGCTGCGTCCGCTTCTCTCACTGCTCGCGGGGCCGGGCCTCCGCATTGCTACGGCCGCGCCCGTCGAAGCCTTGGCGAAGGCGACCCACCCCCGCGCCCTCTCTATCGCGCGGATCGTCTCCTCCGGTGGTCGATGCGCCGCGCCGAACGCGTCCACGTACTCGAGCTGAATCGCACCAGGCTCCATCACGAGTGCCGGCGCAGAAGGACAGCCGACCAGGCCTGCACCTGCAGACGATCCCCGGCGCGGACGTCGGGCCCGGGCTGGTCTTCGCGCACGGGATTCTCCGTCTCGTTCGTGTCGAGCACGGTTGACCAGCGCTGGCCCCACTTCGCTTCGGGCAGCACGAACTCCAGCGGCTCGTGGTGCGCGTTGAACATCAGATAGAAGCTGTCGTCAACGGCGCGCTCGCCGCGTTCGTCGAGCTTCGGGATGGCCGCGCCGTTGAGGAAGACGCCGAGCGACTTGGCGAAGCCCGCCTGCCAGTCCTGGTCGGACATCTCGGCGCCGCCCGGCGTGAACCATCCGATATCGCTGACCTGCGAACCGCGGATCGGCTGCCCCTGGAACCAGCGTCTGCGGCAGAACACCGGATGCTTCTGGCGCATCCGGATCACCTGCTGCGTGAAACGCAGCAGGTGCGAGTCCGCGTTCTCCCAGTCGTACCAGGAAATCGGGTTGTCCTGGCAGTACGCGTTGTTGTTCCCCTGCTGGGTGCGTCCGATCTCGTCGCCGCCGCAGAGCATCGGCACGCCCTGCGAGAGGAACAGCGTCACGAGGAAGTTGCGCAGCTGACGGTTCCGCAGCGCGTTCACGTTGGGATCGTCGGTCGGCCCCTCCGCGCCGCAGTTCCACGAGCGGTTGTGGCTCTCTCCGTCACGGTTCTCCTCGCCGTTCGCCTCGTTGTGCTTGTCGTTGTACGAGACGACGCCGGCCATTCGCCTGATACAAATCGGAGCTCCCGGTCAGCCGCGACCCGAACTCCGCGAGCGTTTGATCGGTGCCGCGCCAGAAGTCGCGCACGCTGTCGCGGTACTTCCCGTTCCATTCGGACCAGAGCGGCGGGAAGTTCCCGACCTGATAGCCTCCCTCGCCCACGTCCCATGGCTCCGCGATGAGCTTCACGCGGCTGACGATCGGATCCTGCTGAATCAGATCGAAGAACGACGACAAGCGATCGACGTCGTGCAGCTCGCGCGCGAGCGTCGCCGCCAGGTCGAAGCGGAAGCCGTCCACGTGCATGTCGATGACCCAGTACCGCAGGCTGTCCATGATGAGCTGCAGCACGTGGGGATGACGCATGTTCAACGTGTTGCCGGTCCCCGTGTAATCCACGTAGAACCGGCGGTTGTCGGGCACGAGGCGGTAGTACGCGGCGTTGTCGATGCCCTTGAACGACAGCACGGGGCCGAGCTGGTTGCCTTCCGCGGTGTGGTTGTACACGACGTCGAGGATCACCTCGATGCGCGCTTCGTGCAGCGCTTTGACGAGCTGCTTGAATTCCTGGACCTGCTCGCCGCGCTGTCCGCGCGCCGAGTACTCGTTGTGCGGCGCGAGGTAGCCGATCGAGTTGTAGCCCCAGTAGTTCCGCAGGCCGCGCTGGAGCAGCGTCGAGTCCTGCACGAACTGGTGCACCGGCAGCAGCTCGACCGCGGTCACGCCGAGCTGCTGCAAGTACTTGATCGAGACGGGATGCGCCATCCCGGCGTAGGTGCCGCGCAATTCTTCGGGCACATCGGGATGCTGCTTCGAGAATCCCTTGACGTGCGTTTCGTAGACGATCGTCCTGTGCCACGGCGTGTTCGGGCGCCGGTCCCGGCCCCAGTCGAACGATGGGTCCACGACCACCGCCTTCGGCATGAACGGGGCGCTGTCCGCATCGTTCTTCGAGCCGTCCGGGTTGTCGAAGTGATACGGGAACATCGCTTCGTCCCACTGCCAGCCGCCGTCGAGCGCCTTCGCATAAGGATCGAGCAGCAGCTTCGCCGGATTGCACCAGTGCCCCTGTTCCGGCGCCCACGGTCCATGGACGCGATAGCCGTAGCGCCGCCCCGGCTTCACTTCCGGAAGATACCCATGCCAGCAGAACGCCGTCATCTCCGGCAGTCCGACGGTCGTCTCTTGTCCGTCGTCGCCGAACAGACACAGGTCGACGCGTTCGGCCACTTCGGAAAACAACGCGAAATTCGTCCCGACGCCGTCGTACGTGGCGCCCAGGGGATACGGCTGACCCGGCCAGATTTGCATGCTCGCTCCTGAGACGGGTCGCGTGGCAATTCCTGTGCCTTCCTTCGTCCCCGGCATAGAATTGGGCGCCATGCAGTTGAAACGTCCGCTCGGCGCGGTCGTCGTCGCGTGCGTGATCCTTGCGATCGCACCGATGCGCGCGGCACGCGACGAAGGCGTCTCATCGAAAACGGGCCTCGTCGTCTGCACGTCGGCCCCCGCGTGCGACGCCGGCGCGGCGGTGCTCGCGCGCGGCGGCAACGCCGTCGATGCCGCCGTTGCCACGGCGTTCGCGCTCGCCGTCACCCATCCGAGCGCAGGCAACATCGGCGGCGGCGGGTTCATGATCGTCCGGACGCCCGAGGGCAAGACGGCGGCGTTCGATTACCGCGAGAAGGCGCCCGCGAAATCGACGCGAACGATGTATCTGGACCAGGACGGGAAGATCGACCGCTCGCTGACGGCGGAAGGCTACCTCGCGCCCGGCGTGCCCGGCACCGTCCGCGGACTCGCGCGCGCCCATCGGCGGTTCGGCAAGCTCGCGTGGAAGGACGTCGTGATGCCTGCCGTCGATCTCGCGGAGCAGGGATTCGTCATCTCCGATGCGCTCGCGCGCAGTCTCAACGGTCAGCTCGCCGGGGCAATGGGGCATTTTCAGGCGTCGGTCGAAGCCTACGGAAAACCGGGCGGCGGCACATGGAGCGGCGGCGATCGTCTCGTCCTGACCGATCTCGCGAAGACGCTGCGCTCGATCGCTCTCGACGGCCCGGACGCCTTCTATAAAGGATGGATTGCCGACGCGATCGCCGAGGACATGAAAGCGCACGGCGGGTTGATCACGAAGGCCGATCTGGCCGCGTACCAGGCAAAGGAACGGAAACC
This sequence comes from Acidobacteriota bacterium, assembly GCA_003223835.1. Classification (GTDB taxonomy): domain Bacteria; phylum Acidobacteriota; class Vicinamibacteria; order Vicinamibacterales; family 2-12-FULL-66-21; genus Gp6-AA38. The sequence goes on along the minus strand of QHWR01000113.1, from coordinate 23,321 downwards.
GCTGCGGGGGCACTACCGCGGGTACGAAGTGATCTCGGTGCCGCCGCCCAGTTCTGGCGGCATCCTGCTGCTCGAGGCGCTCAACGTGCTGGAGTCGTACGGTCTCGCCGCGAAGGGACGCGACTCCGCCGAGACGCTGCATCTCGAGATCGAGGCCATGCGGCGCGCCTACCTCGATCGCGCGCGCTACCTCGGCGATCCGGATTTCGTCCGGGTGCCGATCGCGAAGCTCACGTCGAAGAAATACGCGAAGACGCTCGTGGCCACGATCGAGCCGTCACGAGCGACGAGCAGCATCGAACTCGGCAAGGACATCGTGACGGTGGCGACTGCCACAGAACCGGATGAAACCACCCACTTCTCCGTCGTCGATCGCGACGGGATGGCAGTCGCGAATACGTACACCCTCGAAGGCGGCTTCGGACCCGGTGAGACGAACATCCAGGGGGACATCGGCACGCCTCCGAACCTGATCGATCCGGGCAAGCGGATGCTCAGCTCGATGACGCCGGCGATCGTGGTGAAGGATGGCACAGTGGTGCTGATCACCGGCTCGCCCGGCGGCCGCACCATTCCGAACAGCGTCCTCTCCGTCGTCCTCGGCGTCACCACGTTCAACATGAACGTTCGCGAAGCGGTGGACGCGTTCCGCATCCACCACCAGTGGCTGCCCGATCGTGTGCAAATCGAGCAGGATGGAGCCAGCGACGAGACGGTACAGCAGCTCCGCGCGATGGGCCATACCGTCACCGTGCAGGGACGTCAGGGGGACGCCAACTCCATCGTCCTCGACAGCGCGGGCGTTGCATGGGGCGCGAACGATCGGCGCAGTCCGGACGGCAAGGTCTCCGTCCCCGGCGAGGCCCGCTTGACTTCGACCGCGGGACGGCACTAGGCTGAGATCGATGCGTCGCGTGCACCTCCATCACCGGCACCACCATTCCTGCTCCGGCGGGCCGGTCGAGCTGCGCATGCGATAACGTTTCGAGCAGCACAGCGCTTCCAGCCTCGCCGGAGATCCTGGCGAGGCTCTTTTTTTGTACTTATGGATTTCAGCAAACTTGACGGGTTGATCCCGGCCGTCATCCAGGACGAGGGCACCAACGAGGTGCTGATGGTCGGCTTCATGAACGACGAGGCGCTCGCGCGCACGCGCGAAACCGGATTCGCCACGTTCTTCAGCCGCACGCGCGGAAAACTCTGGACGAAGGGAGAAACGTCCGGCAACCGGCTGCAGGTCTCGCGGATCCTCGTCGATTGCGACGACGACACGGTGCTGCTCAAGGTGAAGCGGCTTGGCGAGGGCAACGTGTGCCACACGGGGGAGCGCACGTGTTTTTATCGGGAGCTCGCATGAGCACGCTCAAGCTCGGCATTCCGAAGGGATCGCTCCAGGACGCGACGATCCAGCTCTTCGCGCGCGCGGGGTTCAACATCTACGCGAGCCCGCGTTCGTACTTTCCCGCGATCGACGACCCGGAGATCGAGTGCATGCTGATCCGCGCGCAGGAGATGGCGCGGTACGTCGCCGGCGGCGTGCTCGATGCGGGCCTGACCGGACTGGACTGGGTCGCCGAATACGAAGCCGCCAACGGCGGCACGGGATCGATCGTCGCGCTGGCGGACCTGATCTACGCGAAGCAAAGCTTCGGAAAAGTACGGTGGGTGCTGGCCGTGCCCGAGGAGTCGGCATACCGGTCGGCGAAGGATCTCGAGGGGAAGACGGTCGCGACGGAGCTGGTGCGCGCGACGGAGGCGTATTTCGCGCGCCACGGCGTCAAGGCGCACGTGGAGTTCTCGTGGGGCGCGACCGAAGTCAAGCCGCCCGTCCTCGCCGATGCCATCGTCGAGGTGACGGAGACGGGCTCGTCGCTGCGCGCCAATCGCCTCCGCGTCATCGACACGGTGCTCGAGTCCAACACGCAGCTCATCGCGAACGCGGGCGCGCTGAAAGACGAGTGGAAGAGAACGAAGCTGTCGAACATCGCGCTGCTGCTGAAGGCCGCGATCGAGGCGCAGGGGCGCGTCGGCATCATGCTGAACGTCCGGCGCGAGGATCTGGAAGCGGTGCTGGCGCTGCTCCCGGCGCTGCAGCGGCCGACGGTGTCGCCGCTCAGCGACGGTGCGTGGGTTGCGGTGAACACAATCATCGAGGAGCGCACGGTCAGGGACCTGATTCCGCGGCTCAAAGCCGCACGGGCGCAGGGGATTGTGGAATATCCGCTGAACAAGATCGTGATCTGACCTTGCGGATCATCAAAGCCGGCGACACGCGAGCCGTGACGGCGCTGCTCGACCGGGCGCCACGGCGGGATCCGGCCGTCGAGCGGCGGGTCGCGCGCATCGTCGATGCCGTCCGCCGCGAAGGCGATCGCGCCGTCCGGCGCTTCGCACGCGAGCTCGACGGGCTCGAGGGGGGCGTCGACGTGACCGCGGAGGAAATGCGGGGGGCGGCGGCGCGCGTGCCCGCCACCGTGCGCCGCGCGATTGCTCTCGCGGCGCGGCACATCCGGCGCGTCGCGGCGCGCCAGGTGCCTCGCGGATGGACGGTTCGGCCGGCGGCGGGCGTGGCGATCGAACAGCGCGTCGTGCCGCTCGATCGCGTCGGCTGTTACGTCCCGGGCGGGCGGTATCCGTTGCCGTCGTCGCTGCTCATGACCGCGATTCCCGCGCGCGTCGCCGGAGTGCCCGAGGTCATCGCGGTGTGCCCGCGCCCCGACGATACGGTCATGTGCGCGGCCGTCGAAGCGGGGGTCAGCCGGCTGCTGAAACTCGGCGGCGCGCACGCCATCGCCGCGCTCGCGTACGGGACGGCGTCGATCCCGCGCGTGGACAAGATCGTCGGCCCGGGCAACGCCTACGTCGCCGCCGCGAAGGCGATGGTCTCGGCCGACTGCGCGATCGACTTCTTCGCCGGGCCGAGCGAGATTCTCGTGATCTCGGAGACCGGCGATCCCGAATGGATTGCCGCGGATCTGCTCGCGCAGGCGGAGCACGACCCCGACGCGCGCGCCATTCTGGTGACGCCACACGCGGCGCTGGCGCGCAGCGTCGCGGCCGCTGTCGCGCGTCGCTTGCCCTCGGACGGTCCCGCGCGCTCGTCCATCGCGGCGAACGGAGGAATCATCGTGACGCGATCGCTCGACGACGCGATTGCGATTGCGGAGCGGATGGCGCCCGAGCACGTCGTTTGCGATTCGGATGCGCAGGCCAGGCGCCTGCGGCGCGCGGGGACGATTTTCGTGGGCCGGTATAGCGCGCAGGCGTCGGGCGATTACGCGACGGGGTCGAACCACGTCCTGCCGACAAGCGGCGCCGCGCGAGCGCGCGGCGGTCTCGGCGCGGCGGATTTTGTCCGCGTCTCGAGCGTGCAGCGCGTCACGCAACAGGGCCTGCGCCGCCTCGCGCCGGCCGTCATCGCGCTCGCCGACGCGGAGGGGCTGCGCGCGCATGCCGAGTCGATCCGCGTCCGGGTCGGCACCGTGGCGGGAGAAAGACGATGAGCGAGTACGACCGGCCGTCCGCGCCGGCCGGCGCGCTGCGGCTGCATCTGAACGAGAACACCGGCGGCTGCTCGCCCGCCGTGTTCGACGTGCTTCAGCGGCTCACGCGCCAGCACGCGGCATTCTATCCCGATTACGACGCCGCGTACGCCGCCGTCGGCGATCGGCTTGGCATCCCGCCGGAATGGCTCCTGTTGACGAACGGTCTGGACGAAGGGATCCTCGCGACGGCAGCCGCCGCGCTGCGGGATCGCACGCGTCCGGGCGCGCCGCAGGGCATCACGCTGCTGCCCGCGTTCGACATGTACGAGATCTGCACGGAGGCGCTCGGCGGTGACGTCGTGCGCGTGCCGCTCGGAGCCAACTTTGCCTTTCCGAAGACGGCGATTCTCGCCGCGGTCACCGAGCGGACGCGCGTCATCTTCCTGACCAACCCGCACAACCCGACGGGCATGCCAATCGCACGCCGCGACCTCATCGAGGTCGCCGAACGCGTCGCGCCGATTCGCGTGCTCGTGGACGAGGCGTATGCGGACTTTGGGGGGGAGACGCTCGTCGACCGCGCGTTGATCCCGTCGCATCCGAACCTGCTCGTCGGCCGGACGTTCGCCAAGGCGTACGGCCTGGCGGGTCTGCGCGCCGGCGCGGTGATCGGGAGCCCCGATGCGCTGGCGCCACTGCGTTCGATCGTGCCGCCGTACAGCCTCAACAGCTGGGCCGCCGCGGCGCTGCCCGCCGCGATGGCGGACCGTGCGTATGTGGAGTGGTACCGCGCGCAGGCGGAGGAATCGAAGCGGATGCTGACGGCGGCGTGTGACCGGCTCGGCCTCCGCTGCTGGCCGAGCGCGGCGAACTTCATGCTCGTCGACGCCGGCGCGCGCGCGGCCGCGATCGCGCGCGGGCTCGCCGCGCGCGGCATCCAGGTGCGCGATAAATCGAAGGAGGCCGGCACCGAAGGATGCCTGCGCATCACGACGGGCGTCGTCGATCACACCCGCCGTCTGGTATCCGCGCTCGAGGAGGTCCTGTGCGCCGCGGGCGAATAGATCGACGCACGAAGGAGACCGCGATCCGCGTGCGGTTGACGATCGAAGGCAAGGGTCGATACGACGTCTCGACGGGCATCCGCTTTCTCGACCACATGCTGGAACTGGTCGCACGGCACGGGGCGTTCGACCTGACGCTGCGGGTGCGGGGCGACCTGGACGTCGATCAGCATCACACCGTCGAAGATGCCGGGATCGCGCTGGGAGAAGCCGTGACGGCCGCGCTCGGCTCGCGCCGCGGGATCAACCGCGCGGGATACTTCGTGATGCCGATGGACGAGACGCTCGGCGTCGCGGCGATCGATCTGAGCGGCCGGCCGCACGCCGTCGTCGATCTGAGGCTCAACGTGGCGCGCGTCGGCGATCTCCAAAGCGAGCTGGTGCAGGACTTCTTCGAGGGGTTCGCGCAGGGCGCGCGCGCCAACGTGCATCTGAAGGTGTTGTACGGCCGCTCGAGCCACCATCAGATCGAGGCGATCTTCAAGGCATTCGCGCGCGCGCTCCGCGTCGCGTGCGCGCGCGATCGGCAGCTGGGACGGGCCTTGCCCAGTACGAAAGGCCTGCTGTGATTGCCCACCACAGAGATAGCAGAGATAACAGAGTAAACAAATTTGATCTCTGTTTTCTCTGTTTACTCCGTGGTTATTCCATGGTTGTTGAATGATTGCGCTGATCGATTACGGCGCCGGCAACCTGACCTCCGTTCGCAAGGGGCTCGCGGCGGCGGGGGCGGAATTCTTCACGCCCGAGACGCCGCGCGACCTGGGGCGCGCGACGGCGGTCGTGATCCCCGGCGTCGGGAACTTCGGCGCGACGGCGGCGCTCGATGACGGCTGGCGGCAGGCGATCCTCGACGGCGTTGCTTCCGGCCGGCCGCTCCTCGGCATCTGCCTCGGCCTCCAATACCTGTTCGACGGGAGCGAGGAAGCGCCCGGCGTCCGCGGCCTCGGTCTGCTCCGCGGCCGATGCACTCGCTTGCCCGCGACGGTGAAGGTCCCGCACGTCGGCTGGAACTCGCTGACGATCACGCGGCGCGCGAACCTGACCGCCGGCATCGAGGAAGGGACGCAGGCGTACTTCACGCATTCGTACGCGGCGCCCGTCACGAGCGCGTGCGTCGCGGAGACGAGCCACGGGACGACGTTCGCGTCGATCGTCGAGGACGGCGCGGTTTCCGGCGTGCAGTTTCACCCGGAGAAATCGGGCACCGCGGGAATCGCGCTCCTGCGCAACTTCGTCGCGTCATGCTCTCGAAACGCATAATTGCCTGCCTCGACGTCCGCGACGGCTGCGTCGTGAAGGGCGTCAACTTCGGCGGCCTCACGGCGGCGGGCGACCCGGCCGCGCTCGCGCGGCGGTACAACGCGGAAGGGATCGACGAGCTGGTGATCCTCGACGTCACCGCGACGATCGAAGGGCGGCGCGCGCTCGAGCAGGGGGAATCCGATCCGAGACGGACGCCGCGGCGGCGATGGACGCCGGCGCCGACAAGGTCAGCCTCAACACCGCCGCCCTCGCGGATCCGTCGCTGCTCACGCGGCTCGCCGCGCGATACGGCAGCCAGGCGGTCGTCGTCGCAATCGATGCGAAGCGCGAGAACGGACGGTTCGCCGTCTACGCGCGCAGCGGCGGAGCGGCGACCGGCCGCGACGCCGTCGAGTGGGCGGCCGAAGCCGCGGACCGCGGCGCCGGCGAGATCCTGCTGACGTCGATCGATCGCGACGGCACGCGCAGCGGCTTCGACACCGGCATGACCGCCGCCGTCTCGTCGCGTGTCAACATCCCCGTCATCGCGTCGGGCGGCGCCGGCGGCTTCGAGCATTTCCTCGACGTGTTCACCGCGGGACGGGCGGACGCCGCGCTGGCCGCCTCCATCTTTCATTACTCGGAACACGCCGTCGCCGACTTGAAGGATTACCTGCGCGCGCACGGCGTGCCGGTGCGCGTCACATGCTGATCCCCTCGATCGATCTCCAGGGGGGACGGATCGTTCAGCTCGTGCAAGGGGAACGGCTCGCCGTCGCGACCGACGACCTCGACGGCTGGGTCGCGCGTTTTGCCGGATTTCCGAAGGTCCAGCTCATCGATCTCGACGCGGCGAAACGCGAGGGAGACAACGCGGCACTCGTCGAGAACATCTGCGCGCGCCTCCCGTGCCGCGTCGGCGGCGGCGTGCGGTCGCTCGATCGCGCGAAGACGCTCCTGTCGGGCGGCGCGCAGAAAGTGATCCTCGGATCCGCGCTGTTCAGAAACGGACGCCCCGACGTGGACTTCGCGTGGCGGATATCCGAGGTCGTCGGCGCGGACCGCCTGATCGCCGCGGTCGATGCGCGCGGCGGCTCCGTCGTCATCCACGGCTGGCGCACGCCGCTCGACGTCCGCCCGGTGGACGCGATCGCGGCGCTCGAGCCCTATGTCGGCGAGTTTCTCTACACGAACGTGGACACCGAAGGGCTGATGCAGGGCACCGACCGCGCCGCGATTCAGCGCGTCCGCGACGCGACCACTCGCCACGTGTCCGCAGCGGGAGGGATCACGACCCGGGAGGAAATCGACTGGCTCGAGAGCATCGGGGTCGACGCGGTCGTCGGCATGGCGCTTTACACGGGCAGGCTGCGCCTGCCGTGACCGACATTAGGCTTTGGGCTTTGGGCTTTGGGGAGGCAACGCGCCGGGGTGGCTCTCCGTCTAATCAGGGTCAGGGAGAAATCGATGAAACATACGCTGATTCCGACCGCAGCCTTGATCGCTCTCTGCCTCGCGCCGGTGACCGCCGTGGCGAGCGCCGACGAACAGACGCAGACCGAAACGGTCGACCGGACCGTCCCGCTCGCGCCGGGCGGCACGCTGAAGCTCAACAACTTTTCCGGCACCGTCAACGTGACGGGCGTCAACCGCGGCAACGTGAGCATCCACGCCGTCCGCCGCGCGACGCGCGAGCGGCTCGACGGCATTCACCTCGTCATCGAGGAACGCGGCGACACGGTGGTCATCGAGGCCAACCGCAAAGACGCGTCCTGGGACGATCGCAACAACAACGTCGTCGAAACCGACTTCGAGATCGAAGTGCCGACGCGCACGAACCTCGACATCCACGTGTTCTCGAGCGACGTCAAGGTGACGGGCGTCGAGGGGAAAGCGACGCTCAAGACGTTCTCGGGCGGCCTGACGCTCAACGGCTACGCGGGCCCGATCGACGCGGAGACGTTCAGCGGCGACGTTGACGTGAAGCTCTCGCCGTCGGCGGCGCTCGGCCACGTGGATTTCGACAGCTTCAGCGGCGATCTGCGGAGCGACCTGCCGCTGGTCCTGCGCACGAGCAGGAAGCGTCACGTCAGCGCCGACGTCGGCTCCGGCGGATCCGATACGCTGCACGTGAAGACCTTCAGCGGCGACGTGCGAATCACGAAGTAATCGGGTAGGCTTGCGCACATGCGTCATCGGCGCATGTGCGCGATCCCTCTCGTCTTCTTCTCCATCTGCTTCAGTTCCGCCTGCGCTCGTCCCGCCCCGCGCTTCTCGGTCGAGAACGCGCGGGCGCACGTCGAGATGCTCGCCGGCACGATCGGCAGCCGGCCGGTCGGCACGCCTGAAAACGAGCGCGCGCGTCAATACATCGTCGATCAACTCCGCATCTACGGTTTCGAGGTCCGCGTCCAGGAGGTCGATGCGCGCCTGGCCGAAGCGGGCACGACGGCGCACGTCAACAACATCATCGCGGTGAAGGCGGGGGCGAGCCGCGACGCGATCGGTCTCGTCTCGCATTACGACTCCGTCCCGGAGGCGCCCGGCGCGACCGATGACGGGTTTGGCGTCGCGGTGTCGCTGGAGGCGGCGCGGGTGTTCGGCGCGCGGACCGATCGGCGTCACTCGCTGATGGTCCTCGTGACCGACGGCGAGGAAGCCGGCCTGATGGGAGCCGCGGGCCTCGTGACCGATCGGGAGGTGATGGATCGCCTGCAGGCCTACGTCAACGTGGAGTCGATCGGTTCGTCCGGCACGGCGATGCTGTTCGAAACGGGGCCAGGCAACGCGTGGATCGTGAAACCGTGGGCGCGCGAGGCGCCGCACCCGCGCGGCGCCTCGTTCGCGATCGAGGTTTATCGCCGTCTCCCCAACGACACCGACTTCTCCATCCTCAAACGTCAGGAGATCCCGGGGCTCAACTTGGCGCCCATCGGCGACAGCTACGCCTATCACACCGCACGCGACACGCCCGACCGCCTGTCGACCGGCACGCTCCGGTCTTCAGGTGAAAACGTCGTCGGCACGATTGAAGCGATGGACGCGCTCGATCTCCGCACACGTTCGGCCAGCGAGCCGACGTTCTTCGACGTCGGCGGCACGATCGCGTTCACATGGGGTCCGGTCGTGTCGGTCGGCACCGCGCTGCTGGCGCTGCTCACCGGAATCCTCGCCTGGGTGAAGACGACGGCCGCCAGCATTCGAATCGAAGGGGTGTGGCGGTGGCTGTTGTCGCTCGTCTGGGCCGTCATCGGACTCGCGCTCGTCGCGTCGGCGATGATCGGCGCGACGTGGGCGTTGCGCGAGGCGCGCGAGGTCTACCACCCGTGGTATGCGCATCCGGCGCGGTTCTTTCTCTTTCTCGTCGCGACCGGGATTCTCGCGGGCTGGGCCGCGTTGCGACTCGGCGCGCTGCTGCCCTCGCGCGCCCACGGGTTGCGTCACCCCATCGTCGTCTGGAGCCTGACGCTGCCGGTCTGGCTGGGGCTCGCCGGCGTGCTCGCGTGGAAGGCGCCCGGCGCGGCATTTCTCTGGACGCTGCCGCTCGCGTCCGCGGGAGTGTTGCTGCTCCTCGTGAAGGCCGAGTCGACCGCCGCCGTGCGGGTCGTCTCGCTGATCGTCTTTGGCATCGCGGGCACGCTGTGGCTGCGCAACACCGTCGATCTCGCATTTTTCGCCGTCGCCATCTTCGGCCGGCTGCCGTTCATCACGCCTGTCGCCGTGTACGGCGGCTTGCTGCTGGCATGCGGCGTCATGGTGGCGCCTCCGTTCATGGCGACGTTCGTCGCGGCGCGGCCGCTGATCAGGCCGTCGCTCATCACCGCGTCGCTGCTCGTTCTCGTGGTGGTCTTCGCCGGTCTCTCGTACGCCGCGCCCGCGTACACCTACGCGCAGCCGCTGCGCCGGTTCGTTCACGTCCTCACCGAACCCGACGCCACGACCGCGACGTGGGAAGTGGGGTCGGTCGAACCCGGCCTCGATCTTCACGAAGGGGCGCCGCGCGGCTGGTATCGCGCGAGCGACGTGCCGCCGGCGTCGATCCCGTGGGGCAAGCTTCCGTTTCCGTTCGTGTTCCGCACGACGGCGCCGTCGCCGGGACCGGCACCCGCCGCGATCACGGAGTTCACGCTGAAGCCGGTCGCCGCCGGCACCGAACTGACGATGACGGTCACGCCCCGGTCGCCGGGACTGGCGGTGGTCTTCGTGCTCCCCGCGAGGGTCGACCCGGCGCGCAGCAGCCTGCGCGGCATCCACCGGCGCGATCGATGGACGGCCACCTACATCGCGCCGCGCGCCGACGGCATCACGTGGCATGCGTCGTTCCGCGCCGGTCAGGACGCCGCGGTCCGGCAGGCGCTCGTCGTCGTGACGGCGCGCCGTATTCCGGGCGGCGGCGGCTGGCAGCAGCTTCCCGCGTGGCTGCCGCAGGAGACCGCCGTCTGGACGGCGTCCGCGTCCTGGGTGCTCGCCCCCCGGCCCGACGCGATTGCGCCGGTCCCCGCGTTACGCTAACATACGTAACCGTTACGCACGGCAACGTAGCCATGGAGAATCCCTTCGTCTACGGCGAGGTGATCCCGGCGTCGGCGTTCGTCGACCGGGAGGACGAGCTCGACCGGCTGACGAACGACCTGCTCGCCGGGCAGAAGGTCTTTCTGATCTCGCCGCGCCGCTACGGCAAGTCGTCGCTCGTGCGGCAGGCGCTCTCCGCGGCCGTCCGGCGGCGCGCCGTCGCCGTCGACGTCACCGTCAGCAGCTACAGCTCGTACGTCGGTTTCCTCGAGGGCTACGCGCGGGCGCTGCTGGTCGCGGAGGCGAGACCCGACAGCCTCCGCGGCTGGATCCGCGACCTGCTCGGGCCCCTCAGGCCGGAGCTGCGGATCGATCCCGGCTCGCGGCCGTCGATCTCGTTTCCGACCGTCAGGACCGCGCGCGATGCGGCGCGGCTCGCCGAAGCCATCTTCGCGCTGCCCGCTCGAATCGCGGAGCTTCGCCGGAAGCGCCTCGTGGTGGCGCTCGACGAGTTCCAGGCCATCAACGGGTTCGATGGCCACGACGTCGAGCACGCGCTGCGCGCGGCGATCCAGCACCAGCGCCAGGTGGGCTACGTCTTCTCCGGCTCCGAGCCGAGCCTCATGGAGCGGATGCTCGCGCGCAGCCGTCCCTTCTACAAGGCCGGTCCTGTCATGCGGCTGCAGAAGATTCCGGCCGATCGCTTCGCCTCGTTCGTCAACGAGCGTTTCACACGGACCGGCTTCAAACCCGACGCCGGCCTGGGCGCCGCCATCGTGGAACTCGCGGGCAACCTGCCCTACGACGTCCAGCGCCTCGCGCACGAAGTGTGGGACGATGGGCGCGCGGCGGGCCGGAGGATGGTCGGCGTCGAAGATCTGCACGCGACGCTGCGGCGGCTCCTCAACGAACACGACGCGATCTTCGAGGCGGCGTGGCAGCGGCTGACGCTCCCGCAGCGCGCCGCGCTCCGCGCCGTCGTGCTCGAAGACGGGCGCGAGCTGCTGTCGGGCGACGTCCGCGCGCGTCATCGGCTGAGCGGGCCCTCCAGCGTGCAGACGTCGCTCGCCGCGCTCGTTCGCGACGATTTCGTCGCGCGCGAACACGCGCGCTACGTCGTCGTCGACTCGCTGCTCCGCGAGTGGGTGGCCAGAAGAACGTACTAGTCGTCAGTCCCTCGTCCCTGGTCCCTCGTCCCGGGTCCCTCGTCCTGGGTCCCTCGTCCTGGGTCCCTCGTCCCCGGTCCCTCGTCCGGGTTCCGGGCGGTGAGGCGCGGGGCGGGACAACGACGGTGGACGCGCGGACCAGGGACCAGGGACTGGGGACAAAGGACTCGGGACGAGGGACGAGGGACCAGGGACTTGCAGCGCATCCTGCTCTTCTGCGCGCGGATCGTCACGTGGCTGTTCTACCGCGTTGACGGCGTGGGCGCGGCGCCGGCAACCGGGCCGGTGCTGCTGCTGCCGAACCATCCCAACGCGCTCCTCGATCCGGCGGTCGTGTGGGCGTGCGCGGGACGTGACGTTCGTTTCCTCGCGAAGTCAACGCTCTTCCGAACGGCGTTCCGGCCCTTCCTGACCGGCGCCGGCGCGATTCCGGTGTACCGGCCGGTCGACCCCGGCGTCGATCCGTCGCGCAACAACGAGATGTTCGCCGCCGTGGCCGCCGCCCTCGCGGCGGGCGAAGCGGTGTGCCTCTTCCCCGAAGGCACGAGCCACTCGTCGGGACGGCTGGAGCCGCTGCGGACGGGGGCGGCGCGGATCGCGCTGAGCGCACAGGCTGCCGGCGTGGCTGTCTCGCTGGTGCCGGTCGGACTCAACTTCGATCGAAAAACGGCCTTCCGGTCGCGCGCCATCGTCGTGTTCGGCCAGCCGTTTGGCTGCGCCGATCTCGTGGCGGCGTGGCGCGAGGATCCCGCGTCGGGCGTGCGCGCGCTGACCGATCGGATCGCGCGATCGATGCGGCTGCTGCTCGTCGAGGCCGACCCCGACGCGGACGCCGCGATGGTGAAGCGGGTCGATCGGTTGTATGCGGCGGCGCGAGGCGTTTCGCGCGATCCCGCGGAGCGCGTCGCACGACGGCGGGTGATCGCGAAAGGGATCGAGCGGCTGCGCGCGGCGGACCCGGCGCGCTACGAGGCGGCGGCGCTGGAGCTGCGGCGATACGATCAGCGGCTGCGGCGCTTCGGGATTCGCGACCGCCACCTCGACTGGGACGTGTCGACCGGGGCGGCGGCGCGATTCATCGCGCGCGAGCTGCTGCTCGCGCTCGTGCTCGGGCCGCTCGCGATCGCCGGCCTCGTATTGTTCGCGGCGCCGTACTACGCGACCGATGCCTTCACGCGCCGGTTCGGCCGGATCCCTGACGTCCACGCGACGGCGAAGCTGTTCGTCGGCGCTCTGTGTTACGTCATCTGGCTGCTGATGCTGGGCGCGGCGATGTGGTGGGCGGCGGGAGCAAACGCGGCGCTGGCCGGCCTCGCGCTGCTTCCCCTCGTCGCCGTCCTGTCGTTGTTCGCCATCGAGCGCGAGACGGCGGTGTTCGACGCAGCGCGAGCCTGGCTGGTGCTGCGCGGTGTCGGCGATCGAACGCGCGCGCGTCTGCTGCGTCAGCGCTCCGAGATGGCGGCGCTCCTCGACGATATCTACCGCTGGATTACCGAGGCGAAGACTTCAGAAACGCCCGCGCCTTCGGCCGCGAGAACGCCATGTTGATCGTGTGCGCGGCCGCCTCGCTCACGCGGGTGAAGTACTCGCGCGCTTTGGGCTTGTTCCCGATCTTCTCGTACGACTGAGCGATCAGGCCGAGGATGAACACGTCGTTCTGATCGCCGGCGGCGAGGTGGGCGATCGCTTCGCGGTAGTGCTTCGTGTGGAAGTCGATGTATCCGAGCAAGTACGGATATATGGCCCGCTGATCCTGATTCAACCCGCGGCGGAGCAGGCGTCTGACGGTGGCGGCGTGCGGCATGGCGTCCGCCCGCCGGTGCCGCCGCGCGGCGATGCGCCCGAGCGCGTGCTCCCAGCGGAGATCCCAGAGCGTCAGCTGCGACCGCGGACGCTGCGACAGGCGCTTCGACGTCTCGTAGCCGGTGCGATACCACTGCTCCGCCTTGTCGAGACGCCCCGATTCGAGAAATACGCGGCCGAGCGCATTCGCGGTCGCGGCGGCGGCGGCCGGATCGTTCGCCTGCATCTGCGCGTCGTAGATGCGCTGATAGTAGCGCGCCGCCTCGTCGGCCTTCGACTCGAAGGCGAACGAGATCGCCATCGCGGCGAGCGCGTCGTTCTTCGCGTTTTCAGGCGCCAGCTCGATCGCGTGCTGCAACTCCGCGCGCGCCGGCGCATATTGCCCCTGGAGGTCGAGCGCGCGCCCCAGCTCGTAATGCGCCGCGTACAGTTGCGGGTTCGTCTCCGCCGCCGCCCTGAAGCGCTGCACGGCCGTCTCGACGTCGCCGTGCTGCAGCAGCGTCTGCCCTTCCTTGACGAGGGCGTCCGCCGCCGTCTGCGCCCGCGCCCCGACGCCTGCGAGCAGCAACAGCAGACAGAATGGTCCACGCATCAAAAAGGTCATGAGTAAATTCTAACGCCAGTCACGATCACGAGCAGGCCTGCCCGCCTCCGCCCCGACTCCGCCCCGACTCCGCCAAGGCTTCGTCGAGGCCTCGCCGGAGCCCTTAGGGCGTAGGCGGGCAAGGCTACGCCGCGTCCGCCGAAGCGCTTCGCGCGAAGACGGAAAGGCCTGCGCTACGGTCGTGTGCCGCAACACAGCCTGCGGACGCATTCGTAGCGCAGCCCTTTCAGGGCTGCTCGTGATCGCGGCCGACCAACGACTAGCGACCAGCGACCAACGACGACGATAATGGGACAAATGCTCTTGTCCGACCTGCTCCCCGACCACCGCGAACAGCTGCGCGTGGATCCGAAGATCGCCGGCCTGTCCGAAGACAGCCGGCGCATTCAGCAGGGGATGCTGTTCGTGGCGATCCGCGGATCGTCCGCGGATGGACACGCCTACGTGAACGACGCGTGCGCGCGCGGCGCGTTCGCGGTCGTCGCCGAGCGGCCGGTGACGGTGCCCGCCGGCGTCGCGCTCGTGATCGTTCCGTCGGGCCGGGCGGCGCTCGCCGCGATGGCGGCGCGCTTCTACGGCCATCCCGCCCGCGAGCTGACGGTGATCGGGTTCACAGGGACGTTTGGAAAGACGAGCACGAGCGATGTGCTGCGGCGTCTGCTGGACGGCGCCGGCCGGCGCACGGGCGTGCTCGGATCGTTCGGCGCGCGGTACGAGGCGTTTCACCAGCCGGACCGCGGCCTCACGACGCCTGCGCCGGTAGAGCTCCATGCGGCGCTGCGGGGCCTCGTCGCCGCGGGCGCGGATACGGTCATCATGGAAGTGACGAGCCACGCGCTGGCGATGGAGCGCGTCGCCGGGCTCACCTTTCAGGGCGGCCTGATCGCCGCGATCATGCCGGGCGAGCACACCGACTTCCATCGCTCGTACGAGGACTACGTCGACGCCAAGCGTCTGTTTCTCGGGTATCTCGCCCCGGATGCGGTGCTGGCGTACGACGCGGACAACCCCGCCGCCCGCAGGCTCGCGTCGGACGCCCGCGTCGCCCACAGGGCTGGTTTTTCGCTCGACGGCCACCCGGCGGACCTGACGTTCGGGGACGTGCGCCTCGACGGCACCGGCGCGTCATTCACCGTGAACGGCACGCCGATGTGCAGCGCGCTGCTCGGGAGTGGACACGTGAGGAACGTCGCGCTGGCGCTGACCTACGCGTTGAACGCCGGCGTTTCGCCGGAGGCCACGCGCGAAGTCCTGCGATCGCTGACGCCGCACCGCCGCCGGATGGAGCGCTACGAAGCCGCCGGCCGGCAGATCCTCGACGACACCGCGGGGCATCCCGAGAGCCTCCGCGCGACGTTCGAGGTCGCGGCGCTCATCCCGCACCGGCGGCTGGTGCTCGCCTACGCGATCCGCGGGAGCCGCGGTCCCGAGATCAACCGCCGCAACGCCGAAGCGCTCGCCGATCTCGCGGTGGACGGCGCGGCGCGGCTCTTCGTGACGTCATCCACGGACATCGCCGGCGCGCACGATCGGGTGACGGAAGAGGAGCAGGACGCGACGCGCGCAACGTTGACGTCGCGCGGACGCCCGCACGTCTTTCACGAAAAGCTGGAAGACACGCTGCGCGCGGCCGTCAGCGAAAGCTCTTCGGAGGACTTGATCCTCCTGCTGGGATCGCAGGGGATGGACCACGCAAAGCGTCTGCTGCGGGCGCTGGGCTGAGGAGGTATTTCTCGACGAATGCCGCCCATGCGTACAGATAGAAGTTGTGGGCTGCTCCCTGTCTCTGCAGGAAGTCGTCGTGCCCCTCGTCTTTGAACAACAGGTACCAGACCGGTACGTTGTTCGCTCTCAGGGCGGTCACGAGCTGTTCTCCCTGATCGACCGGCACGCGTATGTCGTTGCCGGCCGACGCCACCATCGTCGGCACCATGATCTTTTTCACGTTCGAAATCGGTGAAATGCGCGTGAGATACTCGCGCATTTGGGGATCGCGTTCGTCTCCGTACTCGGCACGACGATCTTCGAGGCGAATCGGCGCGGTTTTCTCCATGTAGGTCAGGAAATTCGTGATGCCCGCTCCCTCGAACACGCACCGGACGCGGTTGTTGTAGGCAATCGCCGCCGCCAGGGAGAGATAGCCGCCGTAGCTCGCGCCCGTGCCCGGCTGCGTCGCGATCCAATCCAGCAGCGCGCCAATGTCCTTGACGGCATCCTCGCGCCTCACGCCGTCGTCGAGCCGCTCGAACGTCTTGCCGAACCCTAACGAGCCGCGCACGTTCGGATAAATGAGCGCGATGCCGTCTTCGTTCAGGAAGTAATAGCTGCGCCCGAGAAATCGCGGACGCTCCTGATTCACCGGTCCGCCGTGGATGTTGACGATCACGGGCCGCGGCCCCTGGAACCGGGCCGGCGGCTTGTACAGGATTCCCGAGATCGTCCGGCCGTCGAAAGATTTCCAACGGATGATTTCAGGCGGCGGCAACACGGACGCGTCGAACGTCCCGGTCGAACTCTCGGTCCAGCGTGTCGCTTCGTCCTTGCCCGGCTCGATTGAAAAGACGTCCGCGAACATCGCGACCGAGCGGTAAGTGATGCCGACCTCGTGCGAGTGCGGACGCCACGACATGCCTAAAATCTGTCCGGGCGGCAGCGACGGGATCCGGCGTGCGCGCATCGACGGAAGGTCGACCACTTCCAGCACGCTGTTCGCGTCGCGCTGGTAGACGATCGCAGCCAGCTTCCCGTCCGACGAGAGGTCGAAGTCCTCGACATAGGCGCCCGGCGTGGAGACTTGCTTCCACGCGCCAGCGCTCACCGTGAAACGCCACAGTCCCGGGACGTCGGCGTCCATGCCGCCGCCCACGGCGTAGATGAACTTGCCGTCGGGCGTGTAACGCGGGGTACTCCAGCGCGCGCCGGTCTGCGCAGTCAGCAGCTTTCGATCGCCGGTTTTCGCGTCGAAGCGCCACAACCGCGATTGCGACGACCCGGAGTCTTCATACACCAACAGCGATTTCGCGTCTGGCGACCACGCCATCACGTGCCAGATGCCGCTGACTTCCGCGAGCACGCGGTCCGACTTCGGGTCTCCGGGCTGCACGATGTGCAGATCGAAGTCGGCCGCATTGCGGCGGTTGGAATGATACGCCACCCATTTGCCGTCCGGCGACCACAGCGGCCACTGGTTGCGCGATGTCCCGTCCGTGATCTGCGTCATCTCGCCGCTGGCGAGGTCGTACTTGACGAGCTGCAGCAGTTCTTTCCCGCCCGACGTGTCGCGCACGAACACGAACGTTTTGGGATCGACCGGGTTGAACAACGCGACTTGCCTGGTGCCTGTGGGAAACGGCGCGAGCGGCGCGCCCGCATGACGCGGGCCGTCGAGAAACTGAAACTGCAGCCCCTTGTCCGTCGGCGTCCAGATCAGCATCCCTCGGGCGCTGGGGGACCAGTCGATCAGGTTCGCGTACCGGAAACCGGCGTACTTCGCCATCGCGTCCGCAATCCCCTGCGGGATCGGCGTCACTCCATCGACGACGACGTTCGGGGGCACGGGGACGGTGCGGTCCTGGGCGCCCGCGGCACACGGCGCGGCGGCGAGGAGCGCGGCGCAGACAAAATGTCGCATTGGCGGCTTTCTGGAGCGGGATAGCGCTGGGGAGGTGCTGTTTTGATTATAGTGCATCGTCGTCAGTCCCTCGTCCCTCGTCCCGCGTCCCGAGTCCCCCCGAGTCGGGGCGTTCGTCACTGCGTTCGTCCCGCGGGTGCCGTCTGTTCTGCGCCGTTACTACGTCTAATGACGCGACAGCGCGATTAGACTCACCCGATCAGGACGAGCCGCCAGAACGAGGGGACCCGGGACAAGGGACGCAGGACGAGGGACCCGGGACGAGGGACCAGGGACTTGCTGCGAATCGTCATTGCCGGCGGATCGGGCTTCCTCGGAAGCGCGCTGGCCGAGGTCTATGCCGAGGAAGGACACGACGTCCGCGTCCTGACGCGATCGCTCGCGCCCGGACGATCGCAGCACGACTCGGGGACCGGCGTGCCCGGCGTGACGCGCGTCGGGTGGGCGCCCGACGGGGCGGCGGCAGACGTCGCGGCGCTGGTGAGCGGCGCGGACGCGGTGGTCAACCTCGCCGGCGAATCGATCGCCGGCGGCCGATGGACCGCCGCGCGCAAGCGAGCGATCGCCGGGAGCCGTCTCGCCGCGACGCGTACGCTGGCCGCGGCGATCGAGGCCGCGCCGTCGCCGCCCGCGGTCTTCGTCAGCGGCAGCGGGATCGGATACTACGGCGCGCACGGCGACGAGCCGCTGACCGAAGCGACGCCGCCGGGCGACGATTTTCTCGCGCGGCTCTGCGTCGAGTGGGAGGACGCCGCGAAGCCCGCCGCGCGGCGCGGCGTCCGCATCGTCCTGCTGCGCACCGGACTCGTGCTCGAGAAATCGGGGGGAACGCTCGCGAAGATGATCACGCCGTTCCGGTGGTTCGCGGGCGGACCGCTCGGATCGGGCCGGCAATACATGTCGTGGATCCACCGTCTCGACTGGATCGAAATGGTGCGCTGGATCGTGCAGAGCCCGAGCGTCGATGGGCCGGTGAACGCGACGTCGCCCCATCCGGTGACGAACGCGGCGTTCGCGAAAGCGCTCGGCCGCGCGCTCCACCGCCCCGCTGTCCTCCCCGCCCCCGCGTTCGCGCTCCGGCTCGCACTCGGCGAACTCGCCGACGCGCTCCTGATCGGCCAGCGCGCAATCCCCGCCCGCGCCCGGCAGCGGGGATTTCACTTCCGCTATCCGGAAATCGATCTCGCGCTTCGAGGGATTTTTGGGGAATGACGTCAGTCCCTGGTCCCTCGTCCCTCGTCCCGGGTCCCTGGTCGCGCGTCC
>QHWR01000113.1:0-4535 GCA_003223835.1 Acidobacteriota bacterium | reverse complement strand
AAATTGCTCTTGTATAAATACCGCGCAAGCCCGGCGAGTAGGCGGCACACTTCATCGCCGAGCCTCACGTGGCGAGTCAGATCCTCTTCTGTGATGAGTTTCTTCAAGTGCGCCTCGCGGAGGCGCGCGACGACTTCGCCTGCGGATCCCTTGGAGTGATAGAGAAAATTGCCGAACGCGCGATCGGTGCCTTGCTCGCTGCCCTCTGCGAAATTCGCGGGAATCGAATCGTTCGCGTTGGCGATCTGATCGCGAAGCTTGCAGTCTTTGAGGAAGGCGGGGCGTTCAAGGAGCGCATTTACTGATCGCCAGAACTCCATGGATCGCTGATATGCGTCGAATTCTTCGAGTTTCAATCCCATGCCCGATTCATTCAGCATCAACCATGCCGACAGCCGATGAGCGACCAGGGACTCAGGACGAGGGACTCGGGACGAGGGACCCGGGACGAGGGACCCGGGACGAGGGACTAGGGACGAGGGACTGACAGCCTTCAGATTATCGCCGGCGCCCCCGCGCGGAAATCGCCGCCGAGAATGCCGACCGAATCGCCGCCCAGCCACAAATCGATCACGCGCGAGTAGACGGACCGGAAGTCGGTCTCGTAGCGGACGTCGTTGCCGCTGTTCTCGAGCGTCAGGTTGTCCGGCGTGACGCGCAGGTTCGGCGCGGTCCCGTAGATGCCGCCGCGGACGGCGCCTCCCATCACCAGCATGACGCTCGCGGCGCCGTGGTCGGTGCCCGCGCTGCCGTTCTCGTTGATGCGCCGGCCGAACTCCGAGAACTGCAGGACCAGCGTGTCGTTGAAGAGTCCCTGCTTCACGAGATCGTTGTAGAACGCGGTCAACCCGTCGTTGAGGGTTGCCATCAGGTTGACGTACGCGCCGTTCGCCTGGTTGGTGTTTTGCGCGGAGTGCGTGTCGTAGCCGCCGGTCGTCACGAAGAACACGCGCGTGCCGAGCCCGGCGTTCATCGCGCCGGCGATCGCCTGCAGCGCCTGGCCGAAGCCGTTGTTCGGGTACGTGACGGCGGGGCGGTAGCTGTTGACCCTGGCCACGCGATCGAGCGTCGCGAACGCATCCTGCGTCGTCGCATTCACGAACGCGAGGTGCGGCCGATCGACCGGCACGTGCGACGAGATCTTCGTCGCCGTCTCCCGCGCAAACTGCGCTTCGGCCCCCGGATTGGGGCTTGCGAACGCGTATTGCGCGACGCTCGGGATCGACGGGACGCCGACCGTGCGCGCCTGCAGCACGTGGGGCGTGTCTCTGGTCGTGGCCCAGCCGATCAGCGGATCGACGGGAGACGGAATCGTGTCGAGATACCGTCCGAGCCAGCCGGGCCCCTGCGACAACTGCGGGTTCGCGGTGGACCAGATGTCGGTCCCCTGGAAATGCGACCGGCTGGAATTCGCGTAGCCGGTGCGCTGAATCAACGCGAGCCGGCCGGCGTCGAAAATCGATTTCAGCCCCGTCAGCCGCGGATTGAGCCCGAGGGCGTTGCCTGCCTTGTCGCTGCCGATCTGCAGGACGTTGGCGGCGGGAATCGCGAGCACCGGCCGCCGCGCGTAGTACTGCGGGTCGTTGTAAGGGATGACCATGCTGAGCGTGTCGTTGCCGCCGCTCAGGTACAGGACGACGAGATTACGCCGCGAGCCGCCTTGCGCGCGCGCGAGATCCGACAGAAACGCCGGGGCCGCGAAGCTGAAGGTGAACGCCGCCACGCCGCCGCGGATGAATTCACGTCGCGTTACGCTCATAGCGGCACCATCTAGACAAGCTGGTAGTCACCCGACCCGACGATCAGGTGCGCGAGGCCCGACGCCTTCGTCGAGAGCTGCGAATCCGATCCCGTCCAACTGCCGCCCGCGCGCAGGTAGTCCAGCAGGGCGTTGTACACCTCCCCGGGCGGCGAGGGTGTCGAGAGGCGGTCGAGCATCCACGAGAGAAGCGATTCCGGCGATCGCGCGACGCTCCGGGCGGCGTCGCGCAGCTCGAATTTCTGGTTCGTCGCGAGCTGCGCGGCGAAGTTCATGCGCGCGAGCATGGCGCCGCTCGAAAACCAGCTCGTGCCGAGATCCCAGCCGGCGACGTCGGGCGGCTCGAGGAGCTGCTGGCCCATGTTGCTCATCGGCGTCAGCGCATCGTTGACAGAGAATCGACCGGATGACGAACTCCGCCGGCCACGCATAGCGCTTGTAGAAGTTATCCTGGCGCGTGAACTGCGGCGACAGGAGCAGCGTGCGGACGACCGGCTTCATCTCGAAGTTGCTCGCGTAGTACGTCCGCGCCAGATCGGCAATCAGGTCCTCGTCGGGCGGGTCGACCTCGTTGATGAAATACGCGTAGAGTTTGCGCGCGAGGCGAGGACCGGTCGCCGGATGCCGGGCGACGGCATTGATCATGTCGAGCCCGTCCTGCATGCCGTTCGCCGCGGCGCGGGCGGGAATCGTGCTGCCGCCGTTGGTGTAGATCGGAAACGAGAACGTCTTGTCCGACGTCTCGTGCTGACCCGAGACGTAGCTGAACGCATAGTGGCCGGAGGGCGACGTCCGGTCCCCGACGAAGGCCAGGTTCCATCCGGTGAAGACCCGCGCGCCCGCGTAAACGTCGGCTTCCTGGTAGTTGCCGACGCCCATCGTGAACAGCTCCATCAGCTCGCGCGCGAAGTTCTCCTGCGGCTTCGCCTTCACGTTCGTGCGGCCGTCGAGCCACACGAGCATCGCCGGATCCTGCGCGACCGCGATGAGGAGATCGCGGAAATTCCCGAGTGCGAATTTGCGGAACAGCTCGATCTGCCCCGTGACCGCCGCCGCATCCTCTGACGGCTTCGCCATCAGCAATCGCGTCGCGACGTCGGCGCCGAGCGCGCCGGCGATCTTGGTGTACGCCGTCGCGAAGTGGTTGTGCCAGAAGAGCGCCATCTTCTCCTGAAGCGGGCGCTCCGTGTGGACCATCCGGAACAGCCATCGCTGGCGCGCGTCGGTGACGTTGGAGGTTGGCGCGAACGTACCGCGGGCGGTGATGCCGACGTACCCGGCCTGTCCGGCGTGCGAGTCGACGTCGTCGGCAACTTCGGCGAAGTCAACCAGCGAGTCGACAGCAGCGGTGTAACTCAAGCCCGCGTACTGCTCGACTTGATCGGGGGCGGCGCCGAAGCCGGCGCGCCGCAGCAGATGCTCGGTCAATTGTTGGCGGCGGGCCATGGTCAGCCCTCAGCTTTCAGCTTTCAAGCTCTCACCGTTCAGCTGTCAGCTCTCAGCTGATAGCTGATCGCTGACGGCTGTCAGCTAACGCGCAGTATAGCGCGCGAGGGCGACGGCAGCGTATTGGACCGTCGATAGAGACCGGATGTAACACGTCGGGCTGGATTACAAAATTCGCGCGAAGCCGAACAATTCGTCGCCGCGGGCGGGGTCGCCCTGGAACTGTCTCAGCAGCAGCCGCGCGGCGAGCCACGCGAACGCGGCACCATGACGCCCGTCGCCGAGCGCGAACAGGTGGCGGGGAAAGTTGCGGTGGAGACCGACGAGCGGCAAGTCGTCCGGCGTCTCGTGATGAACGGTCGCCCACCCACACTCGGGCTGGAGACCCGAGATCGCCGGATAAATCGTGGTCAGCTCGTACATCAGCTCGTTGCCGCGCTGGACGACGGTGCGCTCGAGCGCGCGTGAGGCGACAGGCCGCTGCGCGGCTCCGCAGAACAACAGGCGGTCGTCTTTCAGCCACCGCAGAAGGTGCGGCGGCCGTGCCGTGTCGGTCATCGCGGCCTTCCGGCTCCCGACTTCGCGCCGCACCGCGGCGGGCATCGGCTGTGTCGCGACGGCGTAGTCCTGCACCGGCGCGAGATGGCGGCGGAGCGCGCGCAGATCGTCAATCGGCGCGCCGCTCGCGATGACGACCGCCTGCGCGGCGATCGTGCCCGCGGCCGTTTTCACCTCGACGCGCTTGCGTCCTGCGCGCACGCGCCGCACCTCGCTTTTTTCGAAGATCGCAGCGCGGCGCGACGCGGCCGCGGCCGCCAGCCCCACGCACGCGCGGTACGGGTCGATGACTTCGCCGCGCATCCGAAGCGCGCCGTCCGCGATCGCGGCGGCATCTCGTTTCACGGCCGTTCCGGGCGACCACGACACGTCCAGGCCCGCGTCCCGGCGTGCCTGGTACTCGCGCTTCAACCGCCGCGCCGCATCGTTGCCGTTACGCGTGAAATGAAGAAGATCCTGTGGAGCGAGATCGCAGCGAATCTCGAGGCGCCGGAGCGCCGCCGCAAAATCCAGCGCGGCCCGGCGGAAACTCTGCCAGAGATGGCGCGCGGCGCGCAGCCCGTGGCGCGCGGCGCTTTCCTGAAACGACGCGTCGAACCCGTGACGGAGCATCCCGGCGCTGCCCGCCGTGGCGCCCGCGCCGATTCGGTCCGCCTCCAGCAGCGCGACCTTCACGCCCGCCGCGGCGAACGATGCGGCGCACGCACATCCCGTCAACCCTCCGCCGACGATGACGACGTCCGTCTCGGTAGCGCCTCGATATTTCGGATAA
>QHWR01000360.1 GCA_003223835.1 Acidobacteriota bacterium | reverse complement strand
ACCGAGGACGCCGTCGAGATGCCGCCGAATCAGCCGCTGCACAAGGGGCGCGCCGCGATCCAGCAGTACTACGAGAAGCTCTTCACGTTGGGCATGAAGCTCTCGGCGTTCACGCTCGACCACATCGAGACGCGGGCCACCGGCGAGCGCGCGTACGATGTCGGCACCTATCGGCAGAGCATGACGCCGCCGGGAGGCTCCGGCCCCAGCAGCGAGTCGGGCAAGTATGTCGTCATCCTGAAGCGCACCGGCGGTGCATGGAAGGTCGCCTACGCGATCTACAACAGCGATCAGCCGCCGCCCAGCGCAGGCCGCTGAGCCGCTTGCGGTCAGGGCTGATTCGTGACGTCGCGCTGCGGCGTTCTTTGCTTCAGTGCGGAGCGCCGGCCGCGTTCCCGCGTGTGACGCGTGCCATAGTGCGCCCCTCACTGAAGCGGACCACGCAAGGGCGCACATCGCGCGAGCAGTCGCGGGCGCGGCGGCCCCGCGGCCCCGGAGAAATCGATGCGAGTCGACATTCAGACGAACACGACGCCGATTCGCGCCGGCGACGAGGTCATGATCGACTTCCACCCGATCTGGACGGACCAGGGTTGAAGTAGACTCTCGAGCCGAGCGAGCTCTGACAATGGCTGGACTGACACTGATACTCATCGTGCTCACGCTTCCCGGCGCTCGGCAGGACGCGGGCGCGGATGCGCGGTCGGCGTTCCAGCAAGCCAACGCGCTGTTCGAGAAAACCGAGAACGAGAAAGCGCTGGCGGCGTACAACAAGGCGATCGCGCTCGATCCGAAGCCGCCCGAGTATCACGTCGGACGGTGCCGCACGCTCGCGCGGTTAATGCGCCACCAGGAAGCGATCGACAGCTGCACGGACGCCTTGAAGCTCGACCCGGGCAACGCGCAGGCGCTCCTCGAACGCGGCCACTTCCTGATCAACGTGCGGCAGGCGGACAAGGCGCTGCCGGACCTGCTCCAGGCCCGCAAGCTCGGCGCCGACCCGTACGGAGTCGCGTATCACCTGTCGCTCGCATACTACGTCACGGGCGATTTCAAGAGAGCGGCAGAAGAGTACGAGCAGTGCTACCCGAACGCGAAGACCGACGACAACCGTGTCGCGTGTCTGGCCTGGCAGTACGTCGCCTTGCTGCGCGCCGGGCGGAAGGCGGACGCCGAAAAAGTCCTCGCGCGCATCACGCCCGACACCAACGTCCAGTCGAGCGTCGCCTATCTGGATCGACTGCTGCTGTTCAAGGGCGTCAAGAAAGAAGAAGACGTGGCGCAGGCGATGCAGAAAGACAATCTGCAGTTGCCGACGGTCGCCTACGGGATTGGCGTGTGGCACCTCGTCAACGGCCGGCAGGTCCGCGCGCGCGAGTACTTCGAAAAGGCCACGGCCCCGCCCGCGCAGCAGAGCGGATTCGGCTCGGTCGCCTCGTATTACGAGTTGCAGCGAATGAAGCCGTAATCGGGCCGGCCGCTCATCGCGTCGTCGCACTCACGACAGATACAATGGTCAAGGGATCCTTCGGCGGACCGGGAAGCGGCCCGAACAACTCGCACGCGTCGACCAGGGAATTGCGTGATAGGCTGCGCCGATGGACGACTCGACCCGCCGCGTGCTCGAGTCCGCTGAATTCAGGCAACTGGTCGCCAGGCGCTGGCGGGTCTCGGCGCTCGCGAGCGCATGCCTGTTCTTTCTTTACTACGGCTACATCCTGCTCGTCGGGACGAACAAGGCCGTTCTCGCCCGCCGGATCGGCGGCGCGGTGACGCTCGGCATTCCTCTCGGCGCCGCCGTCATCGTCGGCGCCTGGATCCTGACGGCCGCCTACGTCGTCTGGGCGAATCGTTCCTACGACGCGGCGGTCCAACGGCTGCGCGCCCATCTCGATCGATGACCACACGCTGATCAGACATGCAGACGACGCTGGGCACGCCGACTGTTTCCGCGGTCGTGTTCTTCGGGCTGATCGTCCTGCTGACGCTGGCCATCACCTGGTGGGCGGCGCGGCGGACGCGCTCGACGCGCGAGTTCTACGCCGCAGGACGCCGCGTGAGCCCGTTCCAGAACGGCCTCGCGCTGGCCGGCGATTACATGAGCGCGGCGTCATTTCTCGGCATCGCCGGGCTGGTTGCGCTTCGGGGCTACGACGGGATGATCTATGCGACGGGGTGGCTCGTCGGCTGGCCGGCGCTGACCGACGTCGTCGCGTACCGGCTGCGACAGGTGCCGGTCCGTGTGGCGTCGGCGACGGGCGGCATTCTGACCGTGCTCTTGTACACCATCGCGCAGATGGTCGGCTCGGGCAACCTCGTCATGCTCCTCTTCGGCATCTCGTACGAGTGGGCGGTCCTCTGCGTCGGGGTCGTCATGCTGGCCTACGTCTTGTTCGGAGGGATGATCGCGACCACGTGGGTTCAGATCATCAAGGCGGTGCTGCTGTTGTTCGGCGTGACGGTGCTCACGGTCCTCGTGCTGGCTCGGTTCGATTTCAATCCTGGCGCGTTGTACGCCGCGGTGGCTGCGAAGTACGGGCAGGCGGCGCTCGAGCCCGGCGGCCTCGTGACCGATCCGGTCGACGCGATCTCGCTCGGCCTGGCGCTGATGTTCGGGCTGCTCGGCCTGCCGCACATCCTGATGCGGTTCTATACGGTTCGCGACGCGCGGGCCGCGCGGCTCTCGGTGCTGTACGCGACCGGATTCATCGGGTACTTCTACCTCATCATTCCTATCGTCGGCTTCGCCGCGGCAACGTTCGTCGGCCGTGACGCGATCCGCAGGATCGATGCGGGCGGGAACATGGCGGCGCCGCTCCTCGCGGAGTTCCTCGGAGGAACGGCGTTCCTCGGATTCATCGCGGCGGTCGCCTTCGCGACGATCCTCGCGGTCGTCGCCGGGCTCACGCTGGCCGGCGCCACCGCGCTGTCGCACGACGTCTTCGTTCACGCGATCAGGCGCGGCCACGCGACCGAACAGGAGCAGATGCGCGTCGCCCGGGCGGCCACGCTGATCTTCGGCGTCGCGGCCATCCTGCTCGGGATCGTCTTCAAGGGACAGAACGTCGCCTTCGAACTTCCCCGCTCTGCTGTTGTCGATCCTCTGGCGGCGGTTCAACACGGCGGGCGCGGTGTCGTCGATCGTCACCGGCGCGACGTTATCGGTCGTGCTCATCTTGATCAGTCCGACCGTGTGGGTCGATCTCCTGAAAAATCCGTCGCCGCTGTTCCCGCTGCGCAACCCGGCGATCGTCTCGATGACCGCCGCCTTCGTGGTCGGCGTCGTCGTGTCGCTGGCGACGCGCGAGCCCTCCGCCGAGGCGAAGTTCGACGACGAACGTCTGCGGACGTATCTCGGCGTGGGGGCCGTGTAGCGTGTGACCAGGTTAGAGCGCAGCTGCTGCGGCCTTGACGAGCACCCTCTCCTTGATCTGATCGGGGGTCAGGTCCGCCGGCCAGACCTTCGACGCGTGCACGACGGTGACACTGAGAGCGGTCTCCCCCCACTCATTGGCCGACAAGACATCGTCTAATATCCGACCATGTACAACGCAGAGATCCTGCTGGACATACACGCGCGCGCCCACGAAAGCCTCCGTCGCCTGATTGTGTTGTGCGGCACGCTCACGGAGGACGAGTTGCGCCGGCCGTTACCCGGATTCGGTTTCCCGACGGTCTTCCGTCAGCTCGAACACACGATTCCAGGGGCTACACGGAGGAAGCCACGCTGCCGGATTTGGGCGATGTGGCGGCGATGGAGGCGTTCCGGCAACAGACGGCATCCGCGACCCGGTCGTATCTCGACCGCGCCAGCGACGCCGAACTCAACACGACGCGGCACATGATCAGCGATCCCGGTCAAACGCGACTGCTCCGACCGGCGGATGTGATTCTGCGTATCGTGACGCACATCTTCAACCATCAGGGACAGGTACTGGCGATGTGCCGCACAATCGGCAAACCGAACGCCAGACATGATCTGGATTACCCGGTGGATTGAGAGATCACAGCGTTGAGCCGATGTGACCAACAGCACGTCGTGTGCGTCGATTCGTCAAAAGAACCGTCGTCGCCTGTTCGTGCCCGGCGCGCCAGAGCCCAACGCGCAGAGTTAGATGCGCACGCGCTATTTCTACCTGACCCTTTCAACGCCTACCCACGAGTTCGAATCCCCGTTGCGTGCGGTAACGGCGGGCGGCGTCGAACGCGTAGCGCCCCGGAAGAGTGACCTGCAGGCCGCAGTAGACGAGCAGCCGCGGCCGCGCCTCGTCGCCGTGCACCGCTCGACCGGCCGCGAGCAGCAGCAGGAGACGGTCAGTCAGCTTCGGGCGCGCGCCGGCGTTGATGATGACCTCGCGCCGACTGCCGGAGCGTGACTCGACGTGGACTTCGCCGAGGAGTTCCAGCCGGGGCCGCGCGTGGCCTTCCGTCGAGACGCCGTACTCCCAGGCATGGCTGCCACGTGATTCGAAGCGGCGGCCCACTTCAACGTTCAGTTCGACGTGCTTCTCGATCGTCACTTCCGTCGGCAGAAAGAACGCCTCCCCCGCTTCCGCGATGCCCTTCACGATCGACGCATGCGGCGCGCCGAATTCCAGTTGCGGGTACACGGACCACGAGAGCAGGCGCCCCTCTTGTCCGAAGAACCTGTACTTGACGCCGGCGACCGCGTTGCCGATGCCGCTCCTGACTTCCGCGTCGTTGCGCGCGCGTACCCACGGCACCTCGAATTTCAACTGTACGCGGCGGCCGGCGCCGTAGTTGGCGTCGACGCGCGGCAGATCCGCCGACTGCGATCCGGGGTGCCGGGCGACGACGCCCGCGAGATTGATCTCCCAGTAGCCCGGCCCGGGGGTGTCGGGATCGTCGGTGATGAGTGGTGGTCCTCCCTGCGCCCGGGCGTCCCGCCCGCCAAGCGCGAGCAGAGCGACGACCCCGATCGAGATCAGCATCCGCACGGCACGGCAGTACGGACAAGGTTGGATGTCGCCGTCGCGAGAACGAGCCGCCATCCGGCGCTTGCGGATCTTGGGCATGTGGTTCGCGACCGGTCCGCCAGTATGCGCCCCCGTGGCCGACTTCGAGCTAGGTTCGACGCAAAGAGAGTCCACAAATCTGCGAGCCCTGGCCAGCAGGGCGGCCTGTCCTTGAGGGCGTGTCGCGGCTTGCTGGATCAGACTGCAATTGGGATGTCGGACGGCCAGCTCGCGGAGCTCCGAATCCAGCTCTACGGGGCATGTTTGCGTCGAACTGCATGATCATGCGCGTTTCGCGAGAATCGCGTCACGTTGTAGACGACGACGAACTGAACCCTGCCCTTGTTCAGCCGGCAGAATTCGAGCGTACGAGAGAGCGTTTCAGCACGAAAACATAGCCAACGCGAGCATCGGACGCCCGAATGGCGACGCTCGTTGCCCACGAACGTCCCTATCTAGTCGCTATCTCGCATTCGCGATTCAACTTAAACAGCTGTGAGACCAGGCATCAAAATGAAATGCCGCTTCGCAAACGCTCGTCCTGAGCCGGACTTCAGATACTTCTCAAAGGCGATCGCGCTACTTTCGCGAGCAAATTCCACGCAGACGACGAGTTGCCACGGCCGAAGGGATGCAGTGTGAACCGATCCGCCGCCGTTGTGGGTGGCGAGGCGCTCGGTGACGTCCGCAGTCAGGCCGACGTAGTACCGCTCACGATCGACGGCACTGCGCATCACATAAACGAAGCGCTTGGGCGCGCACATCCGCAGATCTCTCTGAAATGCACTAACCGTCACGAATAAGGGTGTGTTCTCAGGAAGTCCAGTCGTGATGTGGCAGTTTCCGGCGATCGCTTGCGCCTGAAGAGCGTGCGAATCTTGCAATCCGCTGGCGTCCCAAGCCGAACCTCGAGAATGGCATAGACAGTTGGTCTATGCGCTACGAGCTTCGGCGGGATCAGCCTTCGGTTGGTCGATGGGGTGAGCTTGCTGGCTTGCCCAGCCGAAGCTCTCGTCGTGACAGAAGACGAGCCTTCGCCTGCGATCGAGAGCGAAGGCTGGCGTCCCCAACGGGATTCGAACCCGTGTTTTGGCCTTGAAAGGGCCACGTCCTGGGCCTCTGGACGATGGGGACTCTGAGGGCGCTTGGCCTAGCCCGCGATCATAACACGCGCGGCGTGATGCGAAGTGAGCCCGCGACGTCGCCTCGTCGATGTTCGCCTTCTCCCATTCACGATAGGACCGCCGCCGTCATCGGGATGCTGCAGACCGCGGGCTTCACGCGCGCGGCTCTCGTGTACGAGTGGCTCGCGCGGGTGCGGCCCGGTGCGCCCGCCGCGCAGGGGAACGCGATTTTCCACGCGTGGCGCGACGCGTAGCGTGCGGCAATAGGCCGCGCTTCACACGTGAGAGCGCACAAGACCACAAGGAGCTGCCACCGCCGATCTACGCGAGCGCGCGCCGGAGTAGCGTGTCGAA
>QHWR01000112.1 GCA_003223835.1 Acidobacteriota bacterium | reverse complement strand
CTGAAGTGGACGTTCGAGCAGTACGGCTTCAACCATCGTCAGGTGTCGGCCGCCGATTTCGGCGGCGACCTGTCGTCGCTCTACGACACCATCGTGTTGCCCGACGGCATGACGCGCGACGCGGTCGTCCGCGGGCTCGATCCGCAGCGGAACGACAAGGAGTGGGCGTGGGCGTACGGCGTCGGCGAGGCGGGATGGAAGAAGCTCGGCGACTGGGTGCGCGGCGGCGGGACGCTCGTCGCGATCGGCAGCGGCGTCGAGACCGCTCGCGATCTGTTCGATCTGCCGATCGAGAAAGCGCTGCCCGAAACGTCGCGGCGCGGCGGCCGCGGCCGCGGCGCCGGCGCAGCCACCGGTGCGGCCCCGCAGCCCGACGCGAACCGCGTGCTGCGACAGGCGTTCTCGAGTCCCGCGGAGCTGGACGCCGCGCTGCGCGAGCGCGTCATCGATCCGACGACGCTCTTCTACTGCCCGGGGTCGCTGCTGCAGAACGAATTCAACCCCGCGCACCCCGTCGCGTTCGGCATGCCGCCCGCGTGGCCCGTGTTCTTCGAGTCGGACCAGGCGTACCGGTTGAAACCGGGATTCACGATCCAGAGCGAGGTCGTGGCGCGGTATCCGAAGGAAGGGAAGATCCTGCGGAGCGGCTGGCTCCTCGGCGAAGATCTGCTGCGCGACCAGGCCAACGTCGTGGCGTTTCGCGTGGGCAAGGGATACGTGGTGACGATGGGCAGCCAGATCGATTTCCGCGCGCAGGCCCGCGCGACCTACAAGCTGCTGTTCAACGCGATGTTCCACGGGCCGTCGACGCTGGTGCCCGCCGCGGAGCTCGCTCGCGTCACGACGGCGACGGGATCGCGGTAGCGACCCGGTCGAATTGCTGATTGCTGGCTACTGAGTTGGAGCGCGATGCCCCGCAATCAGCAATCAGCATTCAGCATTCAGGAATCAGCAATGAGCATTCTGTGATGGAGGATCTATGAATCGTCTGCTCGGTCGGTTGGAGCCGCAGTTCTATGCGTTGCTGCGGATGGTCGCGGGACTGCTGTTCGCCTGTCATGGGGCGCAGAAGCTGTTCGGCGTGCTCGGCGGGCAACGCGTCGCGTACACGTCGCAGCTCGGGCTCGCCGGCTTCATCGAGTTCGGCTGCGGGATCCTGATCGCCGTCGGGCTGTTCACACGGGTGGCGGCGTTCATCGCCGCGGGCGAAATGGCCGTCGCCTACGTCCAGGTGCACGCGCCGCGCGGACTCTGGCCGATCCAGAACATGGGCGAGCCGGCGGTCCTCTACTGCTTCCTGTTTCTCTACATCGCCGCGCGCGGCGCCGGGAAGTTCGGCGTGGATCGGCGATGACGGCCCGGATCGCGCTCGCGATCCTGGGCCTGCTCGTCGCCGAATCCCACGCGCAGCCGCGACGCACCGTCATCGCCGCCGGCACGCTGCTCGACGGCCGCGGCGGCGCGGTCCGCAACACGCGCATCGTCGTCGAGGGATCGACGATCGTCGCGATCGATCCGGGGGCGCGTCCCGTCGATTACGACCTGCGCGGCGCGGCCGTCATGCCCGGCTGGATCGACACGCACGTCCACATCAACTGGCACTTCGACGAGCACGGCAAGTCCGTCGCGGGCGGCGATCCGCCGGACCAGGCGGCGCTGTATGCCGCCGAAGATGCCTGGGTCACCCTGCAGGACGGATTCACGACCGTCCAGAGCGTCGGCGCCGCGATCGACAAGCCGGTGCGCGATCGCATCGAGCGCGGACTGCTGCCCGGACCGCGCATCCTGACGTCGCTCCGCCAGATCCAGAACCGCAGCGGCGACCCCGAGCAGTTGCGCGCGCTCGTGCGCCAGACGAAGACGGAAGGGGCGGACGTCATCAAGCTCTTCGCAACGAGCGGGCTCGGCGCGGGCGGCGCCCAGACGATGACGGACGAGCAGATCCAGGCGACGTGCGGCGAGGCAAAAACGGTCGGGCTGCGCGCCGTCGTGCACGCGATCGGCGACGCCGGGGCGCGCGCCGCGGTGCTCGCCGGCTGCACGGCGATCGAGCACGGCACGTTCCTGAGCGATGCGACGCTGGATCTGATGGCGGAGCGCGGCACGTATCTGGACCCGAATCTGCTGGTGCTCCACAACTACCTCGACAATCCTCCGGCGTTCAATTTCAACGAGCAGACGCTGCAGGCGCTCCGCGCCGCGATCGAGCCGACGGCCGCGACGTTCGGGCGCGCGCGCGCGCGGCGCGTCAAGGTTGTCTTTGGCACGGATGCCGTTGCCGGCGCGCACGGACGCAACGCCGAGGAGTTCGTCTACCGGGTGACGGAAGCGCACGAGAAGCCGATGGACGCGCTGATCAGCGCGACGTCGCTCTCGGCGGAATCGCTCGGCCTCGGAGATCGCGCCGGCGTCGTCGCGCCGGGGTTCGAGGCCGACCTCGTCGCGACGGCGGGAAATCCGCTCGACGACATCACCAGCGTCCGCCGTGTGGTCTTCGTGATGAAGGGGGGCCGCGTCTACCGCAACGTTCCGGCGATAAGCGCCGCCAGGTGATCGCGCTGCGCCGCCGTGGCGTCCGGATGCGCCGCGAGCGTGCCGTCGCGGAGCGCAAGCCCAAACCAGTCCAGCGCTTCGCCGTAGTCCAGCTCCTCGGTCGAAGCGACCGCTTTCCTGAACCACTCGTCCAGATTGGTGCGGGCGACCTCTGACGCCGTCGCGCGGAACTGCGCGGGCGTGTAACCGCGCTCTCCGCCGTACCGCCGATACGCGACCCGCATCACATCGTCGAGGGAGCGCGCGCCGTTCGAGGCATGCCGGATGCGCGCGTCGAGCAGGAATGCGACGATCGCGCCTTTGACGTAGTAGCTGACGGTAGTGGCGTTCGGGTTGACGCCGGACGTGCTGTTGTTCCACACGCCGGCCGACGATTGCTCGAGCGTCTGCGCGAGCCGTCCCGGCGACTTCTGCAGCTGGTCGATCCACGATCCAATCGCGCCAAGGAACTGATCCGGCGTGCTCAGCCCGCTGCGCGCGAGCATCAGCGCGGCGTAGTACTCGGTGAAGCCTTCCGACTCCCAGAGGCTCGTCGTGCGTGGCGGGTTGTCGTAGTCGAACGGCCCCAACTCGATCGGCCGCAGCCGCTTCGCGTTGAAGGCGTGGAAGTACTCGTGGCCGACGAAGCCGAGCCAGCGATGGTAACCGTCCGGCGTGACGGCGCGGGCCGCGTTCGCCGTCAGCAGCGCCGAGGTCCGGTGCTCGAGACCGCCGCCCCCGTCGCGAAACACGTTCAGGAACAGATAGCGCGTGAACGGCAGCGAACCCCACATCGCGTGGACGGCGTCCGCGATCTTCGCGAGATCCGCGGCCGCGCGGGCGCCGTCCCATCCGGCGGGCTTGCCGGCGTCCACGAGCAGGTGACGGCTGCCGTGCGACAGAAACTCGTGGACGTCGAGCGCGCCGGCGACGATGGGGGAATCGACGAGCGTGTCGTAGTCGGCGGCGCGGAAGTGGTGCGGGAGCCCGTCGGGCGCGGGGTCGAGCGCGGTCATCGCGCGCGGCCACGACGGCGGCAGCTCGAGCCAGACGTCGTGCGGACGCGCCGTCCGCTCCGCGAGCGTGACGAACGTCGCCGCGCCGTTCAGCACGCCAAGCTCCTCCGAGATCCAGTTCGTCGTCACCGACCGCTGCTCGCAGCGCAAGCGGTACGACACGACGATGGAGAGCGCGTTGCCGGTCTGGACCTGCCAGTGATTCGCGCTCGATTTGACGGCCGTCAGGGGCCGGCCGTCGGGCGTGCGCGCGGTGAACTGCGCGACCTTGCCCGCGTAGTCGTCCGCGCGATAGAAGCCCGGCGTCCAGACCGGCATCATGAGGTCGATGGTCGCGCGCCGTCCTGTCGGGAACGTGCCCTCGACGTCCGCGTCATGCGTGGCGGGGGCCGTGACGCGGACGGTGTAGAGGATCGGTTGCAGCGCGCGGTCCGCGCGAGCCGCCGCGATCCAGACGAGCAGCGCGCAAAGCACGCATGCGAAGCAGTGTCTCGTCCTCAACCGCGCCATTGTACGTGGACCACGAGCAGGTCTAAAGACCTGCGCTACGAATGCGGCGGGCACGAGCAGGTCTGAAGACCTGCACTACGAATGCGGCGCGCACGAGCAGGTCTAAAGACCTGCGCTACGAATGCGGCGCGCACGAGCAGGTCTGAAGACCTGCGCTACGAATCGCGGCCACGAACAGGGCTGCCCCCTGAGTGACGACCGAGCGTCGTAGCGCAGCCCTTTTCAGGGCTGCTCGTGATCGACGGATGGCGCACGGATCATAGGCGTTGTCATCCGACGGATCCGGGCCCCGTGCGTATGTGCGCGACGGAGCGCCGACTGGCGGTAAAATCCTGACTCCACTTCAGGAGGCACGCCGATGTCGATGCTGAAGCCCGCCGCGCTGCTGACGCTCGCGCTGGTGACTCTCGCCGCGCAGGAGCCGGGAACGAAGACGCCGGGGATTGACGACCTGATCGGGCTTCAGCGCGCCGGGTCCCCGGCGATCTCGCCCGACGGCCGGCTCGTGGCGTACACGATCCGCCAGGCGAACTGGGACGAGAACGCGTATCACACCGAGATTTGGCTCGCGGACGCCGAGACCGGCGAGCTGCGCCAGCTCACGAACCACAAGAAATCGAGCAGCGCGCCCGCGTGGTCGCCCGATGGACGGACGCTCGCCTTCGCGTCCGACCGGGAGGAGAAGCGGCAGATCTATCTCATCGATCCGCGCGGCGGCGAAGCGCGCAAGCTGACGTCGCTCGAGGACGGCGTCGGCAGCTTCGAGTGGGCGCCGGACGGCAAACGGCTCGCGTACACCGCCACCGATCCGAAACCCGACACGATGAAGGATCGGGAGAAGAAGTACGGCGAATACGACGCGATCGGCCAGGACCACCAAATGTCGCAGCTGTACGTGCTGGACGTGGCGTCGAAGGAGTCGCGGCGCCTCACGAACGGCGCGTTCACCGTCGGCCGGTTCTCGTGGTCGCCCGACGGCAAGCAGATCGCCTTCGACCACCGCGTCAACCCCGAGGCGCAGAGCAGCGGCACGGCCGACATCTCGATCGTGACGGTCGCCGACGCGTTGGTGCGGCCGCTCGTCACGCAGGAAGGACCGGACGACAATCCCCTCTGGTCCCCCGACGGCGCGCGCATCGCGTTCGAGAGCGCGATGGCGAACCCGCGTTACTACTACTCGAACAGCCACATCGTGACGATCGCGGCGGCGGGCGGACGGATCGAAGACCTCAGCGCCGCCTTCGACGAAGATCCGTCGATCGTCAAGTGGACGCCGGCCGGCATCCTCTTCAGCGCCGCTTCGCACACGTGGTCGTATCTGTACGGCTTGGATCCGCGAACGCAGAAGATCGTCCGCTACGCGACCGCCGAGAAGTGGATCGGGTCGGGCTTCAGCGTGACGCCGGATGGACGACGAGCGGCGTTCATCGCGAGCGACGCGTCCACGTTTCCGGAGGTGTACACCGCCCCGCTCGGCGCCTCCATGACGGCGAAGAAGCTGACCGACCTGGGCGCGCAGACGTCGGGGTGGGCCGCGGCGCCGATCGAAGTGATCTCGTGGACCAGCCAGGACGGCGCGACGATCGAAGGCGTGCTGCACAAACCGGTGGGATTCCAGGCGGGCAAGCGGTACCCGCTGCTCGTCGTCATCCACGGCGGCCCGACCGGCGTCTCGCGTCCGACGCCGTTCAGCAGCACCAGCATCTATCCGATCGACATCTGGACGGCGAAGGGGGCGCTCGTGCTCGAGCCGAACTATCGAGGCAGCGCCGGGTACGGCGAGAAGTTCCGATCGCTCAACGTGCGCAACCTTGGCGTCGGCGACGCGTGGGACGTCCTGTCGGGGATCGATCGCCTGATCAAGGACGGCCTGGCCGATCCCGACCGGGTGGGCGCGATGGGCTGGAGCCAGGGCGGCTACATCTCCGCGTTCCTGACGACGCACGACAGCGCGCGATTCAAGGCGATCTCCGTCGGCGCCGGCATTTCGGATTGGATGACGTACTACGTGAACACCGACATTCATCCGTTCACGCGCCAGTATCTCGGCGCGACGCCGTGGGACGACCCGGGGATCTACGAGAAGACGTCGCCGATCACGTACGTCAAGGGGG
This sequence comes from Acidobacteriota bacterium, assembly GCA_003223835.1. Lineage (GTDB taxonomy): Bacteria > Acidobacteriota > Vicinamibacteria > Vicinamibacterales > 2-12-FULL-66-21 > Gp6-AA38. The sequence continues at coordinate 4,026 of QHWR01000112.1, read as the reverse complement.
CGCGCGCGCCCACGCTCATCCAGCACGGCGCGACCGATCAGCGCGTCCCGCTTCCCAACGCGTTCGAGTTGTATCAGGCGCTCCAGGACGTCGGCGTCCCCGCCAAACTAATCGTCTACAAGGGCTTCGAGGGCATCGGCCACGGCCCGTCGAAACCGAAGTCGAGCCGCGCGGTCATGCAGCACAACCTGGACTGGTTCGATCAGTACATCTTCGGCGGCGCGTCGCGGACGAGCACCGAGCAGAAGGAGCGATAACCGATGCGAGCCGCCGCGCTCGGTCTCCTCCTCGTCGTGATCACCGCCGTCTCCCACACCCAGACGTCCCCGCCGTTCGACGTCGTCATCGTCAACGGCCGCGTCGTTGACGGCACGGGCTCGCCCTGGTACGCGGCGGACGTCGGGATCCGCAGCGGCCGTATCGCCGCGATCGGACGGCTGGCGGACGCGCCGGCCACTCGGCGCATCGACGCGCACGGACTCGTCGTGGCGCCGGGATTCATCGACATGCTCGGCCAGTCCGAGCTGACGGCGCTCGTGAATCCGCACCTGCCATCGAAGATTTTTCAGGGGATCACGACCGAGGTGACGGGCGAGGGTGGATCCGCCGCTCCGCTCAACGAGGCCATCGTCAAGGCGGACCACCTCGCCTACGAGCACCTGAAGATCACGCCGGACTGGCGGACGCTGGCGCAGTACTTCGCGCGCGTCGAGCGGCAGGGGATCGCGATCAATCTCGCGACGTACGTCGGCGCGACGCAGGTCCGCCGCATGGTGCTCGGCGACGACGACCGGCAGCCGAGCGCGGCGGAGCTCGATCGGATGAAGGGACTGGTGCGCGAGGCGATGGAGCAGGGGGCCGTCGGCGTATCCACGTCGCTGCAATACGCGCCCGCGCCGTACGCGACGACGGAGGAGCTGATCGCGCTCGCCTCCGAGGCGGCGAAGCATGGCGGCATCTACGCGACGCACATGCGATCGGAGGGTGACGGCGTCCTCGCCGCGCTCGACGAGGCGATCCGGATCGGGCGCGAGGCGCACATCCCCGTCGAGATCTGGCACATCAAGGCGGCCGGAAAGAACAACTGGGGCCGCATGAAGGACATCGTCGCGAAGGTGCAGCAGGCGCGCGACGCCGGCGTCGAGGTCGGCGCGAACACGTATGCCTACCCGGCGTGGTTCAACGCGTTTTCCGCCTTCATTCCGCCGTGGGCGCACGACGGCGGCGACGAAAAGCTGCTCGAGCGCTTGAAGGACAAGCCCACGCGCGAGCGCATCCGGAAAGACATGGAGAACACGGCGGGGAACTGGGACAACGAGTGGCAGGAAATCCCCGGTCCGCAGGCGGTGTTGATCTCGGTCGTCCAGAACGCCGAACTGCGGCCGCTGCAGGGGAAGACGCTCGCCGACGTCGCGACATCGTGGAACGAGGATCCGATCGACGCGCTGTTCGACCTGCTGATCAAGGACCACGCGTTCACGGAGGTCGCGGTCTTCGCGATGTCCGAGCCGGACATCGAGCTGGCGCTCGGGCAGCCGTGGGTGTCGATCGACAACGATTCGCAGGGGACGTCGCCGGACGGGCTGCTCGGACTCGAGCATCCGCACCCCCGGGCGTACGGGACGTTCCCCCGCATCCTGAGGAAGTACGTCCGCGAGCAGCACACGCTCACGCTCGAGGACGCGATTCGCAAGTTCTCGGCGCTGCCCGCCTCGCGCATGCGCTTCACCGACCGCGGCGTGCTCAAGCCCGGCCTCCGGGCGGACGTCGTCGTCTTCGATCCGGAACAGATCAAGGATCTCGCGACGTTCGAGAACCCGAATCAGCTTTCGTCGGGGATGGAATACGTGCTCGTGAACGGCGTGCCGGTGATCGCGGGCGGAAAAATGACGGACGCGTTGCCCGGTCAGATCCTGCGCGGACCGGGCTATCGGAGGACACGTGGCCATTGAACACGGAATGACGACGACGACGCTGACGATCGAAGGATATCGGACGACGAGATCGCTGGGGGTCGTGCGGGGCATCACGGTGCGGTCGCGGTCCGTGCTCGGGACCATCGGCGCCTCGCTGCAGACGCTGGTCGGCGGCAACATCACGCTGCTGACCGAGTTGTGCGAGAAGACGCGGGAGGAGGCGTTCGACCTCATGCTGGAACACGCCCAGCAGCTCGGCGCGAACGCCGTCCTGTCGATTCGGTACGACGCCACGGAAGTCATGCAAGGGGTGACGGAGGTCCTGTGCTACGGCACCGCGGCGATTGTCGAACGCGACCACAGATAGATCGATACGATCGATCAGCCACAGATCGACACAGATGGACACAGATAACGACACGTTGGGCTGGCGTCGGGTAAACCGAACATCGTTATCTGCGTTCATCTGTGTGCATCTGTGGCTGATCACATCAGTGTTCATCAGTGGCAGCGGACAGGAGCCGACGTTCAAGGCCGGCGTGCGCACCGTCGCGGTGTGGGCGACGGTCAAGGACGCGATCGGCAACTTCGTGCCCGACCTGCCACGCGAAGCGTTCGAGATCCTCGACAATGGCGTGGCGCAGCCGATCGCGCTCTTCGCGAAAGACATCCAGCCAATCACCGTCGTGATCCTGCTCGATCGCAGCGGCAGCATGCGGCAGAACTTCGAGCGCGTGCAGGCGGCCGCGGAACAGTTCGTCAAGGAGATGCTCCCCGCCGACAAGGCGCGCATCGGCAGCTTCTCGAATCGCGTCCAGCTCGACCCGCGCGAGTTCACGTCCGACCACGACGAGCTGCTGACGATTCTTCAGAAAGAGCTGCAGGAGGAGGGACCGACGCCGTTGTGGAACGCGGTGAACGTCGGCATCACGGCGCTCCTGCACCAGTCGGGACGCCGCGTCGTGCTCGTCTTCACCGACGGCGTGGACATGCCGATGAATTTCAGCAACAACAACATCACGCTCAAGGACGCGATGAAGCGCGCCGAGGAAGAGGACGTGATGGTATATGCCATCGGCCTCGCCGGCGTGAACCCGGGATTCGGCGGCTTCGGCCGCGCCGCGGCGGGCCGTCCGGATCCCGGGCTGCCGAAGATTGCCGGGCAGACGGGCGGAGGATATTTCGAACTGACGTCGACGGCGGATCTCGCGCGGACGTTCGCCCGCGTCGCCGACGAGCTGCACCATCAGTACGCGCTCGGCTTCGAGCCGGCGAAGCTGGATGGCAAGCTGCACACGCTGGAGGTCCGCGTCAACGCGTCGGGCCTCACCGCGCGGGCGCGCCGCAGCTATCGCGCGACACGGGAGCGCTGACGGGCGTGCGTGATCACCACAGAGATAACAGAGAACACAGGGATTCCGGTTTGTTCCCGGTGATCGCCGCGGCTTCTGTGAGCGAGCCGATGGATTACGCGGGTGTTGTGCGCGTCAGGCGGGGCCATCGTTTGCGTAGCCGGAGTGAAGTGCAGCGAAGCCGCGGAGGCGGAGCAAATGATGGCGCCGCCCCGGCGAGCAACGCGAGAGTGCCCGAGGTAACGTATGCGGACTAGAATGGCCCTCATCGTCGCGATCGCCTTGTCGGTCGCCGTTCTCTCGGCCCAGGCGCCGCAGTTCGGCGACGCCGTCAAATCGTTCATCAAGCTGAACGCGCCGGTGATCGCGCTGACGCACGTGCGCGTGATCGACGGCACCGGCGCGCCGGCGCGCGACGATCAGACGATCGTGATCCGCAAGGGGCTGATCGATCGCCTCGGGCCGTCGGCGTCCACCCCACCGCCGGACGACGCGACGACGATCGATCTCACGGGCAAGTCCGTCATCCCCGGCCTCGTCATGGTGCACGAGCATCTCTACTACCCGACGGGGCCCGGCTTCTACGGGAACCTCGGCGAGAGCTTCGTCCGCTTGTACCTCGCCGGCGGCGTGACAACGATGAGGACGGGCGGGAATACGAGCGGCGTGATGGACGTGAAGCTGAAAGAGATGATCGATGCCGGCCAGCAGCCCGGGCCCGCGATCGACGCGACGGCGCCGTACCTGAACGGCCCCAA
>QHWR01000358.1 GCA_003223835.1 Acidobacteriota bacterium | reverse complement strand
CGTGCACCAGTTCTCCATCGGCATCCAGCGGGAACTCCCGTGGCAGGTGGCGCTGGAAGCGACTTACGTCGGAAGCCGCAGCCGCGACGTCCAGGGCAACTGGGGCGGCCTCAACGAACCCTCCGCCGATTTCCAGCGGCAATGCGACTTCTCGCTGGGCGGCAGCCGGTCGATCTGCGACGCGCTGCTGCCGAACCCGTTCTTCGGAGTCGCCGGGTTCGAGGGCACGACGCGCTTCACGAACGCGACGCTCTCGCGCTTCGAACTGGCCAGACCGTACCCCGCCTTCGGCGGCATCACCATGACCGAGGGCAACTTCGGCAGGATGTGGTACGACTCGGCCCAGTTCGTCGCGAACAAGCGCTGGTCGCGCGGGCTGACACTGAACGCGACTTACACGTGGGTGCCGCGGTGGACCGAAGACGGGGCGAATACAACTACCAATATCGGGAGCGCCTTCGTCGACGACGTTTCGATGCTGAAGAACCGCGGCCCCTATTTTTCCCATCGCAAGCATCGCTTACCGCGTCCGGCGTGTGGGAAATGCCGGGCAGGGACCGTAAGGACCTCGTCGGCTACCTGCTCGGCGGCTGGTCGCTCGCGCCGATGTTCGTGTTCCAGTCCGGTCAGCCGTGGGACATGCCCGGCAACGTCGAGCTCTTGGTGGATCCGGCGAAGATTGCGCTCTCCGGGAAGAAGGACGGGCAGTTCATCTACGGCGTGAAACCTTGCGTCGGGCAGCGCAACGCCGATGGTTCCATCCGCCTCCTGGATGCGGCCGTCGCGTTCGGCTGCACGGAACCGTACTTCCTGGTTCGTGAACCGTTCCAGCGCCGGACCGCGATGTTCCGTTACGACGAGTTCCGCCGGCCCTCGTTCTGGGAGCTGGACCTGAACTTCTCCAAGACGACGCGCGTGACCGAGAAGGTGCGGGCGCAGGTCCGTTTCGAAGCGTTCAACGTCTTCAACAGCCCGATGTACGACGAACGCAATTACAACCAAACCACATCGTCCGCGGACTTCGGGCGTATCAATCGCAACACCACGGGGCAGTCGAACTTCCAGCGGTTCGTCCAGCTCGGATTCCGGCTGCTCTGGTAGGTCGAGGTCCGAGGACCGGGGTCCGAGGATCGTTGACCGTTCACCGCCTCGCCGCCGCGACGCTGGCCGTCGCGGCGGCGATCCCTTCCCCGGCGCGCACGGTCGCACGCATCAGCTGGGCCGACGCCGCGCCTCTTCATTCACGCCTCGCGGCGCACGGCATCACGGCCGGCGGGTTTCCGGCTTACGTTCAGCGCGTTCATCAATCGAATCTCCGCCGCGTCCGCGAGGGAGACCTCGACCACCTGATCTTCTACGCGCTGCAGTCGGCGCGCTTCACCGATCTGCCGCCGATCGAGCCGGCGCTCAGCGCGAAGGGGTTGGTCGAATCGCTGGCGCCGCGCGAACGCGACACATTCCTGCGAACGTCACGGGCGCCGCTGGCGCGCATCCCCGTGCCCGTGCGATCGCGCGTCGGCGCGCTGATTCGAGCGGTTGACTTGCCCTCGCAGGATCCGCGGCTCGCGTACTTCCGCGCGCTCGTGAACGAGACTTTTCCGGTGCGCAGCGCCCGGCTGCCGGGACTCCTGCACGAATATCTCCGCGCGATGCGCTTCCTGTATGAAAAGGAGTTCGTCGCGCAGCGGTCGCCCGGCGCGGCGGACGCCGTCGCCGGGTTGTACCGCGCGCGCGGGCTCAGCACGGATACGGAAGTGGAAGCGGGATACCTCGTCTACCTCGGGCTGGCGATCCTCCGATCGCTCGATCCGAACGTCCGCGTCCGCCGCGTGCTCATCGTGGGACCAGGACTGGATCTCGCGCCGAGAACGGGCCTGCTCGAGGCGGGGCCGCCGGAAAGCTATCAGCCGTGGGCGGTGATCGACGCGCTCATCGGCCTCCGGTTGTCACGCGCAGACGATCTC
>QHWR01000111.1 GCA_003223835.1 Acidobacteriota bacterium | reverse complement strand
TGCAAAACCTCCATCCCCGGTTCAAATCCGGGCGGCGCCTCCATCTCTTGAATCGTCGGGGACCCCTGCACCCCGACTAGCTCACTTCGCTCCGCTCGCGCTTCGTCGCTCGCTCCGCTCCGTTCGCGTGGGCGCGATCGTTGGGGCCTCTCGCCGCCTTCGCACGAAGCGCTATGGCGGGCCGGCCGAACGGCCGGCGGCAGATGATCCGGGACGCGGACGGTTGGAGCGAATCAGACCTGTCGATCGACGTAGGATGCCGGCGTAAGGATGGTGGTTCCGCGGAATGGATGCAATTCCAGGAGGTCCTTGTCCCCAGTCACAAGGACGTCTGCGCGACCGTTCACGGCGGCCTCGAGGAATTTGTCGTCCTTCGGATCGCGCGACGCTCGAATTGGCTGCAGGACCTCGACGATTTCGATGAGCGGTGCCAGGCGCATCAGCAACGCGTCGCGTCGTTCGCGCGATACGTGGCGATCAAATCTCGGCGAGAGCAGCTTCGTCATCAACTCCCGAAGTGTGTCGGCGGTGGCGACGAGCTGCGCGGCTGTGATTGCACGGCCGACAGCTTTCGCGGGAGTCGACGTCGTTGAAAGCAAGCCGCTGATCAGGACATTGGTGTTGACGACGACGCGCTCACGCGTCATCGTCCGTCAAGAATTCGGCTAAACGTTCTTCTGTGAGGCCGTTCGCGGCGGCTTGCGCCGCGACCTCCTTGCGGAGATCGAGAAACGCCTGGATGTTGCCAGCACGAAGCCTCTCGTAGTCCGCCATCGACAGAACCACAGCGATGTCGCGGTCTTGCCGGCGGATTACGATGGGTTCGCGTTGTGCCTCGTCGAGGATTGCCCCGAGGCGATTCTTGGCTTCAGTCGCGGCTACTGTTTTCATGATCCTTTTCTAGCCAGTTTAGCCATTATAGCTAATCACGGGTCACGGTGCAATCTCCGTCCGCCTGTGATGCCGCAGCGACGAGACCAATCCCAGAGGGAAGAAGGGATTCATTTGGCTCGCCGATGTCCGTACGCTACGCCGTCAGCGATGACCCTGGGCGAGCCGCGTCGGCTGACACTGCACCCCGCTGGCCGGAATCGGCGTATACTCGGGAAGCCCCCGAACATCCAGAACCTCGGTGCCGTGAGAGCCAGCATGCACCGCCACGCACGTCGTCCCGCGGGTGATCGTCCCGCTGAAAGCGACCACGGCCTCTGTCCGTTTTGCCGCGCCGGTGTGCTGCAATACCGGAAGGCACGGCCCGACACGAAGCGGGGTGCTTCTGCGTGGGTCTGCGACAATCCCGCCTGCGGCTATCGTCTCCTGACCGACGACCTGATCCGCGCGTCGAAAGAGCGCCAGGCCATGGCACGCCGTGCCGCGATGAAGGCTCGCGCGCGCGCTGAACGATCACAGCAACGAATCGCGCAAACCGACACCCGCGTCCGCCGGAAGAACGGGTAGCGGCCCCACACCAAAGAGCGAGACGCATCCGACTCACGTGGTTGCAGCAGTCTCCTGTTGAGCAGCCGCGGCCCATCGCGCGGTGAGCTGCTGCGACGCCAGCGAGAAGAGACAGTAGGCGGCGAACCAGTAAAAGCCCGGGCCGAAGCGGGCCGTGAAGGTAATCAACGCCGGTGCCGTACGCGGGTCCGTCGTCTGGCTGGCCTGCGCCGCCAGATAGGCGATGAACAGAGCGACGACGAACACGTCGGCCATGGACCACTTCGCAATCGTTTCCACGAACCGCAGCGTTCGTTCTCGCCGTTCAGCATTCGTGATGAACATCGCCCACGCCACGAGGGCCATCTTGCCAAACGGGACAATGACGCTGAAGAGCAGGATGAGCGTGGCGGGCACGGGACTCCCAACCTCATACAGCCGGCGGACCGATCCGACGATGCTGCGGGTCTGCTCGTAGATCTCGACTTCTGACGCGCTCTTCTGCAGCGACGCCGTGATCTGCGGCCCCAGCCTGTCGACGATGGCCTTGCGCAAATCGGTTCCCATGCCTTCCAGCCCTGCCACGAGCCGGGGATCCATCATGGACTTCAACGTCCGGAGCGTGTCGTCGCTGAGCCCGCGTTCGAGCATCATCGGCGTGGCGCGCGCGATCCCCTCCCGCGTCAGCGTGCCTCGAATCGTGAGGACGGGCGCGAACAAGCCTGGAATGAGCAGGCCGAGGGAAACGGCCAGCAGCAGGAAGACCAGCGGTCGGCGGGAAGACAGGGACATGGTGTTCCGCCATCATGGCGCGGAAGACCGTCGTGGGTCGAGACGGATTGTGGGGGCTGTCCCGTTGTCAAGCCGCGGGTGGCGGAGGCATGCGAAACGTCTTCTTCACATATTCGATGTTGGCGCGCGTGTCGGCGAGGATGTCCTTCGTCGGCGCCGGAGTCTCGAGGACGTACCAGCCCCGATAACCGATCTCGTAGAACTCCCTGGCCATTCGGGGCCAATCCACGCGGCCGCCCGGTTCGGACAGCAGCATGTTCGCGTTCTTCACGTGAATCTGGTGGATGCGCTTGCCGAGCATCTTCGGCTCCGCGTACACGTCCTCCCCACGGCCGCGGCGGGCGTCCCGCGAGACGATGTTGTGCGCGTCGTAGTAGACGGCGACGTAGTCCGATCCGATGGCGTCCAGCAGCCTGATGTTGTCCTCGGCGGGGATCCAGTCTTCCAGACCGACCACCACCCCGTACTTCTCAGCGTACCGCGCCACCTCTTTCATCATCGCGACGAAGCTGTCTACCTGCGACTGACTCGTCATGTCGATGTGGCTGTCGCCGAGGATGGGCAGCAGGATGTTGTTCGTGCCGAGATTACGCGCCACCTGAACGGCCTCGGTGAGCAGGATCGCGGCGGCGGGGTTGGTGTGCAGCGGCAGCCGCGATCGACCCGGCGACCCGATGGCGAGCGAGCAGATCTGAATGCCGTTCTCGAGCGCGGCGCGCCGGAAAGCCGCCTGCGTCTTCCGGTCCCGCAGGCTCGGCGTTCCGTCGGTGGGGAATTGCAGGCTCACCTGAATCCCGTCGAGCCCGATCTCGCGCGCGAGCGCGATCTTCGTGACGTCGCCGCGCTGCCCCAGATTCCAGTCGGTCATGCCGACGCGGACCGGCAGCGGATTGACCGCTGCCTTCGCCTGCACGGGGGCCGGCACCTGCGCCAGCGCAGGCGCCGCCGCGGAGGCGAGGGCGGCTTGCCTGACGAAATCACGCCGCGTCATGGACATGCGGATCTCCGATGCGGTGCGAGCTACGACTTCAGGATGTCATCCCAGCCCTTCCGGTACTCCCGCTTGATGAAGGGCGCCGCTTCCGGCGCGTTGCGGGCGCGCAGATGCTGGTAGTCCCATTCGATCTTCTTTCCGGTCCGGTAGGCGACGTTGCCGAGATGATTCGCCTCGGTCGTCCAGCCGGAGTACTGGAAGTTCGAGCCCGGCACGGGACCGATGCCCTTGGCGTGATTCACCCATTCGATCCAATGGCCGGGCGAGCGCGGCAGCGTTTCGGGCGGCATCTCGAAGTCCTTGAACTTTTCCTCGGGGAGGAGTTTGCCGTTCCCGAGCAGCATGCCCTTGTCGCCGATGAACAGCTGCGAGCGGCCTCCCCACTCCGGCACCCATCCTGGCGGCTTGATGTCTCCCTGATACCAGAAGAGTTTCACGGGCGGCGCGCCGGACGGTGAAGCCGCAAATTCATACGTCACTCTCATCGTCGCGGGCGCGAGCTCCTTATGGGCCGTCGGAACGTTGGGCGAATAGGCTTCGATCGTGAGCGGCTGTCTGATGTCCAGCACCGTGTAGGCCACGTCGTTGTCGTGGCTACCCAGATCGCTCATCGTGCCGTTGCCGACGTCCCACCACCGGTACCAACGGGGGCCCGGGAAGTACGTCTCGTGGTACGGCCGCGCCGGCGCCGGTCCGAGCCACAGATCGAAATGATTGGTGGGCGGGATCGGCATCTCTTCCCTGAACCGATCGACGATCTGGACGCCGTTGTAGAACCCGTGCGGCTTGTCGAACTTCTCGGCGGACGCCGCGTCCTGGAGTCCCCACGCGCGGTCCGCCCAGACATGGACTTCGCGCACCGGTCCGATGACGCCGGTCATCAAGATCTCTTTGATCCGGCGGCGCGCAGGTGACGCGTGTCCCTGATTGCCCATCTGCGTCGACAGCTTCGGGTACTTCGCGGCCGTCTCTCGAATGAGGCGCGCTTCCCAGATGTTGTAGGTCAGGGGTTTTTCGCAGTACACGTGCTTGCCGTGCGTCAGCGCCAGGTACGTCGCAAACGCATGCGTGTGCTCGGCCGTCGAAACCACGACGGCGTCGAACGCATCGGGGCGATCGAAGACACGGCGGAGGTCGGTGAACGTCCGGGCCTTCGGGAACCGCTGCGACGCGCGGTCCAGCGCGATCTGGTTCACGTCGCACAGGATGACGACGTTCTCGTCGGGATGGGGCGCGGTCGGACCCGCGGCGCTCCCGCGGTCTCGTCCGGCGTCCTCGCGTCCCGGCGTCATGGTGAGCTCGCTGAAACTGGCGTTTGCCCGGCCGCCGGCGGCGATGAACGCGATATCGAGCTTGTCGTTGAGATTCCGGCCTCGCAGCAACGCGGGCGCGCCTGCGACGACTCCGGCCGCGGCCAGGGCCCCGCCGACGAACTCACGCCGCGTCATCCGACGTGTTTTCATGATGCTGCTCCTGGTAATCACGCCACCTTCCTCAGCTTCGTCACCCGCCCCACTTCCACCCACTCGACCACGAAGATGTTGCCGTCGCGATCGAAGCAGGCGCCGTGCGGGCAGATGAATTGGCCGGGGATGAACCGATCGCGGGGCTGCGTGCGTAGGGGATTGTTCCAGGTGGGCGCGTTCGAATCCCCGAGATGCGCGACGAGCTGGTTGGTGGCATCCATCAGCGTGACGCGGCCGTGCAGGTCCGGCACAACCACCATCCCGTTCTGCTCGTCGAAATGACACGGCAGCCGGAATCCAGTGATGAAGTCAATGGGCTTGCCGTCGAGCGTGAACCGCTGCAAACGATTGTTGCGCCGATCCGCGACGACGAGGATTGGCGCGGCCCCGCGGGTGTCGACCCAGATGCCGTGCGGCTCGTTGAGCTGTCCGGGCTCCGAGCCTTTGCCGCCGAACGTGCGGATGTACTCGGCGTCGCGCGTGTATTGATTGACGTAGTACGAGCCGTAGCCATCGCCGACGTAGAGGTCGCCGTTGGGCGCGATCGCGATGTTCGTCGGGTTGTACCGCGGCGGTGGCCCGTCCACGACGGCCTTGTACTGCGGGATGTCCGGGGGGCCCTGAATCTTCCACACGATCTCGCCCGCGAGCGTCGTCTTCAGCACGACGGCCTGCATCTCGGGCTGCGGCGAGAGCTTCGGATTCGCCGCGTTGACCGTCAGGTACAGGAACTCGTCCGATCCCTCTTTGCGAATGTGCAGACCGTGCGCGACGCCACGGAACTCGCGTCCCCACGACCGGACGAACCGCCCGTCCGGGTCGAAGACGACCATCGAATCCGGGCTCTCGCTATCGGCGTACACGGTGTGGTGGATGTAGACGCGCCCCTGCGAATCCTGGACGACACCGTGGGTGTTGCCGTACTTGATGCGCGGCGGCAGGACGCCCCAGTCGTGGATCGCTTCGTAGGTGTAGGCGCCCTGCCCGACGATCGGGGGCCTCGTGCCGGACTTGTCCTGCAGGCCGAGCAATATCGGAGACACGATCGGCGCCGCGGCGGCCGCGGCCAGGAACTCACGTCGGTTGGTCTTCACTGCCGCCTCCGTTCGAGCGCCAATGCCGAGCGCATGATACATCGCCGGCCCCGTGTTGACCCCTGGCCGGGAAGGCGCCTAGAGTGGCAGCACCCACAACGTGATTGGCACCTCCACACACTGGAATTGGTGAATTAGTGGATTGGTGCGTTGGTGAATTGACGAGGGTTCTCAGATTATCGCTTCTGTTCGCAGTCTGCGCCGGGACCGCGGCGCAGTCGCAGGAGAAGCATATCTACTCGCCCGCGCTGCCCAGTCCGGAGTCACTGCAGTCATTTCTCAAACAGGTGGAGCCGGGGAGCGATGCGTTCCCGCTGGAGCGCGACGTCCGGGAGATCGAAGGCCGGCTGCGCGAGTTGTCCGACGCCATGCGTTCGGGGCCAACGCGGACGGCCGCGGTGATCGCGCGGCTGCTCGATCCGGACTTCCGCGGTGCCCGGCTTCTCCCCGTCGAGAGCGCGGCCGGCGGTCAGGTGGGGCCGCTCGAGGTGGAGCGAGCGAAGGATCTGCCGCGCGATCTCACGCTCGACGCGCGCGCGTTCAGCGCGGAACTGCCGCGGCTGATTCACGATCTTCGCGACGTCGAGGTCGCGGAGTTCCTCATCACGACCATCGAGCCCGATGGCGCGGCCGATTCGCCGGCAGGCGTCCGCACCACGACCCGGTACGACATCGTCGGGGCCGGCACGACGGCGTACCGCGTCGAGCATGTCGGCGAATGGGAAATGACCTGGCGCCCTTCGACAAGCTCAGGACGCCCCGAGCCGGTCGAGGGGCGGCAGGCATCCGGATGGCGGGTCGTCCGATGGACCGCGGCGTCGCACGTGGTCAGCCGCGCGCGAAGCCGCATCTTCACCGAGATCACGGAGGCGGCGCTCGGCCGCAACGACTCGTTCAGGCGTCAGCTCGGCATCGATCTCGACTCCTGGATGGCGACGTTCGATTCGGTCCTGACGCGCGACTCGAACGGCCATCACGGCGTGTCGGTCGGGGATGCGGATGGCGACGGGCTCGACGATCTGTACGTCGCCCAGCCGGCGGGATTGCCCAACCGCCTCTACCGCAATCGCGGCGACGGCACGTTCGAGGACATCACCGACGCCGCGGGAGTTGGAGTCCTCGACGACACCGCGCAGTCGCTCTTCGCCGACGTCGACAACGACGGCGACGAGGACCTCGTGCTGGCCACCGCGACCCAGCTTCTTCTCTTCATCAACGATGGCAAGGCGCACTTCACCGTCATCCCGGACGCGTTCCACTTCGCACGGCCACTGCAGGGGGTGCTGACGTCGATCGCGATGGCGGACTACGACCGCGACGGCTTCCTCGATTTGTACGTCTGCGTCTACTCGTATTTCTTCGGCGCCGGAGAAGACAAGGCGGGAACGCCAGCGCCGTACTACGACGCGCGCAATGGCCCGCCGGGCGTTCTCTTTCGCAACGACGGCCACGGGCGGTTCGTCGATGTGACGGCGCGGACCGGTCTCGACGCCGGCAACGATCGCTATCACTTCGCGGCCGCCTGGGCCGACTACGACGGCGACGGCTGGCCGGACCTTCTGGTCGCGAACGACTTCGGGACCAAGAACCTCTACCGTAATCTCGGGCTCCGGGATGGCAGGGTCATGTTCGAGGACGTCGCCGCTTCGGTGGGCGTTCTCGATCACGGCGCCGGGATGAGCGCGGCCTTCCTCGACTACGACAACGACGGACGGCTCGACATCTACACCGGCAACATGTGGAGCGCGCCCGGCCGGCGCGTGACGTCGGCGCCGGCGTTCATGCCTGATGCGACGCCGGACGTGCGCGCGCTCTACCGCCGGCACGCGCGAGGGAATGCTCTTTTCAGGAATCTCGGAAACGGCCGGTTCGAAGACAGGACGCTCGCGGCGCATGCCGAGTTGGGCCGCTGGGCGTGGTGCTCGGATGCGCTCGATTTCGATAACGACGGTTGGGACGATCTCTACATCGTCAACGGGATGCTGACGCGATCCGGCGAAGACCTCGAGGGATTCTTCTGGCGGCAGGTGGTCGCCCGTTCGCCGCCCGCACGGGCGCCCGGCACGGCTTATGACGATGCCTGGCGAGCGATGAACCAGCTGCTGATCCACGGATCGATCGCCAGCCATCAGCGGAACGTGTTCCTGCGCAACGACGGACACGGAGGCTTCGACGAGGTCTCGGGCGCGCTCGGACTCGATCTCGATCAGGACGGACGATCCTTCGCGACGCTCGACGTCGACGGCGACGGCGACCAGGACCTCGTCGTGATGGCGGCCCGACAGGCACCGCAGCTTCGCGTGTTCCGGAACGATTTCGAGGCGCCTCACACGGCTTCGCTCGCGGTGCGGCTTGCTGGCACGAAGAGCAATCGCGACGCCATCGGCGCCCGCGTGATCGTCGAGATCGATCGGATGCGCCCCTCGACAAGCTCGGGGCGGCCTGAGCCTGTCGAAGGCCGCCGCACGAAGATCGTGCAGGCCGGGTCCGGGTTCCTGTCGCAACATTCGAAGGAGCTGATCATCGGCCTCGGCGCGAGCGAGCGCGTCGTGAAGCTGACCGTCGAATGGCCCGCCGGCGGCACGCAGACGTTCGCGGATGTGCCGCTGAACAGCCGCGTTCGGATCGTCGAGGGGAGTGACATCCGGACGGAAGCCCTGGCTCGGCGATCGGCGGGGAACGCGCCGCCGTCGGTCGCGCGTACGACGGCGTCTCCGCCTGCGGCGACGTGGATGTACGAGCCGTTCCCGGCGCCGGACTTTTCGCTGCGGGACCTCTCCGGCGCCCCGCGTTCGCTCGCCTCGCTGCGAGGAAAACCGGCCGTCGTCCTTCTGTGGTCGTTCGACGTGGCCGCGGCTCGGGCCGCGTTCGACGCGCTCTCGCGCGGCGCCGGTGCGCTCGGTCAGGCCGGTGTGGGAGCCATCGCGATCGCGATTGACGATCCACGTGATGAGGCGTCGCGGCGGATGTTTGCCGGAGCCCCGGTGCCGGTCGTGGTCGCGTCGCCCGAAGTCCGCCTGAGTTACGCGATTCTGACCCGGCACCTGTTCATGAACCGTCAGGATCTGCGCCTCCCCACGTGTCTGCTCCTCGACGCCGTCAGCGGCGTCGTGAAGGTCTATCGCGATCGCGTCGACGTCGCGGAGATCGTGAAGGATGCCGCGGCCATCGACGCGCCTCCTGACGAGCGGCTGGCTCGCGCGGTGCCGTTCGCCGGAGCGTTCTACTCCGGTCTGCCGCTTCGGAACTATCTGCCGTACGGGCGGGAGCTGCTCGATCAGGGCCTCGACGCCGCCGCCGTCGTGGCGTTCGAGCGCGCCGCGCAGGCGAACCCGGGGGCCTCCACGCTTTACCGTCTCGGCGCGCTGCTGGTCAGGACCGGCAGGACCGCGCCGGCGCGATCCGCATTCGAGCGCGCCCTCGCGCTGCAGCCGGATCTCGCCGAAGCGAGCAACGATCTCGGAACGCTGCTCGCGCAAGGCGGCGATCTCGAGGGCGCGATCGCTCGATTCCGCGCGGCGCTGGCGTCGATTCCCGAGTACCCGGATGCCCTGAACAACCTCGGCTACGCCCTCCTGCTGACCGGTCATGATGACGAGGCTCGCGGGCTGTACGAAAAAGCGTTGGCGCTGCAGCCCGATTTTCCGGAAGCCTTGAACAATCTGGGGCTGCTGTACGGACGGTCGGGCGACATGGTTCGCGCGGAGCGCTACTTTCGCGACGCGCTCGGCCGCCGCCCCGACTACGGAGAGGCGGCGAACAACCTCGCGCTGGTGCTGGTCTCGAAGGGGGAATCGGATGCCGCGGTCAGTCTGCTCGAAGGGGCCCTCAAGCGAACACCCGCGTACGAGGAAGGCTACGTCACGCTGGCCAAGATCTACTACCGCGCGGGACGCACCAGCGAGGCCGTCGCGGTGCTCGAGCGGCTGCTGCAGAGGAATCCGCGGCACGCGGTTGCGCTCGAGTTGCTCCGCCAGTGGAAAAAGCGCTGATTCCCTCTTGACTTTGGGTGCGGATCGGGCCTAGCTATCGAGTCTACACTTTCGGTCGCCGAGGCTTGGACGGAAGTAGAGGAGGAGTCTATGTCCTTCGTTAGATGGCGCACGGGTGTGCAGGGTCTCGCCCTTGCCGCCGCTATCCTCGCGAGCTATCCGGCACTGGTTACCGCGCAGACGACGAG
>QHWR01000353.1 GCA_003223835.1 Acidobacteriota bacterium | reverse complement strand
GTGCGTACGGTCGTGGCGTTCGTCTTGCTGAACGGTTCACGCAATGTGCGCGACGCGCGCGGGGTGCGCGACGGAGGAGATGCGATGAACAAGCGTGTCCGTTTCTGCTGCCGGCTGCTCGCTGGATTTCTGGTTGCGATGGCGTTGACGTCCATCGTTCAGACGCCGGTCATCCAGGCCCAGGGCGCCATCGGCGCGTCGAGCCCCGCCAGCGATCCGACGGGTGCGACGACCGGCACCGCCAAGGACGTCGGGGTCAAGGATCCGAAGAACCCGACGCTTGCGGAGGTGATGGACACGGTCGGGCACAACAAGATCGCCATCAACGTGGTCTGGACGCTGCTCGCCGGCTTTCTCGTCATGTTCATGCAGGCCGGCTTCGCGCTCGTCGAGACGGGGTTCACGCGGGCCAAGAACGTCGCGCACACGATGGGGATGAACTTCATGGTGTACGCGATCGGCATGCTCGGCTACTGGGTCTGTGGCTACGCGATCCAGATGGGGGGCGTCGGCGCGATCGCGGCGCTCGGGGGCACGGCGCCGCTCAACCACGAGTTCGTCGTCAACCTGTTCGGCAAGCCGTTCGGTCTCCTCGGCCTGAAAGGCTTCTTCCTCAGCGGCGACAGCTACGACGTCGGCGTCTTCGCGCTGTTCCTGTTCCAGATGGTGTTCATGGACACCGCGGCGACGATCCCGACCGGCGCGATGGCCGAGCGGTGGAAGTTCTCCGCATTCGTCATCTTCGGGTTCTTCATGGCCATGGTGGCGTACCCGCTCTACGCGAACTGGGTGTGGGGCGGCGGCTGGCTGTCGCAGCTCGGCGCCAACTTCCACCTGGGACACGGGCACGTCGATTTCGCCGGCTCGTCGGTCGTCCACATGGTGGGGGGCGTGGCGGCCCTGGCGGGAGCCCTGGTGATTGGGCCCCGCATCGGGAAGTACACGAAGGATGGGGAGCCCGTCGCAATCCCCGGCCATCACATTCCGATGGCGATTCTGGGGACGTTCATCCTGGCGTTCGGCTGGTTCGGCTTCAATCCCGGATCGACGCTCGCCGGCGGCGACCTGCGGATCAGCGTGATCGCCGTCAATACGATGCTCGCCGGCGCGGCCGGCGCGCTCACCGCGATGCTGTATGTGTGGAATCGTTTCGGCAAGCCCGACCCGAGCATGATGGCCAACGGCATGCTCGCCGGACTCGTCGCGATTACGGCGCCGTGCGCGTTCGTGACGAGCGTGTCGGCCGTGCTGATCGGGGCCGTCGCGGGCGTGCTCGTGGTCGTCGCCGCGCTGTTCATCGAGCGCACGCTGAAGATCGACGACCCGGTCGGCGCGATCGCGGTGCACGGCGTGAACGGCGCCTGGGGCGTGCTCTCGCTCGGGCTCTTCGCCGACGGCGTCTACGGCGACGGATGGAACGGCGTGCCCGGCGCCGTCCGCGGTCTCTTCTACGGCGACGCGAGCCAGTTCGCCGCGCAGGCGATCGGCACGGTGACCTGCGCGGTGTTCATCTTCGCGCTCTTCTACGCATTCTTCAAACTCGTGGACGTCACGGTCGGCAACCGCGTGTCGGCGGCGGCGGAACTCCAGGGGCTCGACGTGCCGGAGATGGGCGTGCTCGGCTATCCCGACTTCGTGATCACGCCCGGCTCCGACGGAACCGCCGGTGTGCCGGGCAGCGTCGCCGCCGCCGGCGCGCAGCCGCTGTTACAGCCGCTCGCGAGCAAGAGCTAGCAGGCTGTTGAAAAGTGCAGGTTGCGTTTTTCAGCAGCCTGCCACCACCCGAAGGCGCATGACGAGCGCCGCGGCGATGGCGCCGCGCCCGCACGCCCGTCGTGTGCCCGTCCCCGTCAGCAACCGGGCGCTTTCAGGAAGCAAGGGAGGAGCAATGGCTCGAGTCTCTTCGTTGTTCATCGGCGCGCACGGCACGGGGCCGGCAGCCGCGATCCGCGCAGGCATCGCGCTGCTGCTGTGCCTCGCGGCGTCGCAACAGGCGCGCGCGCAGAACGGTACGGCAGCCGGAAACCCGCCGGCGGCGACGCCGGCCGAGACGCCTGCCGCCGCCGAGCCGAAGGCCGATCCGGCGCCGGAGGCCGGCATCATCAGCTTCTTCAAGAACACCGAGCTGGGCGGGCTCGCCGATGTGTATTACGACTACTACTCGACGAAGCCGTCGGGCGACGCGCCGTTCCGCAACTTCGACACCAAGCACAATCAGTTCGGCTTCAGCATGGCGGAGCTGTGGGTGGCGAAGGCACCGACCTCGGATCAGCGCGGAGGGTTCAAGGTT
>QHWR01000355.1 GCA_003223835.1 Acidobacteriota bacterium | reverse complement strand
AGCGAGCCGCGGCCGCGCTGCGCGAGGGGAACTCGTTCCTGATCTTCCCGGAGGGGACCCGAAGCCGGACCGGCGAGCTGTTGCCGTTCAAGAAGGGAGGCTTCATCATGGCGCTGAAGGCGCAGGCGCCGGTGGTGCCCGTCGCGATCAAGGGGGCGCGGGACGCGATGCGGAAAGGGAGCCCGTGGATCCACCCCGTGGTCGTCCGCGTCCGCATCGGCGCGCCGATCGAAACGACGGGCATGACGATCGACGACCGCGACGCGCTCGTGACGCACGCGCGCGACGAAGTCGGTAAAATGCTGAATGCTGAATGATTCAACAGAGAAAACAGAGATGTTAGCTCTGTGGTGAAAATAGGTCGTCCCTTATGGAGATACTGTCGACCTTCGGCCGGACGCTCGGATTCTCCTTCGCGGCCGGGATCAACCTGTACGCGACCGTGGCGATCCTCGGGCTCGCAAGCCGCTACGGCTGGGTCGATCTTCCTCCGCAGTACCGCGTCTTCGACAACAACTGGATCATCGGCATCGCGATCGCGCTCTACATCGTCGAGTTCTTCGCGGACAAGATTCCGTGGCTCGACTCGCTGTGGGACACGGTGCACACGGTGATCAGGCCGGCGGGCGGCGCGCTGATCGCCGTCGCGACGCTCGGCGACGCGTCCCCCGGGGCCAGGGCGGTGGCCGCGCTGGTCGGCGGGACGCTGGCTGCGAGCACGCACCTGACCAAGGCGAGCACCCGCGCCGTCGCGAACACGAGCCCGGAGCCGTTCAGCAACTGGTTCCTGAGCTTCATCGAGGACGCGTTCGTCATCGGCCTCGGCGCGCTCGCGCTGAAGTACCCAGCCATTGCCGCGATCGTCGTGATCGTCTGTGTGGTGATGATCGTCGCGTTCGCATCCTGGATTATTCGTGCAATAAGGCGACGTCTTCTACCCAGGCCCGCCGAGTCCTGACGCTTTTGGCAGCTCTATCCTCCCGTCGTGAACGTCATCGACCATGGCGCGAGCGGCTGATTGTCTACGGCGCTCAGTATCCCTTCGAGTAGATCCACACGGACCGTGCGGAAGCGGTCGAGCCGAAACGCGAATTTGATCTCCAGGGCGCGCGTGCCCTCGTTGTAATTGACCGTGAACTGCGGAGGGGATGCCGGCGCGCCGGCGGGCGCGTTGCCGGTGTAGGCGACGCGGACGCGATCGCGGAATGTCGCCGCCTGCATGTCGCGCGAGAACTGGAGGCGCACGGGCGCGGCCACCTCGACGTCGGTCTCGTTCGCAACCGGCGCCGTGAAGACGACCCGCGGCGGCGCTTCGCGGGGCACCGTCGGCACCGTGACCTCGACCGGCGTCTCCGTCGGCGCCGATGCGAGGGCGATAGACGAAGCCTCGACCCACACGAGGGAACCGTCGCGACGGACCGTTCCGGTCACCTCGAGCCAGCGCCCCGTGTCCACGCGCGCTTCGACGTCGAGGTCGAACCCCTTGCCGCGCGGCCGCAGGCCCGTGATCCAGACGGCGCCGTCGGCGGCCTGCAGCACGAAATCCCAGCGGCTCTTGCCCGCGGGCAAGGGCAGATCGCCGAACAGGTTGCGTCCCCGGAAGCGTCCGGCGATCGTGACGCCGCGGTCCGCGTATTTTTCGGGCGCCAGCGCCAGCGCGCGAATGGACGGCTGCTGCGGCAGCGGCGATTCGACGAACGTGGCGCCGAGGATGACGAACACCTGATCGCGCGCCGGCCACTCTCCGCGCGACGCGGCTTCGAGCACCGGACCGAAGTTCTGAGACGAGAACCGCGAGTCGTCCGGCCGCAGCCGCCCGAGGTCCCAGAACTCGCCGCGCACCTCGCCGTCGCGCGTCGTCGTCGGCGCTTCGCGCCAGAAGACGAAGATCGGCTTCGACGTGGACGCGAGCTCCGTCAGCCCTCGGGCCTCGACCAGCTCGCGCCGAACGGTGATCTGACGTCCGTGGAAGAAGACGGGCGAGGCGACCAGCGCTTCGGCGCTCGTCGCGATGCGGCCCGGCGCCTGGGGCGTTGCCGTCGCGGCGGCCAGCGCCGCGACGGCGGTGATGAGCGCGCTACGCGAGTTTCTTCTGCGCCGCACGGGCGGTCACCACGGCCAACGCGAAGAAGAGCGCGGCGCCGGCGAGCTGTCCCACGACGCCGGCCGAGTGCAGCACGGGAATCAGATTGCCGACCTTCTGGAATGGATCGATCGTACTGGTGCCGACGAGCACCGCATAGAGGATGCCGCAGAGCGAACCGCCGGCGATCAGGCCTGAGCTGAAGAGCGTGCCCGCGCCGACCTCCGATTCCTCTTTCACCCCGGTCTTGTTCTCCACCCACCAGCGCACGACGCCGCCGGCGAAAATCGGCGCGGTCGTCGCGATCGGCAGATACGAGCCGACGGCGAACGACAGGGAATGGATGCCGCACAGCTCCAGCGTCACCGACACGAAGATCCCGACGAGGACGAGCCCCCACGGCAGGTTCTGGCTCAACAGTCCCTTGATGATCGTCGCCATCAGCGTCGCCTGCGGGGCCGCAATCGCCTGAGATCCGATGCCGAACACTTTGTGGAGGTAGAGCGTCGTTTCGCCGATGACGAACGCGG